>NZ_MUBA01000505.1 GCF_002154575.1 Streptomyces bobili
CTCGTCAACAACGCCGGTACGGGCACCATGACGCGCTTCCTCGACCTGGAGCCGGACGAGGTGCGGCGGGTCCTGGACGTCGACCTGATCGGCCCGTTCCTGTGCGGGCAGAAGGCGGCCCGGCACATGATCCGGCAGGGCGACGGCGGCCGGATCGTCAACGTCACCTCCGTCCACGAGCACCAGCCGCGCGTGGGCGCCGCCCCGTACTGCGCCGCCAAGGGCGGCCTGGGCCTGCTCACCCAGGTCATGGCCCTCGAACTCGCCGAGTACGGCATCACCGTCAACGCCGTCGCGCCCGGCGAGATCGCCACCCCCATGACCGGGCAGGAGGACATCGACCCGCACACCGAGAGCCGCCCCGGTATCCCGCTGGGCCGCCCCGGCGACGCCCGCGAGGTAGCCGCCGTCATCGCCTTCCTCGCCGGTCCGGACGCCGGTTACGTCACCGGCGCCTCCTGGAGCGTCGACGGCGGCATGCTCAGGATGGGCCCGCAGGCCGGATCGCATCTCGCCGGCGACGACTGGCGCAGGCCCTGAACGGCCGGCCGTGAGACTGCGGACCAGTTCCTGCGACGGCCCCGGCCTCACCCGCGTGCCCCACGGCCGGGGCTTCCGCTACCGCGACCAGCACGGCCAACCCCTCACCGACCCCGAGCAGCTCGCCAGGATCCGCGCCCTGACCATCCCGCCCGCCTGGCGCGACGTATGGATCTGCCCCTGGCCCAACGGCCACCTCCAGGCCGTCGGCACCGACGACGCGGGACGCCGCCAGTACCTCTACCACGAGCGCTTCCGCGCCCAGCAGGAGCAGGCCAAGCACGCGCACGTCCGCGAGGTCGCCCTCGCCCTGCCCGAACTGCGGGCACGGGTCCGCGCCGACCTCGCCGGTCGCGGCCTGAGCCGGAGCCGCGTCACCGCGTGCGCCGTACGCCTGCTGGACCTCGGCTTCTTCCGCATCGGCAGCGACCGCCACACCAAGGTGAGCGAGACCTACGGGCTGACGACGATGCTGCGCGAGCACGTCACGTGCGGGCGCGGCGAGCTGGAGTTCTGCTTCCCGGCGAAGGGCGGCACGGAGCTGGTCCGGGCACTCGTGGACGAGCAGGCCCATGCCGTGGTCCGCGCCCTGCTGCGGCGCCGCCGCGGCGGGGAACGACTGCTGGTCTTCTGGGAACGGGGCGCCTGGCACGACCTGCGCGGCGCCGATCTCAACGACGCGCTGCGCCGGCTGGCCGGGACCGAGGTCACCGCCAAGGACTTCCGCACCTGGCATGCCACCGTGCTCGCCGCGGTGGCCCTCGCCGTCACCACCAAGGAGGCCCGCGCCACCCCCGCCGCCCGGCGCCGGCAGGCCGCCCGCGCGGCGCGGGAGGTCAGCCGGTACCTCGGCAACACGCCCGCCGTGTGCCGGGCCTCCTACATCGACCCGCGCGTCTTCGAGTTGTTCGACCAGGGCCGGACGATCGCCCCCGCGCTCACCCGGCTGGGCGAACACGGGGTGTTCGGGCGGCCGGCCGCGCAGGGTGCCGTCGAGGCGGCCGTGCTGGACCTGCTCAACGGTGGGAAAGGACGAGCCGACGTCGGAACCGGATGATTCGATGTCGGAATCGGGTGATTCCTTCCTGACCGTCGCGATTTACGCTCTATGACATGACCGAAATCGCGAGCCCCCACATCTCCCGACCGCGGATCACGGTGCTCGGGGTGCAGCCGGGCGAGTCCCCGTTCCGCATCGTGGAAATCGACGGAGAGGTGGTCGGTGAGGCCAGGGCCGTCACCGACGTCCTCGAGACAGCCGCCGCGTTCGGCATCACCGTCCACGACCTCGACGACCCGGACGTGGTCCGCTGGGTGGGCGGCGACCGCTACACCTGGAAACCCCGAGGTCGTTAGCTCCCGCCGCCCGCGCGGTCACGCCCGGCGCTCCCGGGCGTGCACGGCCCGGCCCATCCGCCGGCCCACGAGCAGGTAGCCGACCAGCGCGCCCGCCGTGTTGAGGATGACGTCGTCGACGTCGAAGGCGCGCCCGGTCACCAGCGCGCCCTGGGCGAACTCCACCAGCAGCATCACGCTCGCGGTCAGCAGCAGGACCCGCACCAGTCCGCGCGCCCGAGGCGCGACGACCGGCACCAGCACGCCGAACGGCACCCCGAGCAGCAGGTTCCCGCCGATCTGTTTCACCGCGTCACGCAGTTCCGGCTGGTCCAGATACGCCCGCAGCGACCGGCCGGGCCGCAGGTTGGAGTGCACCAGAGACTCGGAGGCGGGGGAGGGCTCCAGGGTGAGCCGGGCCAGCACGACGGCGAACGCCACCATGAAGGCGAACGCGAACAGCATCGCCAGCAGCCGCAGGGGGAACGGCAGCGGCCGGCGCCCGCCCCGCTCGGAGCCGTCGGCCTTCGTCCGCTCGCGGCCCTTCGCCCGCCTGCCTCCCTTGGAGGGCTCGGCCTCAGCGGGCGGTTCGGGCTCGGCGGTGCGCAGGCGAAGAGCGGCGCGCACGCGCAGTGCGGCGGCACGCGGACGTAGGGCTGCACGGTCCATGCGGTTCTCCAGTCGTCAACTTCCCTGCGTGGTAGGCCGGTTACCCCCGAACAGCGGGAGAACGCGCCGCCCGCGGTCCGGGCACCTCGGGGACCGCATGGCCTGGCTGCCGGCCTGCCCTGGCCCTGCCGGGTGTGCCGGGGCTGTGGGACGCGTACCGTCCGGTCACGCGCCGTCCGGTCACGCGCCGTCCGGTCACGCGCCGTGTGAGGCGGGCGCCGCGGTCGGTCAGGTGCCGTAGGTCACGCGCACCTCCTCGAAGCCGAGGGAGCGCAGCAGTCCCTGGAGCATGGCGGTGGTGTTGGTCTCGGCGCGCGCGGTCAGCTCGCTGTCCTTCGCCGCGTCGCCGATGTGCCGGGCCGCGAGCTTCTGCACGGCCTGCTCGCCGTTGGGGTTGTCGGAGAAGAGGTCGCCGAGCCGGTCCAGGAGACCGCGTTGCTTGGAGACGGCGTAGGAGCGGTCGGGGTCGAGGGCCGGGGTGCCGAGTGCGGCGTGGGGCAGCCGCAGGGCGGCCGACGTGCGGTCGGCGTCGACCGTCACGTCCTTGTCGCCGACCTGACCCAGGTCGACGTAGGCGTCCACGGTGCCCGCCCCGACGTACAGGGTGCGGGTGCCGCGGAGCGCGTCGGGGAGGTATTTGGCGTCCTTCTCCAGGTCGACGACGACCTGGAAGTTGCCGGAGGCGGCCTCGTAGCGGCTCATGTCCTGGATGGACCTGAGGAGTGCGGGCCCCGAACGGTCGTGGGTCTCGGTGCCGAAGAAGTCGCGCAGTCCCGGCAGCAGGCTGAGCCGGATCCCGGCGAACATCACGACGAGTACGACCACGACGGCGGTGAGCACCTTGGCCCAGCCGGGCATGCGCCTGGGGAGGCGCTTGATGGAAGTCGTCATCGACGGCCCTCCTTCCTGAACACCTCTTGCCCGCCAAATCCTGTGACAGGCCCGCTTGTTGAGGAGTTGTGCCGGTGGCCCGCGGGCCGGGGCCGGGCGGCGGGCGCCGCGGACGGCGTACGGGTGAGGGTGACGGGGCGGCTGAGATCGGCCAGCATGGGAGACCCCGCCGGACCAGGGTCATCCGAGGAGCCCTCAGTGCGAGACATCTCCGTGTTCAGCGGCAGCGCCCATCCCGACCTCGCCGCCGAGGTCTGCGCCCACCTCGGCGTGCCCCTCAGCCCGTCCCGGCTCAGCAGGTTCGCCAACGACTGCCTGGAGGTCCAGCTGCAGGCGAACTGCCGGGAACGCGATGTCTTTCTCGTGCAGCCCCTGGTCAAGCCCGTGCAGGAGCATCTCGTGGAGCTGCTGCTGATGTGCGACGCGGCCCGCGGGGCGTCCGCGGGCCGGATCACCGTCGTCATGCCGCACTATTCGTACGCCCGCTCCGACAAGAAGGACGAGCCCCGCATCTCCCTCGGCGGACGGCTGGTCGCCGACCTCATGGCGGCGGCCGGAGTGCACCGGGTCCTCACCATGACCCTGCACTCGCCGCAGGTGCACGGCTTCTTCTCGGTCCCCGTCGACCATCTGCACGCCCGCCGGGAACTCGCCGCCCACTTCCGCCGCTACGACCTCACCCGCACGACCGTCGTCTCACCGGACCTCGGCAACGCCAAGGAGGCCGCCGCGTTCGCCCGGATGCTCGGCGCCCAGGTGGCGGCCGGCGCCAAGCAGCGGTATCCCGACGACCGGGTCAGCATCAACACGGTGATCGGCGAGGTCACAGGACGGGATGTGATCGTCCTGGACGACGAGATCGCCAAGGGCAGCACCGTCCTGGAACTTCTCGACCGGCTCCGGGAGTCGGAGCCCCGGTCGATCCGGGTGGCCTGCACGCACGGACTCTTCGCGGCCGACGCCCTCAAGCGGCTCAGCGAGCAGCCGGACGTCCTGGAGATCGTGTGCACCAACACCGTGCCCGTGGCGGCGGAGGAGCACACCGACAAGCTGCGCGTGCTGTCCATCGCCCCGGCCCTCGCCGAGGCCGTACGGCGTATTCACAACGGTGAGTCGGTCAGCGCGCTGTTCGACGCCGACCGTGCCGGATAGCCCCCGGCCCGGTCTCAGCGGTCGGTCATAACGAGCCGGAGGTGGCCCCCGGCCGATCCAGAGCGTCGTCCAGGCTGGCGGCGGGCGGCAGCAGCCGGGACAGGCCGGTGGCCCGCAGGATGCGCAGGGTCAGCGCGTGGGTGCAGACGAGGTGCAGGTCGCCGCCGTGGTCCAGGACCCGGCCGCGGGCCCGGTAGAGCAGGCGCAGGCCGGAGCAGTCGAAGAACTCGATCCCGCTCAGGTCGAGCACCACGCGCGGGGCGGGACCGGCGGTGGCGCTGTCCAGGTGGGAGCCGATCTCCGTCGCGGCAACGATGTCGATCTCGCCGCGGAACTCCAGCACCGTGTATCCCCGGTCCTCGCGGACGCGCAGATGCGGGGTGTCCGTGGCGGGTTCCTGCTGCACGACGACATCGCCTCCCACACAGCTCCACCGGTCGGGAGCCTCCAACGGCGGGGGCGCGCGCGGCAGTTCCCCACCCCAGCAAGCTACCCCCGATGGAGTGAATTCCAGCATGTTCGATTGACATATGTCTTCGAAATGAGGACGTGTCTCGACCGAGTTTTTTCGTGTCGTGAACGAAGTGGTGAAGAATACCCCGCGGGGGAGGGCCCGTGCGCCGGTGACAGTGTCCACACGCCTACGAAAGGGCCTGCCAGGCCTTGGACAGCGCCAGCCTGAACTGCTCGGCCTGGTGCTCGGTGAGGTCCCGCACCATCCGCTCCTCCAGCTCCCTGACCGGCCCGGCGTGCCGCTCCAGCACCTCCCGCCCCTCGTCGGTGAGCAGGATCAGCAGCTCGCGCCGGTTGCGTGGGTTGCGTTCGCGCCGGATCAGCCCCCGGCTCTCCAGGGAGCGCACCACGTCGGCGATGGACTGGGCGGTGACGAAGGAGTCCCGCGCCAGCTGGGCGGCCGACAGTCCGTCGTGCCGCTCCAGCACGGTGAGCGCCGTGTACTGGAGTGCGGTGATCCTGGACGGCCTGACCAGCTCGTCCAGGTGGGAGCGCACGATCAGCTCCACCTGCTTCACCATGTAGAGCAGGGACGGGGGTGCCTTGGCTGTGTGAGTGCCGACCATGAACCTGAGCCTAGAGCATTGACAGGAAACCTGTCCGTAATGAGACTGCGGACCAACAGGAATCCTGTTTGTTGAACACTTGGCAAACTTAGCGACGATGCTGAGGAGTGGCGATGACCACCTTCGAGACCACCGACCCGACCGGCCCCGGCCGGCTCTTCATCGGGGGGCAGTGGCGCGAAGCCGCCGACGGAGCGCGCACCGAGGTGGTCGACCCGTCCCGTGGCACGGTCCTGACCACCGTCGCCGCGGCCGGCCCCGCCGACGTGGACGCGGCCGTGCGCGCCGCACGGGAGGCCTTCGACTCCGGACCGTGGTCCGGGTTCAGCGGCCGGGATCGGGGCCGTGTCCTGCACCGGGTGGCCGAGCTGATCCGGGCGGAGGCCGACGAGATCGCCCGCCTGGAGAGCCTCGACGTCGGCAAGCCGATCACCCTGGCGCACGCCGTGGACGTCACCAACGCGGCGAACGACTACGAGTACTACGCCGCCCTGGCCCACACCCTGGACGGCTCCACCCGCGACACCCCGCTCAACGCCCTCGCCTACACCCAGCGCGGCCCGATCGGCGTGGTCGCCGCGATCACCCCGTTCAACTTCCCGCTGATCCTGGCCGGCTCGAAGATCGCCCCGGCGCTGGCGGCCGGGAACACGGTCGTCCACAAGCCCGCCGACGAGACCCCGCTCTCCGCCCTCTACATGGCGGGACTGTTCCAGCGGGCGGGCGTCCCCGACGGCGTCGTCAACGTGGTGACCGGCACCGGCCCGGTGGCCGGCGAGGCGCTGCTGCGCCACCCCGGCGTCGACAAGATCGCCTTCACCGGCTCCACCGCGGTCGGCCGGCACGCCGCGAGCGTCGCCGGCGAGAACCTCAAGCCGGTCACCATGGAGCTGGGCGGCAACGCGGCGCACCTCGTCTTCGAGGACGCCGACCTGGAGAAGGCCGTCGGCGCGGTCATCAAGGCGTTCGTCTTCAACACCGGTCAGTTCTGCATGGGAGGCCCGCGCCTGCTGGTGGCCCGCCCGGTCCACGCCACCCTGCTGAAGATCCTCGCCGAGGCCGTCCCCGGCGTCCCGGTCGGCGACCCGAGGCTGCCGGAGACCGTCGTCGGCCCGATGGCGGGGGAGCGGCACCTGCGCAAGGTCGAGGAGTACGTCGCCCTCGCCCGCAAGGAGGGCGCCCGGATCGTCTGCGGCGGCGAACGTCTCGGCCTCGACGGCGGCTACTACTACCGGCCCACCGTGATCGCCGACCTCTCCAACGACTCCCGCGTGATCCAGGAGGAGGTGTTCGGCCCGGTCCTCACCGTCCAGCCCTTCGACAGCGAGGACGAGGCGATCGCCCTCGCCAACTCCACGCCGTACGGCCTCGCCGCCGGCGTGCAGACCGGGAACCTGGCCCGAGCCCACCGGGTCGCCGACCGGCTCCAGGCCGGGATCGTCTGGGTCAACGACTGGGCGATGCTCGACCCCGCCGTCCCCTTCGGCGGCGTCAAGGAGTCCGGCTTCGGGCGCGAGTACGGTCCCGAGGCTCTCGCCTCCTACACCAAGGTCAAGTCCGTCGTCGTCTCGCTCGACTGAGCGCCGTAGCCAAGGAGTTCGCCGCATGTCCCTCATCACGCGCGCGGCCGTCGTCGAGTCCGGCGGAGCGCCCTTCACCCTGTCCGAGGTCGTCCTGGACGATCCCGCCCCGCACGAGGCCGTCGTCCGGCTGGTGGCGGCCGGGCTGTGTCACACCGATCTGAGCGTGGCGAGCGGCGGGCTGCCCTTCCCGCTGCCGGGGGTCCTCGGCCACGAGGGCGCGGGGATCGTCGAGGCGGTCGGGCCGGCCGTCACCGGCGTGGCCCCCGGCGACCACGTCGTGCTGTCCTTCACCTCCTGCGGCGCGTGCCGCGAATGCCACGGCGGACACCCCGCCTACTGCGCGTCCTGGCTGCCGCTGAACCTCCTCGGCGGCCGGCGCGCCGACGGCACCGCCACCGTCAGCCGGGACGGCGTGGCGCTCGGCGGCCACTTCTTCGGCCAGTCCTCCTTCGCCGAACGGGCGTTGGTGGACGAGCGCAGCCTCGTCAAGGTCGACCCCGAGGTGCCGCTCGCCTCGCTCGCCCCGCTGGGCTGCGGAGTGCAGACCGGCGTCGGTGCCGTGTGGAACGTACTGAAGCCGTCGGCCGGCGGCACGGTCGTGGTGCTCGGCGCCGGAGCCGTCGGTCTGTCGGCGGTGATGGCGGCCGTCCTCAGCCCGGCGACCACCGTGGTCGCCGTCGACAGGGTCGCCGAACGCCTCGGCCTGGCCAAGGAGCTGGGCGCCACCCACACCGTGAACGCGGGCGAGGCCGATCTCGGCGCCGCCGTCGCCGAGATCACCGGCGGCCGGGGCGCCGACGGCATCGTGGAGACCACGGGCAGCGTCGCCGTGCTCCGTCAGGGAGTCGACGCGCTCGCCGCCCGCGGCACCCTGGTCGTCGTGGGCGCCCCGCCCTTCGGCACCGAAGTCGCCCTGGACGTCAACGGGTTGCTGAGCGGCAAGCGCATCGTCGGCCTCACCCTCGGCGACAGCGAGACGCAGACCTTCATCCCGGCCCTGGTCCAGCTGGTCAAGGAGGGGCGGCTCCCGCTGCACCGCCTGGTCGGCACCTATCCGTTCCAGGACATCGACCGGGCGGTGCGGGACATGACCGAAGGCCGGACCGTCAAGCCGGTGCTCACCTTCGGGGACTGACGGACCGTCAGTCGACGGTCAGGACCAGCTTCCCGGTGGTCCGGCCGGTGTCGCCGAGCCGGTGCGCCTCGGCGGCATCGGCCAGCGGGAACGTCCCGGCGATCGTGGCGCGCAGGCTGCCCGCCTCGACCAGCTCGGCGATCCGGCGCATCCCGGCCCGGTCGGTGTCCACCAGCATCCGCACCGCGCGCACGCCCAGCGCCTCGGCCTCGTCGAAGAACTTGCGGGAACCGACCGGCAGGATCGACACCACGACGCCACCCGGACGCAGCACCCGCAGCGAACCCGTCGAGGTGCTCCCGCCGATGGTGTCCAGCACCACGTCGATGTCCTTCACGGCCTCGGTGAAGTCGCTCTCCCGGTAGTCGATCACCTCGTCGGCGCCCAGTTCGCGCAGGAAGTCGTGCTTGGCCGCGCTCGCCGTGCCGATCACGTACGCGCCGCGCTCCTTGGCGATCTGCACGGCCACATGCCCGACGCCACCGGCCGCCGCGTGGATCAGCACCCGCTGACCGGGCTGGAGATCGGCGACCTCGCCGAGCGCCTGGAGGGCGGTCAGCGACACCAACGGCAGTGCGGCGGCCTGCACATGGTCGATGGAGGCGGGCTTGTGCCAGAGGGCGCGGACCGGGGCGACGACGTACTCGGCGTGCGAGCCGTGGCCGTGCGGATAGGGCAGCATGCCGAAGACGTCGTCGCCGGGCGCGAAGGCGGCGACGCCGATGCCCACCTTCTCGACCGTGCCGGAGACGTCCCAGCCCAGGGTGAACGGCGGCTTGCCGAGGAAGCCGCCCGAGGCGCGGTGCTTCCAGTCCGTGGGGTTCACGCCGGCGGCGCGCACCCGCACCAGCACCTCGTTGGGGCGCGGCTCGGGCCGCTGCACCGTCTTCACCTCGAGAACCTCGGGTCCCCCGAGGGCATCCTGTCCGATGACGCGCATCGTGCGCTCAGTACTCATGAGGCCACAGCCTGCCAGGGTCCGGGCAACCGGCCAATGGCATGATTGCCACTCTTCGATAGGATCGTGCCATGCGTGGCAAGCAGCGGCATCCCGAACGCGTGGTCGTCCTCGCCCTCGACGGCGTCTATCCCTTCGAACTCGGCATGCCGAGCCGCATCCTCGGCGCGGCGGACGGCTGTTACGAGGTGCTGACCTGCACGGTCGACGGCGCTCCGGTGCACACCGACGCGGACTTCACGGTCGGCGTCGAGCACGGCCCCGAGGTACTGGAGACCGCCGGCACCGTGGTCATCGCCCCGGTGTCCGCCTCGCGGGTCACCGCGGACCTCCCCGACGAGGTCGCCGCCGCCCTCGCCCGCATCCGCCCCGGCACCCGGATCGTGTCCATCTGCACCGGCGCCTTCTTCCTGGCCGCCGCCGGTCTCCTCGACGGCCGCCGGGCCACCACCCACTGGCAGCTCGCCGACGAGTTCCGCCGGATGTTCCCGCACGTCGACCTCGACCCGGACGTCCTGTTCGTCGACGACGACCTGGTGCTGACCTCGGCGGGCGCCGCCTCCGGCGTCGACATCTGCCTCCACCTCATCCGCAAGGACCACGGCAGCGGCCTCGCCAACACGGTGGCCCGCCGCTGTGTCGTCCCGCCCTTCCGGGACGGCGGCCAGGCCCAGTACATCGAACGTCCGGTGCCCGAGGCGGGCGCCACCAGCACGGCCGCCACCCGCGCCTGGGCCCTGCGGCGCCTCGGCGAACCCCTCACCCTCGCCGACCTCGCGGCGCACGCCCGGATGAGCCTGCGCACCTTCGCCCGCCGCTTCCACGACGAGGTGGGCCTCAGCCCCGGCCGCTGGCTGATCCAGCAGCGGGTGGCGCACGCCCGGCACCTGCTGGAGTCCAGCGACCTCACGGTGGACCAGGTCGCCGGCCGGGTCGGCTTCGCCACCGGCGCCTCGCTGCGCCAGCACCTGCACGCGGCGATCGGCGTCTCGCCCCAGGCGTACCGCAAGACGTTCCAGACGGCCCGCTGAACGTTGCGGGCCCCTGCCGCGTCACAGGGGCGCAGGAGTGGCCGGTGGACGGAAAGCAGGGGCGGCAGAATGCGCAGAGGGTTCGTGGCGGTGACGGTACTGGCGGCGGTGGTGGCCGTGGGATGCGGCGCCGACGGCAAGGACGTGGTGGTCGAGGGGACCGCGCCCGCCACCCCGTACAGCGGCCCGCTCGACATCCCCACCGAGGACGTGGACGAGAGCACCGAGCGGGCGCTGCTCGCCGTGACCGGCGCCGCGGGCCGGGCCCTGGAGTGCGACGGGGAGATCTTCGAGGGCAACGGGCCCGACGGCTGGGGCCGCGGCGACGGCGGCGACACCCCGCAGGACGGGCTGCGGCTCTACTTCGACCTCTTCGCACCCGAGGTGCCCCGCTCCGGCTACCGCGTCGAACGCCGGGAGGGGGACCGGGTCCTGTACTCCTTCGACGTCGGCGGCCGGACCAAGGTGGCCGTCGTGGTCGCCCACGACCAGAAGGAACGGCCCGGCTGGGGCCCGGAGACCAACGCCTCCTGCGACCCGGCCGAACTCCCGGCGGAATTCACCGACTCCAGCCGGTACGAGTTCTGGACGGACGTGAAGGGTGAGCGGCAGCCCGTCGCCCGCATCCACAGTTCCGTCGGCCCCGAGCACTGCGACTGGCAGAGCGCCCGCTTCCTGACGCTCGGCCGGGGCGAGCGTCAGGAAGCGGGCGCTCTGCCAGTCGCAGTGCTCGGGGCCG
>NZ_MUBA01000506.1:0-192 GCF_002154575.1 Streptomyces bobili
GGGGGGCTCCACAGACGTCCCGCCCGGCACGGTGTCCCTGGCCCGGCCGATGGAGGGCGCCATCGGGCCGGAGCTGGACTGGGACACCGAGGCCTGGCGCGAGGTACGCACCCGTGCCCAGCGGGCCGGCCGGGCCTACATCTGGCTGAACCTCGTCGAACAGCGGCTGCGCGCCGTGGTGTCCGCCGTGCT
>NZ_MUBA01000506.1:215-8255 GCF_002154575.1 Streptomyces bobili
GTCGCCGCGGCCGGCCCCGCCGGCCAGGAGTGGGTGCAGCGCGCCGTCGCCGTACGCGAAGTCAGCCGCCGCAAGGGCTACTTGCTCGACCCGGCCGACGACAACGTGATCTCCTTCCTCACCCTGCCGCAGCTGCGCGAACTGATGGTGCAGCACTGGCCGTGCTTCGAGCCGTACCTGGACGACCGCCGGGACGTCGAACTCGCCCTGGACGAGCTGGAGGTGACCCGCAATGTCGTCTCCCGCAACCGGGCGCTGTCCGAGGCCGTCCTGAACCAGGCCGAACGCGCCTCCGCCCGCCTGCTGGAGATGCTCGGCACCGGCGGTGACGTGCCCTCCGCACGCAGGCTGCCCGTCGACGCCGTCGAGGACCTCATCGGCGACCGGTACGCGGACGTCGTCGCCGTCCACACCGACCGCGTGCGGCTGCTGCGCCAGTTCCCCGCCGAGGACATCTTCGACGGGGCCCGCCGCCTCGACGCGATCGGCATCGGCCTCAACCTCCTCGTGCAGAACTTCTCCGGCCGCCGCCTGGTCCGGCTCGCCGAGGCGGGCGCCCGGGTGCGGCTGCTGTTCCTCAACCCGGCCTCCAGCGCCGTGAAGCGCCGCGAGCGCGAACTCGGCATGAAGCGGGGTGAGTTGAGCCGCGCGGTGGAGATGAACATCCTGCACATGCGCCGGGTCCGCTCCCGGCTGCGCGACCCCGGCGCCTTCCAGATCCAGGTGTACGACGAGACGCCCCGCTTCACCGCCTACCTGGTCGACGGCGACGGCACCGACGGCATCGCGGTCGTGCAGTCCTATCTGCGGCGCATGCGCGGCATGGAGGCACCGGTGCTGGTGTTGCGCAACGGCAACCGGGTGGTCAAGTCGGGCGATGTCGGCGAAGGCGGACTTTTCGGCGCCTACCGCGAGGAGTTCGAGCTGGCCTGGGCGGACTCGCGGCCGGTGTCCTGACCGTTCGCTGGCGATGTGCGGCAGTTGTCCGGAACCGTCCCGCGGGAAGCGGAACGCGGTCCTCTGATTGTCAGTGGCGCATGCGAAGGTGGAGACCACTGGGGGAAAGCACCACCGAGAAGGGGGGCCGGTATGGCCTGGCATCGTGAGCTGCTCATCGGCTTCGACCTGGAGACCACCGGGACGGACCCGCGCGAGGCGCGCATCGTCACGGGCGCCGTGATCGAGGTCAGGGACGGGCAGGTGCTCGGCAGCCGCGAATGGCTGGCCGACCCGGGCGTGGAGATCCCGGCGGACGCGGTCGCGGTCCACGGCATCAGTAATGAACGGGCGGCCGCCGAGGGCCGCCCCGCCGACGAGGTCGCGGACGCCATCGCGGGCGTCCTCACCGGCTACTGGCGCACCGGCGTCCCGGTCGTCGCCTACAACGCGGCCTTCGATCTGACCCTGCTCTCCGCCGAACTGCGCAGACACGGCCTGCCCTCCCTGCGCGACCGGCTGGGCGGCCTCGACCCCGCCCCGGTCGTCGACCCGTACACCATCGACCGCTGGGCCGACCGCTACCGCCGCGGCAAGCGCAACCTCGAAGCGGTCTGCGCCGAGTACGGCGTCTCCCTGGACGCGGCGCACGACGCCTCCGCCGACGCGCTGGCCGCCGCCCGCCTGGCACGCGCGATAGCCGAGCGCCACCCCAAGGTCGCCACCCTCGGCCCGGCGGAACTGCACCGCAGCCAGATCGAGTGGTACGCGGCCTGGGCGGCGGACTTCCAGGACTTCCTGCGCCGCAAGGGCGACGCGGACGCGGTCGTCGACGGCGTCTGGCCGGTGCGCGAGCCGGCGGACAGCCACACCGTCTGACCGGCGGGCCGGGAAGGATCCCGGGCGCGGTTCAGAAGGGGTACCAGCGCACCGATTCGTCGCCGTCGCGCAGTGATGCCACCCGACGGACGAACTCCGCCAGCGCCTTGGGAGCCGTCGGCGCGTGCTGGGCCACCCAGGCGCAGCTCGCCGTCTCCCGCGCGCCCCGCAGCACCGCGCAGCCCTCCCACTCCCGCACGTCCCAGCCGTAGGCGTCGGTGAAGGAGTCGTAGGCCTCGGCGGGCAGGCCGTAGCGGTCGCGGGACAGCGCGAGCACGACCAGGTCGTGCTCGCGCAGGTCGGTGGAGAAGGTCTCCAGGTCGACCAGGACCGGCCCGTCCGGGCCGATGTGCACATTGCGGGGCAGCGCGTCGCCGTGGATCGGGCCGGGCGCCAACCGCGGGGTGAGCGCGGCGGCGGCCGACACGAAGCCGTCACGCCGCTCACGCAGATACGCCGCGTCCGCCGGGTCGATCGCGTCGCCCGCCAGCCGCAGCCAGCGCTCCACCCCGGCCAGCAGATCCCGCGACGGCAGCGGGAAGGAGGGTGCGGGCAGCGCGTGCACGAGGCGCAGGAGTCCGGCCAGATCCCGTGGCTCGGCGGGCCGTACCGCGTCGGGCAGCCGGTGCCACACCGTCACCGGATGACCCTCCACCAGCAGGGGCTTCGCCTCGGCCGCCCGCACCGCGGGGACACCGGCGCCGGCCAGCCACTCCGCGACATCCAGCTCGCGCCGGGCCCGCTCCAGCAGTTCGGCGTCCCGGCCCACCTTCACCACCAGGTCACCGGCGGCGAACACCGCGTTCTCGCCGAGGGCGAGCAGCCGCGCCTCCCCGGCCCCGGCCGCCAGCCCCGCCGCGGCCAGTACGTCCCTCGCGCGCGCCTCGTCCATCGTCCGCCTCCCAGCCATGACCGTCTGCTCCCGCCGGGACGGCCTCGGGATCCGGCCGTCCGCCGCCCAGTCTCGCATTCGCACAGGTCGGACGAGGTGCGCGGTCCGGTCCCTGACGGCGTACCGGGTGCCGCGCCACTGTGCCACCGGGGAGAGGAACCGATATCTGCATTGCACGAGACGTCTCGTCTCGTTTATGGTCGATCACATGACCTCACCCGCGCACATCGCCATGTTCTCCATCGCCGCCCACGGCCACGTGAACCCCAGCCTCGAGGTGATCCGCGAACTCGTCGCCCGCGGGCACCGGGTCACCTACGCCATCCCGCCCGCCCTCGCCGACAAGGTCGCCGCCACCGGCGCCGAGGTGAAGCCCTGGAACTCCACCCTGCCCCCGCCCGACGCCGACCCGTCGGCCTGGGGCGCCACCCTCCTCGACAACGTGGAGCCCTTCCTCGACGACGCCGTGCAGGCGCTGCCCCAGCTGATCGAGGCCTACGCCGGCGACGAGCCCGACCTCGTCCTGCACGACATCGCCTCCTACCCGGCCCGCGTCCTCGCCCACCGCTGGGGCGTGCCCGCGATCTCCCTCTCACCCGCCCTCGTCGCCTGGGAGGGGTACGAGCAGGAGGTCGCCGAACCGATGTGGGCCGAGCCGAAGAAGACCGCCCGCGGCCAGGCCTACTACGACCGCTTCCAGGCCTGGCTCGCCGAGAACGGCATCACCCTGCACCCCGACGATTTCGCCGGCCGGCCGGCCCGTTCCCTGGTACTCATCCCGAAGGCGCTCCAGCCGAACGCCGACCGGGTCGACGAGAGCGTGTACACGTTCGTCGGCGCCTGCCAGGGCGACCGCACCGCGGAGGGCGACTGGACCAGGCCGGCCGGGGCCGAGAAGGTCGTCCTGGTCTCCCTGGGCTCCGCCTTCACCAAACAGCCGGACTTCTACCGTGCCTGCGTCCAGGCCTTCTCCGGCCTGCCCGGCTGGCACCTCGTGCTCCAGATCGGCAAGCACGTCGACCCCGCCGAGCTGGGCGACCTACCCGCGAACGTCGAAGTGCGCTCCTGGGTGCCGCAGTTGGCGGTGCTGCGGCAGGCCGACCTGTTCGTCACCCACGCCGGCGCCGGCGGCAGCCAGGAGGGGATGGCCACGGCGACGCCCATGATCGCCGTACCGCAGGCCGTGGACCAGTTCGGCAACGCGGACGTGCTCCAGGCACTCGGGGTGGCCCGTCATGTCCCCGCCGAGGAGGCCACCGCTGACACGCTGCGGGCCGCGGCCCTGGCCCTCGTCGACGACCCCGAGGTCGCCCGGCGGCTGAAGGAGATCCAGGCAGACATGTCCGCGGAGGGCGGCACCCGCCGGGCGGCCGACGTGATCGAGGCCGGACTGCGGTCCCGGTGACCGTCTCCGCTTCCGGCTTCCGGCAGGCATGAGTGAGGGCCCGTTGACTCCCCGGTGGTCAACGGGCCCTCGGTCTGGGGAAATTCGGAGATGCGGTGTGTCGGCGAGGCGGCGATTCAGCGATTCAGCGATACGGAGCTGTGCGGTCCGGGGCCGCCTGTCCGCTTCGGCGGGTCAGACCCGTACCGGCTCGCCCTCGTCGTCCCGCGCCGTCGGCTCGATCGCCTCGGACGACTCGTCGTGCGTCAGGTCGGGCAGCCGGTGCAGCCACTTCGGCAGGTACCAGTTGCGCTCGCCGAGCAGCGCCATGACCGCCGGGAGCAGCACGCCCCGGATGACCGTCGCGTCGATCAGGACCGCGGCGGCCAGGCCGACGCCCATCTGCTTCATGGACTGCATGGACAGCGTGCCGAAGATCGCGAACACGGCGACCATGATGACGGCGGCGCTGGTCACGACCCCGGCCGTGGTGACGACACCGTGCGTGATGGCGTCCCTCGTGGTCAGGCCGCGCAGCCGTGCCTCGCGGATCCGGGAGACCACGAACACGTGGTAGTCCATCGACAGCCCGAACAGGATCACGAAGAGGAACAGCGGCAGCCAGGTGACGATGGCGCCGACGCCCTCCGCGCCGACCAGAGACGCGCCCCAGCCGTGCTGGAAGACGCCCACGAGGATGCCGTAGGCGGCGCCCACGGAGAGCAGGTTGAGCACGATCGAGGTGATGGCGATCGTCAGCGAACGGAACGACAGCAGCATCAGCGCGAAGGCGAACACCACCACGAAGGCGAAGACCGGGACGACCGCTCCGGCCAGCTGGTCGTTGAAGTCCTTCGAACCGGCGACCTGCCCGGTGATCGGCGCCTGAACGCCGTCTACCCGGCCGAGCGTCGCGGGCCGTACGTCGTCGCGCAGCTTGTCCAGGCTCGCGCCCGCCTTGTCCAGATCGGAACCGCCGACCAGCGGGACATACACGAAGGCGATGTTCTGCGCGTCGTGCAGCTTGATCTCGACGGGGCCCCGAGAGGCGCCCGAACTGATCGCCCGCTCACGGAAGTCGGCGAGCGCGGACTTCACCTCGGGTGCGTTGATGTCCTTGGCGTGGACGACCACCTCGGCCGGGTCGGAGCCGCCGGGGAAGGCCTCGTTGACGCGGTTGTAGGTCTGCACGATCGGCAGCGAGTCGCCGAACTCCTGGTCCAGGGTGAGGTTCTGGGTCTTCATGCCGAGCGCGGGCGCCGCGATGGCCAGCAGCGCGCCGGCCGCGACGAGCACGGAGACCAGGGGCCTGGCGAGGACGCCCTTCAGGACGGCCGACCAGAACCGGCTCTCGCCACCGCCGTTGCCGCCCTTGCGGGCACGCCGGCGCAGGAAGGGGATACGGCCCTTCTCGACCCGCTCGCCCAGCAGCGACAGGAGTGCGGGCAGCACGGTCACGGAGCCGACCATCGCCACGGCCACCACCATCAGGGAGGCCAGACCCATCGCCTCGAACTCGGCGAGCCCGGTGAACAGCATGCCCGCCATCGCCACGCACACGGTGACACCGGAGACGATGATCGCGCGGCCGCTCGTCGCGGCGGCGATCCGCAGCGCGGTCTCCCCGTCCCGGCCGGCCTCGCGCTCCTCGCGCTCACGGCGCAGGTAGAACAGGCAGTAGTCGACACCGACGGCCAGACCGACCAGCAGCATCACGGAGCTGGCGGTGTCGCTCATCGGCATGACATGGCTGACGATGCCCATCAGGCCCGTCGTCGCCATGATCGCGGTGACCGCGAGCAGCACCGGGAGCAGGGCGGCGACCAGGGCGCCGAACGCGATGAGCAGAATGCCGAGGGCCACCGGCACCGCCGAGTACTCGGCCTTCTTGAAGTCGTCGCCGAACGCGTCGTCGAACGTCTTCATCATGCTGGCGCCGCCGATCTCCTCGATCCGCAGTGCCTCGTGCTCATTCTGCACCCCCTCGACGGCCTTCAGGACCGGCTCGATCCGCTCACCCGCGGTGTCGGACTCGCCGCGGACGTCGAACTGCACCAGCGCGCTGTGACCGTCCTTGGAGATCGTCTGCGTGTCGTACGGCGAGGTGACCTCGGTGACCTTGCCGGTGCCCTCGACGGCCGTGACGACCGCCTCGACGGCCGCACGGAACTCCGCGTCCGTGGACTTCAGCTTCCCGTCCTTGGCCTGGACGAGGACCGTCTCACTGGCGGGCTCCTCGATCCCGGCATCCTCGATGATCTTGGCTGCGGTGTGCGTCTCGCCCTTGAGCTGGTCGCTGTCCTTGACCTTGACCTGGCCGGCCGCCGACCCCAGTCCCACGGCCAGGACGACGAACAGCACCCAGATACCGACGGCCGTCCAGCGATGCCGGGCACTCCAGCCGCCGGCCCGCGCGGCGATGCCCCGCACCCGTGAATCTCCGTTCCCCATGACGGGCTTTCCCCTCGAGATGCGGTGGCGGCCCCCTGCCGCCACCTCTCCCTTCGAAGGTATGGGCCGCATAAAGCCATCTCGTCGTGCTGTTCGACGAGGTCCGGGCCGGCGAAGTCCTCCCCTCGGACCCCGACGTCTCAGCACTGGGGAGGACAGTGGCCCCCTACACCTATCGGCGGGCCTCGGGGATGATGATCAGGGTCGCGTTCCGTGCCGGCCGCGGGCCCGGGGTCCGGTGGCCGTCGTGCCCGCGTCCACGGGGTACGACGGCCGCAGCCGCATACTCTGGCCTGATGACAACGACGTACGCGGCACTGTTGCGCGGCATCAACGTGGGCGGCAACCGGAAGGTCCCGATGGCGGCTCTCCGGACCCTGCTGGAGGGCCTCGGACATGACAGCGTCCGCACCTACCTCCAGAGCGGCCAGGCCGTCTTCTCCGCCGGCCACGGCGACGAGGACAGCCTCGCGCGGGAGCTGACGGGGGCGATCGAGAAGCAGTTCGGCTTCGCCGTCGACGTGATCGTGCGCGACCACGCGTATCTGGAAGCGGTCGCCGCCGCCTGCCCCTTCCCGGCCGCCGACCTGGAGGCCAAGCAGCTGCACGTCACGTACTTCTCCGCCCCCGTCGAAGCCGACCGCTTCGCGGGCATAGACCAGGCCGCGTTCCTGCCCGAGGAGTTCCGCCTCGGCGACCGTGCCCTGTACCTGTACGCCCCCGACGGCCTCGGCCGTTCCAAACTCGCCGAACAGCTCTCCCGGCCCCGCACGAACAAGGGGCTGATCGCGACCACCCGCAACTGGAACACCGTGATGAAACTGGTCGAGATGACCCGGGCCTGAACCCTGTCGCGTTTGTTCAAGCCGCCGCGGCACCCGCGTCCCTAGCGTGAGGGGCATGAAGAACGACGAGACGTACCGGTACATGTCCGAATGCGCCACCGAGGCCGCCCGCGTCGCGCGCGCCGTCCTGCAGGCCCGCCTGAACGAACCGACCCACTGTCCCGGCTGGGACGTGCGCGCCCTGGTCAACCACTGGGTCCTCTACACCTCCCACGGCCTGGAACACCGCGCCCTGCGCAAACAGCTCCCCGAGGACCTGGTCGCCCGCGACTTCGCCGCCGACCCCGGCTGGGCCNNCCGCCGGCGAACTGGCCGCGATGATCGTCAAGGAGACGGCCGTACACGGCTGGGACGTCGCCGTCGCCACCGGCGGGGAGTTCCGCCTCTCGGAGGGCGCCGCCCGCCTGGTCCTCGGCGTCGTCGAACGCCACGGAGACCTCTACCGCCAGTACGACGGCTTCGCCGACCCGGTGCCGGTCCCGGACGACGCACCCACCTTCGAACGGGCGCTGGCGGCGAGCGGACGGGACCCGCGGCAGGGCGCCGACGCCCAGGTGGGCCACTGAAGAAGGTCCCTGTTGGGCCACACCTGGGACCCGATCCCGGACTACCGTCGCCGGTATGACCCGCACCCCCGCCCACACCCACACCCC
>NZ_MUBA01000507.1 GCF_002154575.1 Streptomyces bobili
GGCCTCAAGCTGGACCACGACGGCCTGCTGTACGTGGCGGGCAGCACCGGAGTGGCCCGAGTCATCGACTCCCGCACCGGCGAACTCCTCACCACCCACCAACTCACCTCCCCCACCGGCCACTTCATCAACGACGTGACCCTGCTGGGCGACCGCGCCTGGTTCACCGACTCCCGCGACGCCGTCCTGTACGGCGCCCCGCGCGGCGGCCGACCCGGCGAGATCCGTGCCCTCCCCCTCACCGGCGACTGGACCCANNGCGCCAACGGCATCGTCGACACCCCGGACGGCCGCGCCCTGATCGTCGTCAAGAGCACCCCCGGCGAGCTGCACAAGGTGAACCTCAGGACGGGCATCACCACGAAGATCACCCTGGTCGGACAGGAGACCGTCGTCAACGGCGACGGCCTCTACCGCATCGGCCGCACCCTGTACGTCGTCCAGAATCGCCTGAACCTCGTCAGCGTCTGGACCCTGGACCGCACGTCCACCACCGCCACCCTCAGCCGCACGATCACCTCCCCCCACTTCGACGTCCCCACCACGGCCGCCCGCTACGGCAACCGCCTCTACCTGGTCAACGCCCGCTTCACGAGCCCCCAGACCCCGGAGACGACGTTCACGGGGGTGGCGGTGCGCATCTGAGGCAGGGGGCGGCCGGGGCCGCACAGGGCATCGGCCCGCGGTGACGCCGGGCGAGGCGTCGGCCGTCAGGGCACGGTGACCAGGATGCGGCCGCGGCCACCGCCGGCGTCGACGTGGTCGTGGGCCTTGGCGATGTCGTCCAGCGGGTAGCGGTCGCCGACGGCGACCGTGAGGGCGCCGAGGGCGGCGGCGGAGGTGAGGTCGCGGGCGGCCTGGCGCTTGGCCTCGGCGGGGAAGTCGTCGCTGCCGAGCAGCCGCAGGGTGACGTTGTTGAACAGCAGCGGCCAGAAGGGGATCTCGGTACGGTCCGTGCGGGTGGCGTAGGCGGCGATGACGGCCTCGTCGGCGGCTACGGCGTTGTCGAGGTCGGCGTTGTCGGACAGTGCGACCTCGATGATCCGGTCGACTCCCCGCGTCGCGTACGAGCGGATGGCCGCGGCGGGGTCGCCGGTGTCCAGGGCGACGGCGTGGGAGACGACAGCCGGGTCGACGTGGTCGAGGTCCGCGGTGCGGCGGACGGTGGCGATCACGGTGGCGCCGGCCCAGTGGGCGAGCTGGGCGGCCAGGGAGCCGACGCCGCCGAGGACTCCGTGGACCAGGACCAGTCGGCCGTCGACCGGGCCGTCGGCGAAGACGGTGCGGTGGGCGGTGATGCCGGGGATGCCGAGGCTCGCGCCCAGTTCGTCACCGAGGTGACCGGGCAGGGGTACGGCCTGGTGGTCGGGTACGGCGGTGTACTGGGCGGCTGTGCCGAAGGGGCGGTAGGACTGGGCGCCGTACACCCAGACCCGTTGTCCGACGCGGCGGGCGTCGACGCCGGCGCCCACGGCGTCGACGACTCCGGCGGCATCGCTGTGCGGGATCACCCGCGGATGGGGCATGGAGGAGCCGAGCCAGCCGCGCCGCTTCTTGGTGTCGCCGGGGTTGACGCCCGAGACGGTGACGCGGATGCGGACCTCGCCCGGACCGGGGAGGGGATCGGGGAGTTCGCCGACGTGCAGGACATCGGCGGCGGGGCCCTGATCGTCGTACCAGGCAGCAAGCATGGGTACCTCCGTGGGCGGTCAGCTCGCGGGAGCGGCCGGCGGACGCCGATCGCTCTCGGTGCCGGTGGTATCGAATGCGGGCGGATTCTCGCCGAGGGCCTCGCGCAGCCAGGTCCGTTCGGCTCGGCTGGTGGCGCGGGCGGTGAGCAGCATGCCGCGCCGGTAGGGGTCGGTGATCTCCTCGGCGCGCAGGGGCCGGTCCTTGTCGTAGAAGAAGCTCGCCGGTTCTTCGAGGAACTCCAGCCGTCTGCGCAGCACCGCGTGCTGTTCGGCCACGTCGGGCAGGTGGGAGAGGAATGCCAGGACGATGTAGAACCGGGTGAAGTCGGTGACCTCGTGGTCGGCGGGCTTGCGCAGCCGCTGAAGCATGTCGGCCCGCCCGGCCGGGGTCAGGCTGAGCACGTATCGGGCCGCCCCCGCGGCCGGGTCGGCGCGCCGCTCGATGAGGCCCGCCTTGGTCAGGCGGTTGATCGCCGGATAGAGGCTGCCGTCACTGACCGGCCGCGTGTAGCCGGTCAGCTGTGAGACGCGGCGGCGCAGCTCGTGTCCGGGCAAGGGCGCCTCGGCCAGGAAACCGAGTATCGCGAGTTCCAGCATGGGCCCATTGTGGCATGGTCACATCGAATCGATGTGCACATCGATTCGATGTTACGCTCGCAGGATCCACCCACCGTCTCGGGAGAGGCACAGCAAGATGCCGCCGCAGTCCAGCGAGTCAGTGATGAACCGCTTCGTCGAGTTCATCAATACGGGCGACGAGGGTCTCGCTCGCGAGGTCATCTCTCCGGACGCGGTGTTCCACGCACCGAGTCACCCGGAACCACTGCGAGGGCCCGAGGGGTACATGGAAGTCCTCGGGATGATGCGCGGCGCCTTCCCCGACGTCCGGTGGACGCTGGAGGAGACGGTCACCGAAGGCGACACCGTGGCCGCGCGGTTCACCATGCGGGGAACCCACGACGGCGAGTTCTTCGGGATCCCGGCGAGCGGCAACAAGATCTCGGTGCAGGCCATGAACTTCTACTACCTGGCCGACGGCCGGATCATCGGCGAACGGGGCCAGCCCGACCTCCTCGGAGTGATGCGGCAGATCGGTGCCGTACCGGCGCCGTGAACCAACGCCCCACACATTTTCATCACAAGTAAGCCACGGCGCCTTCACTCCCCGCCCCGGCGCCCTACGGTCGTCCCCCTGACACCACCAGCTCAGGGGGACGACATGAGCAA
>NZ_MUBA01000508.1 GCF_002154575.1 Streptomyces bobili
GCTCGGCCTTCCACGGGCGCAGCGGTTCCAGCGAGTGGGCGGTCACCACGTGCGGGACGCCGTACAGCTCCTTGGCGAGATGACCGGCGAGGTTGGCGTACCAGGTGTGGGAGTGGACCAGTTCGCGGCCCTCCAGCGCGGCGGCCATGGCCAGGTCCACGGAGAACGTGCGCAGCGCGTCGTTGGCACCGTCCAGGGCGGACCAGGAGCGGTGGCGCCGGACGCCCTCCGCGCGGCCCTCGCCCCAGCAGTGCACGTCCAGATCGACCAGCTCGCGCAACTCACGGGCCAGGAACTCGACGTGGACGCCCGCCCCGCCGTACACGTCCGGGGGGTACTCCCGGGTCAGCAGTCCCACTCGCACCCGGCAACCCCCTGGGTTCGTACGTGAAGGCCGGTCCCCTTCATGGTCACCCAGACGGGCCGCGTGGGGAAGAGCGCGGGGGTCGTACGAAGCAACAGTCACCGCAGACCCCGCCGTCGGGCACGCGGTAGTAGAGGCAGCAGCTGCGGCGGCGGAAGGCCGTGCCGGTGAGGGTTCCGGTGCCGGCGAGGAGGGGGTGGGCGAGGAGTCCGGCGGTCAGGTCACGGGAGCGGGCCGCGGCGTCGGGGCGGTCGTGAGCGCGCGCCCACGCGTCGAGTTGACGGGCGGCGCCGGCCAGGGCCGAGGCCGCGTTGCCGCGCAGCAGACCGGGGGCGAGACGGTGGCGGGCGCGCAGGGCCGCCGCCAGCGGTTCGAGGTGGCCGTGCAGGACGGTGACCGCCAGGGTCTCCGCGTCCGCCGGGCCGCAGGCGCGGACCTCCGTCAGCCACAGGTCGTCCGGGGCGCCGCCCTCGGGGTCCCAGCGCAGCAGCCCCGGCGCCAGGTCGGGCTGGTGGTCGTAGAGGACGGCGCAGCCCAGCGCGACCGACCACAGCCGCGCCGCCAGTCCCTGCTGGGCCACGGAGGCGGCGACGCGCGACTCATCGGTGCGCAGGGCACGCGCGACCTTGCCGGTCCGGAGCCCCAGCGGGTCGCTGTGCACGCCGGCGGATGCGGCGGCGTAGGCATGGGCGAGCGTCGGCAGGGGCCGGGCCGGTTCCCGTCCTGCGCCGGGGGGCGGTGTCGTGTTCAGGGCGAAGAAGCCGCCGAGGGGGCGCAGGGCCGCCAGTTGGGGGTCGAGGTCCACGAAGTGCAGTAGTACCAAGGCGGTTAGGGGTCGTTGTCAGGGGGATCCCTGGCTCATCACCCACCCTGGGGAGGACTGAGGGCGTTTCGTACTCCATCGGTAGTAGGACCCATTGCGTGCTCAGGGACGACGACGGGAACAGATCCACAAGGCATCGTGTTGGGAATGAGAGCCGACCGTTCGCCGCGCCGGGCCCCGGGGCCCCGCTTCACGCAGAGGAGCAGCTCATGAGCGCCCTCGCGTTGTCCGTGGTCCTGTCGCTCGTCTCCGCCGTGGCGTACGCGGCCGGGGCGATCGTGCAGGAACAGGTCGCGGTGTCCTCCCCCGACGAGCACTACGCCCCGCTGCGGCGGCCCGGCTGGTGGGCGGCGGTCGGACTGAACGGACTCGGCGGCCTGCTGCACGTCGTGGCGCTCGCCTACGGTCCTCTCAGTCTGGTCCAGCCGCTGGGCGCGCTGACCATCGTGTTCGCGCTGCCGATGGCGGCGATGTTCGTGAGCCGCAAGGCCGGGGCGACGGCCTGGCGGGGCGCCATCATGGCGACCATCGGTCTGGCGGGTCTGCTCTCCCTCGTCGGCGCGGCCGACGCGCAGTCGCTGAGCACCCCGCAGCGGGTGGGCGCGGCCGTGGTCACCGGCGGCGCGGTGGTGGCGCTGATGGTCGCAGGCCGGGCCGCGCACCGGCACCCGGCGGTGCGCAGCATGCTGCTGGCGACCGGCTCCGGCATCGCGTTCGGCATGTCGTCGGTGTTCACCAAGACCGTCGCGGTCGACTGGACCGGCGGCGTCTCGGCGGCCGACGTCCCCTCCCTCGCGGTGATCGGCGTCCTGGCCACGGCCGGCATGCTGCTGTCGCAGGCCTCCTACCGCGGCGCGGGCCTCGCGGCCCCGCTGGCCACGCTGACCGTGGTGAACCCCGTCGTGGCGGCCGCCGTCGGCATCACGATGTTCGGCGAGACCTTCCGCTACGGCACCACGGGCACCGCGCTCGCCCTGAGCTGCGGTGTGGTGGCGGCCGGTGGCCTGATCCTGCTGACGACCGAGCGGCTGGCGAGCACCCGGCCGGAGACGACAGGCGCGCGGCCCGAGGAGACGCGTACGGTCCCCACCGGCGTCGCTGCGCCGGTGGCCGACCTCGTCGCCGTGTTTCCGGAGCCTGCTGGCGACCGCGTCGCGCAGCGGCTGTTCCTCGCGTCACCTGACCGGCCCGTCGGACCGGCGGCCGTGGAAGCCGCCCCGGCGGTGACCGCCACCGTGGCGGACCATGTGCCCGTGCCCGCCCCGGTGGCGCGGGAGGAGAAGGCGAAGGAGCCGCTCGTGCCGGCTCCCGCGCCCGTCCCGCTGCCGCTGTACGGGCCGTTCTACGGCGGCCCGTACATCCCGATGCCGGTGCTCGACCGGCACCGGGTCCGCATCAAATCCTGACGCCGCCGGCCCGCAGATAGGCCAGAGGGTCGATGTCCGAGCCGAACCCGGGCCCCGTCCGCACCTCGAAGTGCAGATGCGGGCCCGTGCTGTTGCCGGTGGACCCCGAGCGGCCGATGCGCTGGCCCGCGCCCACGGACTGGCCGTCCCGCACGGAGATCGCGGACAGGTGCGCGTACTGCGAGTAGCGGCCGTCGGAGTGGCGCACGACCACCTCGTAGCCGAAGGAACCGCCCCAGCCCGCGCTGACCACCGTGCCCGGGGCGACGGACTTCACGGACGTGCCGGTGGGCACGGGGAAGTCGACGCCGGTGTGGTAGCCCTTCGACCAGGAGGAACCCGTCGCGTGGTACGGCGTGCCGAGACCGGCGTCGACCGGGGCGGCGAAGGAACGGCCGGCGGACTTCTTCTCCGATGTCTTCTTCTCCGGCGACTTGTGCTCGGTGGCCTTCTTCTCTGCCGGCTTCTTCCCGGTCGTCTTCTTCTGCGCGGGTGCCTCGCGCTCCGTGGTGGTGCCCGGAGTTCTGGTGGCCGGGGCCTTGGTGGCGGCCTGGCCGCGCAGGTTCAGCCGCTGGCCGGGAACGATGAGGTCGGGGTCGGTCCCGATCGTCGTCCGGTTCGCCGTGTACAGCCGCTGCCAGCCGCCCCGTACGTCCTTCTCGTCGGCGATCCCGGAGAGGGTGTCGCCCCGCACGACCGTGTACATCTCGGCGGTGCCCGCCCGCGACTGGGGCGTGCTCTGCGGCTGGACGTCCTTGAGGGTGGTGGCCGGCTTGGTGCCGGCGGACTTCGCGGACGCGGCGGCCGGTTCGATGTCGGGGGCGTCGCCGCCGGCGGTCAGTCCCGCCCGCACCGAGCAGGCGGGCCAGGCGCCCGGCCCCTGACCGTCCAGCACCTTCTCCGCCACGGCGATCTGCTGATCCTTGGTGGCCAGATCCGCGCGCGGCGCGTACCGGGTGCCGCCGTACTCCTCCCAGGTGGACTGGGTGAACTGGAGGCCGCCGTAGTAGCCGTTGCCGGAGTTGATGTTCCAGTCGTTGGTCGACTCGCAGGCGGCGACCTTGTCCCAGGTGTCCACGTCCGCCGCCTGGGCGGCTCCGGCGCCGATGAGCGGGATCGCCATGCCGGCACCGCCCGCCGTGACGGTGAGCGAGGCCCGGTTGATCCTGTTCGGCTGATACCGGCGGTGCCGGCCGCGTACGGCCATGGAGATCCCCCTCGACATGCGTCAGGAGGGGCAAAAGTACGGTCCGCTCACTGGCCGTGACAAGGCGAGTATCAGCCGCACTGGCTCAACTCGGCCGGATGACGGGTCTGTTGCATGACACCTGAGTCGGGCGGGGCCCTGTGTCCGTATCCAGGTGGGCGACTTCGCGTGTCCAGCGCGTGCGGTGGACGGGGCGACGCGACAGGATGTGCAACGGGACGGGACCGGCGCCGACGCGTAGGCGTCACGCACGGATCACCGGGCCGACGAGCCAAAGATTCTTGAGGAGCCAACCGGATGACAAACTCAGCCCAGATCGGCGTCACGGGACTCGCGGTCATGGGCCGCAACCTGGCCCGCAACTTCGCCCGCAACGGCTATACGGTCGCGCTGCACAACCGGACGGCGGCGCGCACCCACGCCCTCGTGGAGGAGTTCGGCGGCGAGGGCGAGTTCATCGCGGCCGAGACCGCCAAGGAGTTCGTGGCGGCGCTGGAGCGCCCTCGCCGCCTGGTCGTCATGGTCAAGGCCGGCGAGCCGACCGACGCGGTGATCCAGGAGTTCGCGCCGCTGCTGGAGCCCGGTGACATGATCATCGACGGTGGCAACGCGCACTTCGCGGACACCCGGCGCCGCGAACGCGAGCTGCGGGAGCGCGGCATCCACTTCGTCGGCACAGGCATCTCCGGCGGCGAGGAGGGCGCGCTGCTCGGCCCGAGCATCATGCCGGGCGGCTCCCCGGAGTCGTACGAGTCGCTGGGCCCCATGCTGGAGAAGATCTCCGCGAAGGCGGCCGACGGGGCTCCCTGTGTGACGCACGTCGGCGCTGACGGGGCCGGGCACTTCGTGAAGATGGTGCACAACGGCATCGAGTACGCCGACATGCAGCTGATCGGTGAGGCGTACCAGTTGCTGCGCGACGTCGGCGGGTACTCCCCGGCCGAGATCGCGGACATCTTCCGCACCTGGAACACCGGCCGGCTGGACTCGTACCTGATCGAGATCACGGCCGAGGTGCTGTCGCACGTGGACGCGGCGACGGGCGAGCCGTTCGTGGACGTGGTGGTGGACCAGGCCGAGCAGAAGGGCACCGGCCGCTGGACGGTGCAGATCGCGCTGGACCTCGGGGTGCCGGTGTCGGGCATCGCGGAGGCCGTCTTCGCCCGGTCGCTGTCCGGCCACGCGGCGCTGCGGGAGGCCTCGCTCGGCCTGTCCGGGCCGAAGCCGGCCGCGCTGGGCCGGGCGGAGGCGCAGGCCTTCGCGGACCGGGTGGAGCAGGCGCTGTACGCCTCGAAGATCGTGTCGTACACGCAGGGCTTCCACGAGATCGCCGCTGGCGGCGCGGAGTACGGCTGGGACATCGACCTCGGCGCCGTCTCGGCGATCTGGCGGGGCGGCTGCATCATCCGGGCGGCCTTCCTCGACCGGATCCGCGCGGCCTACGACGCCCGTCCCGACCTGCCGAGCCTGCTGTCCGACGAGACGTTCGCCGCCGAGATCGGGGCGGCGCAGGACGCGTGGCGCGAGGTGCTGGTCGCCGCGACGCTCCAGGGCGTGGCCACGCCCGGGTTCGCGGCGGCGCTCGCCTACTACGACGCGCTGCGTGCCGAGCGGCTGCCCGCGGCGCTGACGCAGGGGCAGCGGGACTTCTTCGGGGCGCACACCTACCGGCGGGTGGACCGGGACGGGTCGTTCCACACGCTGTGGGGCGGGGACCGGTCGGAGGTCTCGGCCTAGCCTTCCCGGAGGTTCGCGGCGGGTTCGCGGCGGGTTCGCGGC
>NZ_MUBA01000509.1 GCF_002154575.1 Streptomyces bobili
CGGCGGTGGGTCGAGCAGGCCGCCGGTGTTGCCGCCGAGGAGGCCGTCCTCGCCGGCGTCCGCCGACTTGCTGGGACTGCCGCCACTGCTGGGGTCGCCGGCCGTCGGGGAGCCGCCGCCCGCGCTGGGCGTGGTCGAGCGGCCGGTGCCCGAGGTGCCGGGCGCCGTCGGTCCTGAGCCCTGTCCGCTGCCCGCGCCGCCGCCGGGGGCAGGCGGCTGGGGGAGCAGGGAGCGCAGCGGGGCGACCTCTTCGTCTATGGCGTCGAACACCGACGACACCTGCTGGCTGACGTCTCCGAGCTGCACGGGGAGCCGGTTGCGCAGGTCGCCCCAGACCTCGCGGTGTGAGCGCGAGAAGGTGGACAGGGCCTGGATGGGCCCGAGGGAGTCCGGGTCGCGCTGGTACGCCTCGTGGAGCAGGCGGTGGCCCTCGGAGGCGTCGTAGCGCATGCCGGACAGGGCGCGGCGGATCTCGCCCACGGATTCGTGGTCGAGGTGGGCGCCGCCACGGCCGCGCTCCATGAGCCTGCGGACCTCGCTGAGCCGGGTGGAGGCCTGGTCGAGGTAGGCCTGCCCGCGCTCGCTGTCGCCCTCGGCGAGGTAGTTCAGCTTGAAATCCTCTATGCCGCGCTTCAGGCCGTAGAGCGAGTCACCGGGAAGGGCGTCGGAACTCGCGGCGGCGACTCCGCCGAAGGCTCCGGCGGCGACTCCGACGCTCAGGCCGCCCGCTGTGAGGCCCTTGGCGAGCCGTGTGCGCGGACGGAACCTGCCCAGCGATGTCGCCCGGTGGGCGCCCCGTGCCCGAGCCCGCTGCTCGGGTACCGATCGGTCTGCCGCCTCGCCCATGGTGCCCGCCTGGAGCATGGCCTCCATCGCGGCGACCAACTGCGCCCGCTGGACGACCTTGACCTCGGGGTCGAACTCCGGTTTGGGCAGCTCGGCGAGACCCGTTGCGAGGGCCAGGAGCTGGCCCTGCTCGGTCTGGCCCGCAGCGGCCGGGGCCGGCGGTGATCCTTCGGTCTGCTCGGCCGCCGTGCCCCGGTCGGACTGCTCCTCCAGGGCCTGGGCGAAGGCGTTCGCCCGCCGGTGCGCCGATACGTTCGCGATCACTGGCGGCACCTCCTCTCGTCATGACGGTCGACTCCCCCGGGGTCCTGAGGGTTGCACGCCCTCGACCGCTTGCATGCGAACGAGTGATCGAGGCCGGCCAGGACGTGACCACAGGGAGCCTGTATCCCGCACAACGACTGGCGTGGCACTTGGGTTACGGACTGCGGATGATCGGATGGGGAAGCCAACGGACTTTCACTGACCGTGAGTTGAGATCGCGGACAGTAGGCGGGGGCGGGATGGGGCCGAGGCGGGTCAGCGGGCGTCGTCCGGGAGGAGACGGGCGAGGGTGCGGACGGCCCGGTACTGGAGGGTCTTGATGGCGCCTTCGTTCTTGCCCATGACCCGCGCGGTCTCGGCGACCGAGAGGCCCTGGAGGAAGCGGAGGGTCACGCACTCCTGCTGCTGCGGGTTGAGCCGTCGTACGGCGTCCAGCAGGGCGGCGTTGGAGAGGGACTCCAGGACGGAGTCCTCCGGGGAGCGCGCGACCTCGTTGGCGTCGAGCATCTCGCCGGTGGTGACCTCCAGCCGGAAGCGGCTGGACTTGAAGTGGTCGGCGACGAGGTTGCGGGCGATGGTGACGAGCCAGGCGCCGAAGTCGCGGCCCTGCCAGGTGAAGGTGCCGATCCGTCGCAGGGCGCGCAGAAAGGTCTCGCTGGTCAGGTCCTCGGCGGTCGCCTTGCTGCCCACTCGGTAGTAGATGTACCGGTACACGGTGTCGCTGTACTGGTCGTAGAGCCGCCCGAACGCGTCGGCCTCGCCGGCCTGGGCCCGCTCGACGAGGTCCATCATGCGGGCGCTGTCGCTGTCGGCGGCCGGTCGGCGGGCGGTGGCCGCGCCGGTCGCACGTCCTCGTCTGCCGACCGCGGCGGTGCCGTCGGCCAGTGCATAGCACGGGCCGACGGGCGCGGCGGTGGCAAAGGCGGGGACGGCGTACGCGGTGGGGACGAAGCCGCGCATCAGGTCTAGGACCGTAGCGCGCAGCGTAGCCAGGCCCGAGGTGTCAACCCCGACGTGTGGGTACACGGGACTCCCAGAGGCAGAGCTTCCATCACGTGCAGTGCGGAACCGTTCACCCGTCGTAGCGACGGAAGGGGTACCGGATTGCGTCTGAGGAGAATAACGCTTCGTGCAGGCCCTGCTACACCCAGTTGCTCAATTCACCGGTTACGTCGCTTCCGTAGCCTATTGACGCCCAATCAAGTTGCGCAGGGTGATCACTTGTTGACCGAAAAGGTTCGCATTTCAGGTCGGGCGGGGGCGTGTTGTGGCGGTGCGCAGACAACAGGACTGGCCAGGAGGGTGCGCGCTCACGACGGTGGGATTGGCGGCGTTTCGCTGCGGTTGCCCGTCCGGGTGAGCGCCGTGACCGGGTTGGACGGGCGTGCCGGACGGCGGACGGCGGCGCCGTCCGCCCGCTACCTGCGGCGGCGGTGCAGCGCGATGGCCGCGGCCGTACCGCCCGCCACCGCGCCCACGCCCGCCGCGGCCGGGATGCCGACCTTCGCCGCCTTGCGGCCCGTGCGGTAGTCGCGCAGCCGCCAGTCGAGTTCGCGGGCGTGCCTGCGGAGCTTGGCGTCGGGGTTGATCGCGTAGGGGTGGCCGACGAGGGAGAGCATCGGGATGTCGTTGTGCGAGTCGCTGTAGGCGGCGCAGCGGGTGAGGTCCAGGCCCTCCGCGGTGGCCAGCGCGCGGACCGCCTCGGCCTTCGCGGGGCCGTGCAGCGGTTCGCCGACCAGCTTTCCCGTATAGATGCCGTCGACCGACTCGGCGACCGTGCCGAGGGCGCCGGTGAGGCCGAGGCGGCGGGCGATCACCTGGGCGATCTCCACGGGCGCCGCAGTGACCAGCCACACCCGCTGGCCCGCCTCCAGGTGCGCCTCGGCGAGGGCGCGGGTGCCGGGCCAGATGCGCTCGGCCATGTACTCGTCGTAGATCTCCTCGCCGATCGACTGCAGCTCGGCGACGCGGTGGCCCTTGACGATGGACAGGGCGGAGTCGCGGGCCTCCTGCATGTGCTCCGGGTCCTCGACGCCGGCCAGCCGGAACCACGCCTGCTGCCAGGCGAACCGGGCGAGGTCGCGGGTCTCGAAGAACTTGCGCTTGTACAGGCCCCGGCCGAAGTGGAAGAGGGCGGCGCCCTGCATCACGGTGTTGTCGAGGTCGAAGAACGCGGCGGCCAGGTCGTCGCCCCGCACGGGGAACTGAGGTTCCTGTGCGGAGACGTCCTTGCGGGCGGCCTCCGCCGAGGCCTCGCCTGCCAACACGCTCCGCGCCGTGGCGGAGCGCCTACGGGGGGTGAGCCATCCGAGAGCGGCCATGGCGTGAGCATAGCCAGTCTGTTCGGCGGTTCCGTCGGTCACGAGGTTCGAAGGGTGTGAACTCTCTGCGGCGGGGCCGTTAAGGAAGACCTTGGACAAGGCCTCGGGCGGGACCTTGAGGACACCCGTCCGGGTGCGCGCGACAATGGCCGGCATGAGTTCCCTCTTCCGCCGCAAGGGTCCCGCACCGCAGGACCGGCTCGTGACGCTGATCGGCAAGCCCGGATGCCATCTGTGCGACGACGCCCAGGAGGTGATCGAGAAGGTGTGCGGTGATCTCGGCGTGCCGTGGGAGAAGCGGGACATCACCGAGGACGCCGGACTTCACGCTCTCTACTGGGAGCAGATCCCGGTCGTCCTGGTGGACGGGGAGCAGCACACGTTCTGGCGCGTGAACGAGGACCGGCTGCGTACGGAGCTCACGGGGAACTGACCGGGCAGTCCAAGTATGGCGAAAAGTCGCTTAGGATCGATGGCGACCAGATCTCGGGGGCGGGATTCGTGAGGAGAGTGTGCGGTTTTGCCCCCGACAATCAAGGAACGCGGGCGTGTGTGCGCCGGTTCCCCGCGAAGGCGCCAGGGGCGCGTGACCCCGGTCACGTTGGCCGGGCAAATCGGACACCATCTTTGTGCACGCGTTCACAAAGACATAGCCTGCTTCCGACGGGGCGGTCTGGGGACGTGTGACCGCCTACAGCCCCGCTCTACCCGCAGGAGCACCGTGGCAACTGGCCGAACTCACCGACCGGCGACCCGTAGCCGAGGGATTCCCGAGGCCACCGTCGCCCGGCTTCCGCTGTACCTTCGCGCGCTGACCGCACTGTCGGAGCGCTCGGTTCCCACGGTCTCCTCCGAGGAACTCGCGGCCGCGGCGGGCGTCAACTCCGCGAAGCTGCGCAAGGACTTCTCCTACCTCGGTTCCTACGGAACCCGCGGCGTCGGCTACGACGTCGAGTATCTCGTCTACCAGATCTCCCGCGAACTGGGCCTGACCCAGGACTGGCCGGTTGTGATCGTCGGTATCGGTAACCTCGGCGCGGCGCTCGCCAACTACGGTGGCTTCGCCTCCCGCGGCTTCCGGGTCGCGGCGCTCATCGACGCCGACCCCGAGATGACCGGCCGCCAGGTCGCCGGGATCCCGGTCCAGCACAGCGACGAGCTGGAGAAGATCATCTCCGACAACGGCGTGTCCATCGGGGTCATCACCACCCCGCCGGGCGTCGCGCAGCAGGTCTGCGAGCGTCTCGTCGCCGCCGGAGTCACCTCCATCCTGAACTTCGCGCCGACCGTGCTGTCCGTCCCGGACGGCGTCGACGTACGCAAGGTCGACCTCTCGATCGAGCTGCAGATCCTCGCCTTCCACGAGCAGCGCAAGGCCGGCGAGGAGGCCGCGGCACAGGAGAGCGCCGTACCCGCCCCCGCCGCGCGCCGCGTCAACACCACCGACCAGGGACCTGACGGGGACGTACCCGCCGTGATGCCGGCATGAGTCTCCTCGTCGTCGGACTGAGCCACCGCAGTGCTCCCGTGAGCGTTCTGGAGCGGGCCTCACTCTCCGCGGACGCCCAGTTCAAGCTGTTGCAGGACACGGTCGCCGCCGAGCCGGCCACCGAGGCCGGTGTGCTCGCCACCTGCAACCGCATCGAGCTGTACGCCGACGTGGACAAGTTCCACGCCGGTGTCGCCGAGCTGTCCACGCTGCTCGCCCAGCACAGCGGCGTCGGCCTGGAGGAGCTCACTCCCTACCTCTACGTGCACTACGAGGACCGCGCCGTCCACCATCTGTTCTCGGTGGCCTGCGGGCTGGACTCGATGGTCGTCGGCGAGGGACAGGTCCTCGGCCAGATCAAAGACTCCCTGGCCCGCGCCCAGGAGGGCCACACCGCCGGACGGCTGCTGAACGACCTGTTCCAGCAGGCCCTGCGGGTCGGCAAGCGGGCCCACTCCGAGACCGGCATCGACCGCGCCGGGCAGTCCCTGGTCACCTTCGGCCTGGAACAGCTGGCCGCCGGCAGGGACGTGACCGGGTGGGCGCGGGGCAAGCGCGCCCTCGTCATCGGCGCAGGCTCCATGTCCTCCCTGGCCGCGGCGACCCTCGCGCGCGCGGGCGTCGCCGAGATCGTCGTCGCCAACCGCACCTTCGACCGCGCCGAGCGTCTCGCGCAGATCCTCGCCGAGAACGGCGACCCGGACATCGTCTCGCGCGCCGTGCCGATGGAGTCGGTGCCGGCGGAACTGACACGTGCCGACGTCGCCGTCTCCTGTACCGGCGCGACCGGACTCGTCCTCACCGCCGAAGCGGTCGCGACCGCGGTCGAGGGCCGCACGGGAACACCCGCCGCCCTCGCCGAGAGCCGGTCCGCACCCGCGGACGTACGGCCGCTGCCGCCGACCTCCGTCGGCACCGACGACGGCTGTCCGCTGGACCTCTCCACCGTGCAGCAGGGCTTCTCCGTGATGGGGGACGCCGCCGTGGCCGGCATGGACGCGGCCACGCTGGAGCAGCACGCCGCCTGGGCCGCGGGCCCGGCCACCGGCCGCAGGGAGGCCGCGCGCCGCCCCGCGGCGGCCGACGCCGAGCTGATCACCGCGCTGGCCGCGACCGCCGCCACCGTCGGCCGCATCCCCGAGCGCCGCAGGCCCGAGCCCGCCCCCGTACCCGTACGGCCCGAGCCGGTGCTGTTCCTGCTGGACCTCGCGATGCCGCGGGACGTCGACGCGGCCGCGCACCGGCTCGCCGGAGTGCGCCTGGTCGACATCGAGTCGCTCGCCGAGGCCTCCGCGGACGCGCCGATGGCCGCCGACGTCGACCAGGTACGGCGGATCGTCTCCGACGAGGTCGCCGCGTTCGGCGCCGCGCAGCGCGCCGCGCACATCACTCCGACCGTGGTCGCCCTGCGCGCCATGGCCGCCGACGTCGTCGCCGGCGAGATCGCCCGGCTCGACGGACGGCTGCCGGGCCTGGACGACAAACACCGCGCGGAGATCACCCAGACCGTACGGCGCGTCGTCGACAAACTGCTGCACGCGCCGACCGTACGGGTCAAGCAGCTCGCGGCCGAACCCGGCGGCGCCGGGTACGCGGACGCACTGCGGACCCTGTTCGACCTCGACCAGGAGACGGTGGCCTCCGTCTCCCGCGCCGAGGACAGCACCGAGACGAACGCACAGAACCGAGGGCCGGCATGAGCGGCATGAGTACGAAGGCACTGAGGCTGGGGACCAGGCGCAGCAAGCTCGCCATGGCCCAGTCGGGGCAGGTGGCGGACGCCGTGAGCCAGGTGACCGGGCGGCCCGTCGAACTCGTCGAGATCACCACGTACGGCGACACCTCCCGTGAGCACCTCGCGCAGATCGGCGGCACGGGCGTGTTCGTCACCGCACTGCGGGACGCGCTGCTGCGGGGGGAGGTCGACTTCGCGGTTCACTCGCTGAAGGACCTCCCGACCGGGCAGCCCGAGGGCCTGGTCCTGGCGGCCGTACCGGAGCGGGAGGACCCGCGTGACGTCCTCGTCGCCCGGGACGCGCTCAAGTTCACCGACCTGCCGCGCGGGGCGCGCATCGGCACGGGTTCACCGCGCCGCATGGCGCAGCTGAACGCGTACGCGCGCGGCCACGGGCTCGACATAGAGACCGTGCCGATACGCGGGAACGTCGACACCCGCATCGGGTACGTGCGCGACGGCGAACTCGACGCGGTCGTCCTGGCCGCCGCCGGACTGAACCGGATGGGCCGCGGTGACGAGGTGACCGACTTCCTGTCGGTCGACACGGTTCTGCCCGCTCCCGGCCAGGGAGCACTGGCGATCGAATGCGCCGCGCACCAAGCGGACCTGATCGCCGCGCTCGGTGAACTCGACGACCCCTTCACCCGGGCCGCCGTGACCGCCGAACGGTCCCTGCTCGCCGCCCTGGAAGCCGGTTGCAGCGCACCTGTGGGTGCACTGGCCGACCTCCTGGCCGACGGGCAGATTGTCAAAGAAATGCGCCTGCGGGGCGTCGTCGGCACGACCGACGGATCCCGCACGGTGCAGCTGTCCACCACCGGTCCCGTGCCCGAGACGTACGACCGGGCAATGGCGCTCGGCCGCGAACTCGCAGCCGAGATGCTCGCCCAGGGCGCGGCCGGTCTGATGGGGGAGCGAGCGCTGTGAGCCCCACCACACTTCCCGCCGGTCCTGAACACGGGCACGTCACCTTCCTGGGTGCCGGACCCGGGGATCCGGGACTGCTGACTCTTCGCGCCGTGGAGGCGCTGGCGAACGCGGACGTCCTCGTCGCCGAGCACGAGGTGCTCGACGTCGTCCGGACGCACGCCAGGCCAGGCGTCGCCGTCGTGCATACGGAAGCCGGTCCGTTCCCGGGCCCTCTTCCGGGCACGGGCACGCCGCACCCGACGATCGTTGACGGCACGTCAACAACCGCTGGGAGCCCCGCTGTGCGGGATGCCGCACATCTTGTCATGGAGGCCGCGCGGGGCGGCAGGCGGGTCGTCCGTGCGGTGTCCGGGGACCCGGGACTGGATACGTACGCGGCCGAGGAAATGCTCGCCTGTGTCGCCGCCGGTGTTCCCTTCGAGGTCGTCCCCGGTATCTCGGCCGCCGTCGGCGTGCCCGCGTACGCCGGTGTGCCGCTGCGCGACGCGCAGGGCGCGGACGTCCGGTTCATCGACGCGCGGACCGCGTCCGACCGGTGCTGGACCGAGGTCGGCGTGTCCGACGGGACCGTCGTCGTGTCCACGACGCTGGACTCCGTGGCCGCGGCCGCCGGCGAACTGGTCGCGGCCGGGCGCAAGCCCGACACCCCGATGACCGTCACCGTCGCCGGTACGACGACCCGTCAGCGGACCTGGTGCGCCACCCTCGGCACCATCGCGCAGACGCTGAAGCAGGCGAAGGTGCTGCCCTCTCCCGAGGGTGGCCGGCCGGTCATAGCCGTGGTCGGTGAGCGTTCCGCTCCCGCGCAGCGCGACCAGCTCGCCTGGTTCGAGTCCAAGCCGCTGTTCGGCTGGAAGGTGCTCGTGCCGCGCACCAAGGAGCAGGCGGCCTCACTCTCCGACCAGCTGCGGTCCTACGGGGCCGTGCCGCACGAGGTGCCGACCATCGCCGTCGAACCGCCGCGGACGCCCCAGCAGATGGAGCGGGCGGTGAAGGGGCTCGTCACCGGTCGGTACGAGTGGATCGCCTTCACCTCCGTCAACGCCGTCAAGGCCGTGCGGGAGAAGTTCGAGGAGTACGGGCTCGACGCCCGCGCCTTCGCCGGGATCAAGGTCGCGGCGGTGGGGGAAGCCACCGCCCAGGCGCTGATCGCGTTCGGTGTGAAGCCGGACCTGGTGCCGAGCGGGGAGCAGTCCGCGGCCGGGCTGCTGGAGGACTGGCCTCCCTACGACCCGGTGTTCGATCCGATCGACCGGGTGTTCCTGCCGAGGGCCGACATCGCCACCGAGACGCTCGTCGCCGGGCTCATCGAGCTGGGCTGGGAGGTCGACGACGTCACGGCCTACCGGACCGTGCGGGCCTCGCCGCCGCCGGCCGAGACGCGTGAGGCGATCAAGGGCGGCGGGTTCGACGCCGTGCTGTTCACGTCGTCGTCCACCGTGCGCAACCTGGTCGGGATCGCCGGGAAGCCGCACAACGTGACGGTCATCGCGTGCATCGGGCCGGCTACGGCCAAGACGGCTGAGGAGCACGGGCTGCGGGTGGACGTGATGGCTCCCGAGCCGTCCGTGCACAAACTGGCCGAGGCGCTGGCGGAGTTCGGGCTGCGGCGGAGGGCTGCGGCGCGGGAGGCCGGGGACGCGGTCAGCCGGCCGAGCGAGCGGCGGCCGGGGGCTCGGCGGCGTCGGGCTACCTGAGTGGGTG
>NZ_MUBA01000051.1 GCF_002154575.1 Streptomyces bobili
GCGGGGTGCGGCAGGTGAACTTCTTCATCACGCGGACGGTGACCTGGAGCCGGGTCGTGGCGGTGCGGACCGCTCAGCAGCCGGTGCGCTGGATGGGGCTGCCGCGGACCGTGCAGGGCCAGGCGCTGACCGTCGTACGGCGGGACCGGGCCTCGGAGGGGCCGCTGCCGCTGCTGACGACGCACGGGGCCGACTTCCTGGCGCGGCCGGAGGCGTTCGACCGGGCCCCTTCACGTACGGCCTCAGGGCGAGGCGGGATGCCGGGCGGCGCCGTGCAGGCTGATGGCGCGTTGCATCGCCTTGCGGGCGCGCGGGGTGTCCCGGGCGTCGTGGTAGGCGACGGCGAGGCGGAACCAGGTGCGCCAGTCGTCGGGAGCGGCTTCCGTCTCGGCCTTGCGCCGGGCGAACACCTCGTCGGCCGAGTCGCGGTCGACGCGGCCGCTGGGCATGCGCTTCAGCTCGTCGACGGGCAGGCCGCCCTCGGCGTCGAGTTCGGCGGCGAGCTGGTTGGCCCTGCGGACGAACTGGGTGTTCTTCCACAGGAACCAGACGCCGATGACCGGCAGGATCAGCACCGCCACACCGAAGGTGACGGTGAGGAGCGTGCCGGACCGGATGAGCATGACGCCACGGCTGCCGGCCAGGACGAAGTAGAAGACCAGAACGGCGGCCGTGAGGGCGTAGGAGAGCTTTGCGCGCATGGCTGTCAGGGGCTCAGTTCAGGTCCAGGAAGTGTTCCAGGCCGAAGGTGAGGCCCGGAGTCGTCACCACGCGGCGGGTGCCCAGCAGGATGCCCGGCATGAAGCTGCTGTGGTGCAGGGAGTCGTGGCGGACGGTCAGGGTCTCGCCCTCGCCGCCCAGCAGGACCTCCTGGTGTGCCAGCAGTCCGCGCAGCCGGATGGCGTGCACGGGCACGCCGTCGACGTTCGCGCCGCGGGCGCCGTCCAGGGCCGTCACCGTGGCGTCCGGGGCCGGGGCGGAACCGGCGGCGCGGCGGGCCTCGGCGATGAGCTGGGCGGTGCGCGTGGCGGTGCCGGAAGGGGCGTCCACCTTGTTGGGGTGGTGCAGCTCGACGACCTCCACCGACTCGAAGTACGGCGCCGCGATCTGCGCGAACCTCATGGTCAGTACGGCCCCGATGGAGAAGTTCGGCGCGATGAGCACGCCCGTCTCCGGGGACCGCTCCAGCCAGCCGGTGAGCTGCGCGAGGCGCTCCTGTGTCCAGCCGGTGGTGCCGACGACGGCGTGGATGCCGTGCCGTACGCAGTAGTCGAGGTTGTCCATCACCGAGGCCGGGGTGGTGAGTTCCACCGCGACCTGGGCGCCGCTCTCGGCCAGCGTCTCCAGTTTGTCGCCCCGGCCGAGGGCGGCCACCAGCTCCATGTCCTCGGCGGCCTCGACCGCCCGGACCGCTTCGGCGCCGATGCGGCCCTTGGCGCCGAGAACCGCCACGCGCAGCTTGCTCATCTGTTGCTTCCTTACGGGAGGGGTTACGCGACGGCCTCGTTCAGACGGGACGCCTGCTTGTCCTTGAGCGGGCCGATGACCGACAGCGACGGGCGCTGCCCCAGGATGTCGCGGGCCACCTCGCGGACCTCGTCCGGGGTCACGGCGGCGATCCGGGTCAGCATGTCGTCGACCGACATCTGTTCGCCCCAGCACAGCTCGCTCTTGCCGATGCGGTTCATGAGCGCGCCGGTGTCCTCCAGGCCGAGGACGGTGGAGCCGCGGAGCTGGCCGATGGCGCGGCCGATCTCCTCGTCGGACAGGCCGTGCTCGGCGACGGTGTCGAGTTCGTCGCGGCAGATCTTCAGCACGTCGTGCACCTGGCTGGGACGGCAGCCGGCGTACACGCCGAACAGTCCGCAGTCGGCGAAGCCGGAGGTGTACGAGTAGACGCTGTAGGCCAGGCCGCGCTTCTCCCGGACCTCCTGGAACAGCCGGGAGGACATGCCGCCGCCGAGGGCGGTGTTCAGCACGCCGAGGGCCCAGCGGCGCTCGTCGGTGCGGGCCAGGCCGGGCATGCCGAGGACGACGTGCGCCTGTTCGGTCTTGCGGCCGATCAGTTCGACGCGGCCCGCGGTGCGGATGGTGCGCCGGCCGTCGCGCGGGGCGATGGGGGTGGCGTCGGGTTCCTTGAACGCGCCGGCCTTCTCGAAGGCGGCGCGGACCTGCCGTACGACCTTGTTGTGGTCGATGTTGCCCGCGGCGGCGACCACCAGGTGGGTGGGGTCGTAGTGCTTCTTGTAGAAGCGGCGGATGCGGTCGGCGGTGAGGGCGTTGACGGTGTCGACCGTGCCGAGGACGGGGCGGCCGAGGGCGTTGTCGCCGAACATGGTGTGCGCGAACAGGTCGTGCACGCAGTCGCCGGGGTCGTCCTCCGTCATCGCGATCTCCTCGAGGATCGCGCCGCGTTCGACGTTGACGTCCTCTTCGAGGATCAGGGAACCGGTCAGCATGTCGCTGACGACGTCGATGGCGAGCGGCAGGTCGGCGTCGAGCACGCGCGCGTAGTAGCACGTGTACTCCTTCGCCGTGAAGGCGTTCATCTCGCCGCCGACCGCGTCGAGGGCGGAGGAGATGTCGAGCGCGGACCTGCGCCGGGTGCCCTTGAAGAGGAGGTGTTCGAGGTAGTGGGTCGCGCCGTTCAGTGCCGGGGTCTCGTCGCGGGAGCCGACGTGTGCCCAGATGCCGAAGGTCGCGGAGCGGACCGAGGGGAGCGTCTCGGTGACGATGCGCAGGCCGCCCGGGAGGGTGGTCTTGCGGACCGTGCCGATGCCGTTCTCGCCCTTGATGAGGGTTTGGGTACGGGCGACGGCCCGCGCCTCCGAAGAGGGGCGGGCCGTCACCTTGGAGCTACGGGACGTCACTGCTCGGCGTCGTCCTTCTTGTCGTCCTCGGCCGCTTCGCCCTCGACCACGGGGATCAGGGAGAGCTTGCCGCGGGAGTCGATCTCGGCGATCTCGACCTGGACCTTGGAGCCCACGGCGAGGACGTCCTCGACGTTCTCCACGCGCTTGCCACCGGCGAGCTTGCGGATCTGCGAGATGTGCAGCAGTCCGTCCTTGCCCGGGAGCAGCGACACGAACGCGCCGAAGGTCGTCGTCTTCACGACGGTGCCCAGGTAGCGCTCGCCGACCTCCGGCATGGTCGGGTTGGCGATCGAGTTGATCGTGGCACGGGCGGCCTCGGCGGACGGGCCGTCGACAGCGCCGATGTAGATCGTGCCGTCGTCCTCGATCGTGATGTCCGCGCCGGTGTCCTCCTGGATCTGGTTGATCATCTTGCCCTTGGGGCCGATGACCTCGCCGATCTTGTCCACGGGGATCTTGACGGTGATGATCCGCGGGGCGTTGGGGGACATCTCGTCCGGCGTGTCGATCGCTTCCATCATCACGTCGAGGATGTGGAGGCGGGCGTCACGGGCCTGCTTGAGGGCGGCGGCCAGGACGGAGGCGGGGATGCCGTCCAGCTTGGTGTCGAGCTGGAGGGCGGTGACGAACTCCTTGGTGCCGGCGACCTTGAAGTCCATGTCGCCGAAGGCGTCCTCCGCACCGAGGATGTCGGTGAGGGCGACGTAGTGCGTCTCGCCGTTGATCTCCTGGGAGATCAGGCCCATGGCGATACCGGCGACGGGGGCCTTGAGGGGCACACCGGCGTTCAGCAGCGACATGGTGGAGGCGCAGACCGAGCCCATGGACGTCGAACCGTTGGAGCCGAGGGCCTCGGACACCTGACGGATCGCGTAGGGGAACTCCTCGCGCGTCGGCAGGACCGGCACGATGGCGCGCTCGGCGAGAGCGCCGTGGCCGATCTCGCGGCGCTTCGGGGAGCCGACGCGGCCGGTCTCGCCGACGGAGTACGGCGGGAAGTTGTAGTTGTGCATGTAGCGCTTGCGGGTCACCGGGGAGAGGGTGTCCAGCTGCTGCTCCATGCGGAGCATGTTGAGGGTGGTGACGCCCAGGATCTGGGTCTCGCCACGCTCGAACAGCGCGGAACCGTGTACGCGCGGGATGGCCTCGACCTCGGCGGCGAGCGTACGGATGTCCGTGACGCCGCGGCCGTCGATGCGCTTCTTCTCCTTGATCACGCGCTCGCGGACCAGCTGCTTGGTGAGCGAGCGGTACGCGGCGGAGATCTCCTTCTCGCGGCCTTCGAACTCCGGCAGGAGCTTCTCGGCGGCGAGCGCCTTGACGCGGTCCAGCTCGGCCTCGCGGTCCTGCTTGCCCGCGATCGTCAGCGCGGAGGACAGCTCCGGGCGGACGGCGGCGGACAGCGCCTCCAGGATGTCGTCCTGGTAGTCGAGGAAGATCGGGAACTCGCCGGTCGGCTTGGCGGCCTTGGCGGCGAGGTCGGCCTGGGCCTTGCAGAGCACCTTGATGAAGGGCTTCGCGGCGTCCAGACCGGAGGCGACGACCTCTTCGGTCGGCGCCTCGGCGCCGCCCTCGACCAGCTTGATGGTCTTCTCGGTGGCCTCGGCCTCGACCATCATGATCGCGACGTCGCCGTCCTCGAGGACACGACCGGCGACGACCATGTCGAAGACGGCGTCCTCGAGCTCGGTGTGCGTCGGGAACGCGACCCACTGGCCGCGGATCAGCGCGACGCGGACGCCGCCGACCGGGCCGGAGAAGGGCAGACCGGCCAGCTGCGTGGACGCGGACGCGGCGTTGATCGCCACGACGTCGTACAGGTGGTCGGGGTTGAGCGCCATGATCGTGGCGACGACCTGGATCTCGTTGCGAAGGCCCTTCTTGAAGGACGGACGCAGCGGGCGGTCGATCAGGCGGCAGGTGAGGATGGCGTCCTCGGAGGGGCGACCCTCACGACGGAAGAAGCTGCCGGGGATCTTGCCGGCGGCGTACATCCGCTCCTCGACGTCCACCGTCAGGGGGAAGAAGTCGAGCTGGTCCTTGGGGTTCTTGGACGCGGTGGTGGCCGACAGCACCATGGTGTCGTCGTCCAGGTAGGCCACGGCCGAGCCGGCGGCCTGGCGGGCCAGACGGCCCGTCTCGAAGCGGATGGTGCGGGTGCCGAAAGTGCCGTTGTCGATGACGGCTTCGGCGTAGTGGGTCTCGTTCTCCACTAGCGTTTTCTCCTCGTCCTCGTCCCCTGGGCTGCCCGTGTGGCAGGGGGACGGTGGCGGAGAGGCGCTCCGTGCGGTGCGGGCCGGTCTTCGATCGAAGCACCCGGGTTCACTTCCCCCCGGGGGCCACTACCGAGGACCGGCGGCGGCTACGTGCGCCTCTCCTCGTCTGTGTCGTGCGTATTGCGTTCTGCTACCACACTACAAAGCGTGGGTGACACTCCGCACGTTTGCGTACGTACGGCAAAGGGAGCGGTCCCCGACAGTGACGGGAACCGCTCCCTTCATGGCGTCCTACTTGGCGCCGGCCGCACCGCGGCGGATGCCGAGGCGGTCGACCAGGGCGCGGAAGCGCTGGATGTCCTTCTTGGCCAGGTACTGCAGCAGCCGGCGGCGCTGACCGACCAGGATGAGCAGACCACGACGGGAGTGGTGGTCGTGCTTGTGCGTCTTGAGGTGCTCGGTCAGGTCGGAGATCCGACGGGAGAGCATGGCGACCTGGACCTCGGGGGAGCCGGTGTCGCCCTCCTTCTGGCCGAACTCGCCGATGATCTGCTTCTTCGTAGCGGCGTCGAGCGACACGCGTACTCCTCGTAGTCTGTGGGTTGCCACCGAGTGCCCCCGGTCTGTGTCTCGGGGGAGCTTCCGTTACTCGGAAGGCGGGGATCCGCTGGGCGCGGCCTCCAGGACCATCAGGGATTCCTGAGGGTGATCCGGGGGTGCGTACACAAACGGCCGTCCATCAGGGTACCAGGGGGCAGCGGGCGGATTCGCCGCGGTCCGTGAACCGCTGAGGCGGCGCCCGGGGGGCCACTAGGGTGAACGCTCGGATCGTCCGTTCATGAGAGAACGCTGTTCGTCCGTACAGGAACGTTGTTGGTCCGTACACGAACGTGGTTCGTCCGTACGTCGGGAAGGGGTCGCTGCGACATGGCGGAGACGGCTGAGGAGATCAAGGCGCGCAAGGAGCGGGAGAGGGACGAGCTGTACGCCCTCGACATCTCCGGCGTCGAGTGGCACAGCGCGCCCGGCACAGAGGAGCACGAGGAGCGGGTGGAGATCGCCTATCTGCCCGCCGGTGCCGTGGCGATGCGGTCGTCGCTCGACCCCGGCACCGTGCTGCGCTACACCGAGGCGGAGTGGCGCGCCTTCGTCCTGGGTGCGCGGGACGGCGAGTTCGACCTGGAGCCCGCGCCGCACAACGGCGGGCTGGCGGCGCAGTAGGCGGTGCCGTGAGCGATGTGGCGGCCGGCCGTTGCCGGCCGCCACACGCGTGTGGGCACCGGGTACAGACGCCTTCCCGCCGTCGGCCGGGTCCCGACCCGGTCAGCTCGTCATCGCTCGGGCCGCCGCGTAGACGTCGAAGACGGCCAGCGCCAGCGGCACCAGGGTGAGCAGCACGAAGCCCTCGGCGATCTCCATGAACCGTCCCCAGAACGGTGTGAGGCCGCCGCGCGAGCCGATCAGCCCGATCGCGGTGACGAGCGCGGCAGCCGCGGCGATCGCCGCGACCAGCCAGATCGTCCGGACGTCGAGGTCGGCGCGGTCGCCCGTGAGGGCGTCGCGGACCGCGGACAGCGGCGGGTTCAGCGCCAGCCCGAGGCCGAGCAGCACGAGGGAGGCGAGGCCGGCCGCGAGGACGGGGGCCACCTGCGCCGTATAGCGGAAGAGGCCGGCGCGCATCAGCAGGGCGACGCCCACGGCCAAGGCGAGGAGTTGCGCCCAGAGGTCGTCGGAGAAGCCGAGTACGGCACAGGCGCCGACCGAGATCAGGGCACAGCCGCCGACCAGTCCGACGAGGAGTTCGTGGCCGCGGCGGGCCTGGGCGGTGATCCGCTCGACGTCGACCGGCTCCTGGGGGGCGGGGTCGGCGCCGTACGTGCTGCGCGGGGCGGTGGCGGCGGCGTCGAAGCCGATCGGCAGGCGGGCGAAGCGCATGGACAGGCCGGGCAGGAAGGCCAGGGCGCCGACGGCGACGGGGGCGCACAGCGCGGCGGTCTCGGCCGGCGTCCAGTGCGCGAGGATCGCCGCGAACACGGCGGCGACTCCGGCGCCGGACGCCACGACGAAGGCGACGAACGGGCCGTCCCCGCCCGGGGAGCAGAGGGTGAGGAGGACCGCGGCGAGCAGGACCGCCGCGCAGGCCAGGAGGAACTGGAGTTTGCCGATGCCCTGGCCGTCGGCGAGTTCGAGGAGTCCCGAGCCGGCCACGCCGACGTTGGGCAGCGCGCCGAGTCCGAGGGCGATGGCCGAGGGCCGGTCGTCGTAGACGCGGGCGCGGACGCAGGCGAGGGCGACCAGGAGGACGCCGACGACGGCGGCGAGGACGCCGGGCAGCGAGTGCATGTCGTGGCGCGGGTCGCCGGTCCAGGCCACGAAGGCGAGCAGGACGGGCAGGACGCCTCCCCCGACGAGGCCTGCGGCACGGGTCAGGTCGCCGCCCCACAGGGCGTGCTCGCGGGTCACGGCCGCGGCGACGGCCTCGGAGACGTCGTCGACGACGGCGGGTGGCAGCGACTCGGAGAAGGGACGCAGCGTGAGGAGTTCGCCGTCGAGGATGTGCTGCGCGGCGAACGAGCGGGAGCCGTCGAGGACGGTGCCGTCCCGGCGTACGAGGTGGTAGCCGACCGGCGCTCCCTCGGCGGGGCTCTGCCGGGAGAGCCGCAGGATCTCCGGGTAGATGTCGACGACGGGGATGTCGTCGGGCAGCGCGACGTCGATCCGGCTGTCCGGCGCGACGATCGTGACCCGGCAGAAGCCGAGGCCCGCCCCGGAGGCCGCGCCCGGTCCCTGCCCTGCTCCAGTGGCTGCCGCGGAGGCCGTGATGCTCACCTGACTGCTCCCCCTCAGTGATGGTTCCGCGTCGGCGGTGTGAAAATTCGTGGGCCCTGTCGTGCCGCGTGGGACCGATGGGTCCGACCGGGCGGCGAAACGGCCGCCGTCGGGCGGCCGGAGAGCGCCGAACCGTTCCGGATCTCACGGAATGTCCCGGCTTTCCCGGACCGAATCGCATGTGCTCACGCGAACATCCGGCACCCTACCGCCCCCTCGTCGCACAAGAAGTCAGTAGGATCACGCGGCGGCCTGCGTCCGCCTGACACGGGGTGGCGGACGGTACTTTCCCGGGGCCGGCAAGGGAATTGGTGAGCAGTGAGCCACATCGTCGTGAAGCGCCCTCCCCGGGCCCTGCCGTCCGAGGTGCCCACGGGCGAGATCGCCGTGCAGCCTCCGCCGGAGTTGCCCCGGAACAATCAGGAGAGCGTGCTGATGCAACTCCTGCCCACCCTGGGCATGGGCGGCTCGGTCGTCTTCTTCTTCACGAGCGGTCAGCCGTTCATGAGGATCATGGGCATGGTCATGATCGCCTCGACGATCGCCATGTCCGTCGCGATGGTGATCCGCTTCCGCCGCGGCAACCAAGGGCAGTTGGCGGACCTGCGCCGGGACTATCTGAGCTATCTGCGCCAGACCCGGCTGCGGACGGTCGACACCGCGAGGGCGCAGCGGGACGCGCAGTACTACCTGCACCCCTCCCCCGAGCAGCTGTGGGCCCTGGTCGCCGAGGGCAGCCGGGTGTGGGAACGGCGGCCCGGTGACGAGGACTTCGCCCAGGTCCGCATCGGCCTCGGCGCCCAGTCGCTGGCCACCCCGCTCGTCACCCCCGAGACCGGCCCGGTCGAGCAGCTGGAGCCGCTGACCGCGGGCGCGCTGCAGCGCTTCCTCGCCGTCCACAGCACCCTGGACGCCCTGCCGATGGCGGTCTCCCTGCGTGCCTTCTACCACGTGACCGTCAGCGGCGATCCGCAGTCGGTACGGTCCTCCGCGCGCGCCATGGCGGCTTCGCTGGCCGCGCTGCACTCCCCGCAGGACCTGATCCTCGTGGTCGCGGCGGGCCGGGAGGAACTCCCGCACTGGGAGTGGGCCAAGTGGCTGCCGCACGTGCAGGCGCCGGGCACGGTCGACGGCGCGGGCAGCCGCAGGCTGATCGGTGCTGACACGCGGGAGTTGGAGGAGCTGATCGCCTCCCGGCTCACCGGCCGTCCGCGGTTCCACCCCAACGCGGCCCCGCTGGCGGAGGAGCCGCACGTCGTCGTCGTGCTCGACGGCGTCTCCCTGCCGCCCGACTCGTTCCTGGCCAACCCCGAGGGGCTCCAGGGCGTGACGGTCCTGGAGGTCGTCCCCGGCGAGCTGACCGGCGCCGGCGGCGAGCTGTCCATCGTCGTGGAACCGGGCATGCTGCACCTGGAGTCGGGGCACGGGGCGGTCTACGAAGGGACGCCCGACGCGCTGTCGTACGAGTCCGCCGAGGTGCTCGCCCGGCAGTTGGCGCCGCTGCGCATGGCCTCCGGCGGGGACGACGACGAACCCCTGCTGGCCAACCTGGAGTTCACCGACCTGCTGAGCCTCGGGGACGCCGCCTCGGTCGACCCCCTGCGCACCTGGCGGCCTCGCTCGATGGCGGAGCGGCTGCGGGTGCCGATCGGCGTCGGCGAGGACGGCCGTCCGGTGATGCTGGACCTCAAGGAGGCGGCGCAGGAGGGCATGGGCCCGCACGGCCTGTGCGTGGGCGCGACCGGTTCCGGCAAGTCCGAACTGCTGCGCACCCTGGTGCTGGGCCTCGCCGTCACCCACTCCTCGGAGACCCTGAACTTCGTCCTCGCCGACTTCAAGGGCGGCGCCACCTTCGCGGGCATGGCGCAGATGCCGCACGTCGCGGCCGTGATCACCAACCTCGCGGACGACCTGACCCTGGTCGACCGCATGGGCGACTCCATCCGCGGCGAGCTGAACCGCCGCCAGGAGATGCTGCGCGACGCGGGCAACTACGCCAACATCCACGACTACGAGAAGGCGCGTGCGGCCGGCGCCCCGCTCCAGCCGATTCCCTCACTGGTCCTCGTCATCGACGAGTTCAGCGAACTGCTCACCGCCAAGCCGGACTTCATCGAGATGTTCGTGCAGATCGGCCGCATCGGCCGCTCGCTCGGCGTGCACCTGCTGCTGGCCTCGCAGCGCCTGGAGGAGGGCCGGCTGCGCGGCCTGGAGACGTACCTGTCGTACCGCATCGGCCTGCGCACCTTCTCGGCCGCGGAGTCGCGGGCGGCGCTGGGCGTGCCCGACGCGTACACGCTGCCCAACGTGCCCGGTTCCGGCTTCCTGAAGTTCGGCACGGACGAAATGCTCCGGTTCAAGGCGGCGTACGTCTCCGGTGTCTACCGTTCCACCCCGCAGCGGGCGGCCGGCGGCGGTCCGCTGCCGCTGGACCGGCAGCCGGTGCTGTTCACGGCGGCCGAGGTGCCGGTGCGGTACGTGCCGGTGCCCCAGCAGCGCCCCTCCGGGGACGACCCCGAGGTCGACGAGGCTCTCGCCGACACCGTCCTCGACGTCATCGTGCGCCGGCTGGAGGCACAGGGTCCGGCCGCCCACCAGGTGTGGCTGCCGCCGCTGGACAGCCCGCCCTCGCTCGACTCGCTCCTGCCGGGCCTCACGGCCGTAGCGGGCCGCGGACTCACCCAGCCGGGGTACGAGGGCGCGGGCCGCCTGGTCGTCCCGGTCGGCCTGGTCGACAAGCCGTTCGAGCAGCGCCGGGACGCCCTCTGGGTGGACTTCTCCGGCGCCGCGGGCCACATGCAGATCCTCGGCGGGCCGCAGTCCGGCAAGTCGACCCTGCTGCGCTCGCTGATCTCCTCCTTCGCCCTCACCCACACCCCGCACGAGGTCCAGTTCTACGGCCTCGACTTCGGCGGCGGCGGCATGGCCTCGCTGGCCGGACTGCCGCATGTCGGCGGAGTGGCCTCCCGGCTGGACCCCGAGCGGGTGCGGCGCACGGTCGCCGAGGTGTACGGCGTGCTGAACCGCCGCGAGGAGTACTTCCGCTCCGCGGGCATCCCCTCGATCACCGAGTTCCGGGCCCGGCGGGCCAGGGGCGAGATCTCGGTCACCGACCAGCCGTGGGGCGACGTCTTCCTCGTCATCGACGGCTGGGGCAACTTCCGCGCCGACTACGAGGCACTCGACCAGGTGATCCACGAGATCGCCGCCCGCGGCCTCGGCTACGGCATCCACCTGGTCCTGACGGCCTCACGCTCGATGGAGGTCCGGGCCGCCCTCAAGGACCACCTGATGAACCGCCTGGAGCTGCGGCTCGGCGACACGATGGACTCCGAGGTGGACCGCAAGGCCGCCGCGAACGTCCCGACCGGCGTGCCCGGTCGCGGCCTCTCGCCTCAGAAACTGCACTTCATGGCGGCGGTCCCGCGCATCGACGGGCTCGCCTCCGACACCGACCTGGCCGACGCCACCCAGGCGCTGTCCGCGGAGGTCTCCCGCCACTGGGAGGCACCCGGCGCCCCCGAGGTACGGCTGCTGCCGCGCGAGTTCCCGGCCGCGCAGCTGCCCTCGGGCGACCGGTTCCCGCAGCGCGGGGTCGCCTTCTCCCTCGACGAGAACAACCTCGAACCGGTGTTCCTCGACTTCGAGCAGGATCCCTTCTTCCTCGTCTTCGGCGAGAGCGAGTCGGGCAAGTCCAACCTGCTGCGACTGCTGATCAAGCAGCTCACGGAGCGTTACGCGGGCGACGACTGCAAGTTCTTCGTGGTCGACAACCGGCGCTCCCTGCTGGGCGCGACCCCGCCCTCGCACCTCGCCGAGTACATCCCCATGTCCAACGCCATGGACCACCACATGTCGGCGCTCGCCGACCTGATGAAACGCCGGTCGCCGACCGCCGACGTCACGGCACAGCAACTCCGGGACCGCAGCTGGTGGCGCGGACCGACGGTGTTCGTCGTCATCGACGACTACGACCTCGTGGCCACGTCCAGCGGCAACCCGCTGGCCGGACTGACCGAGCTGCTCCCCTTCGCCCGCGACGTCGGCGTCCGCTTCATCGTCGCCCGCTCCACGGCCGGCGCGGGGCGCGCCTCCTACGAGGCGTTCATGCAGCGCATCAAGGAACTCGGCGCGCAGGGCGTGGTGCTGGCGGGCGACCCGGGCGAGGGCGACCTCCTCGGCGGGGTACGGCCGCGGCCGATGCCCGCGGGGCGGGGAATCTTCGTGTCCCGGCGGCGGGGGAAGCCGTTGGTTCAGGTGGGGTTGTTTCCGGACGAGACGTATTAGACGTCACTGAGGTGACGCCGTACCGAAGAGGCGAGTTGTCCTACCGCACGGGCGTGCCGTACCGGGCGCGACCGGGTTGTCCTGCTCGACATCGGAATCGGGTTCTGGGAGGGACATTCAGATGGTCGGCGTGAGGGTCTTCCTGCTTCCGTTGGATCTGGATGTCGGCAGGGCTCGGCTCGGCGGCCGGCGGGCGCTGCAGTGGCCTTTTCGCGGCTGACGGAACCGGCCCGCCCGATGTGCGGGCCAACAGTGGTACCGAATACGGGCATACGGGCATACGGGGAAGGTGTTCACCAATGGCGTGGGACGAATGGGAACAACTGAAGGCGGAGTCGGCCACTGGCGGCGCGCCCCACATGCAACTGAACCAGCTGGATCCCGGCAGCGGCCCGGTACGCCCCGCGCCGGATCCCGCTGGGTACGGTGATCTGAGGGTCGGCCAGACCGATCTGGCGAACATCGGCACGCATGCGTTCGATCTGTACACCGATCTCTGGAACAAGGGTCGTCGAGCGGTACCCACCAGCGAGAGCGCCGCTGCCAAGCTCACCAGTGGCGGTTTCGCCCTGGGCGGTGCCCTCCAGCACGTCGCGCTCCGCTGGGACGAGCAGCTGGGGTCCCTCAGGGACGCCTGCGCTCACATCTCGAACCACATGTCCATCACAAAGCGACTGCACGCCGGCGACGACCACTACATCCGCCGCCAGATGAGCAGCATCGACTTGCTCGACGCCGGATTCGACGAACGCGTGGGCGAACCCGGCGCTCCCAACCCCGTGTACGGCGAGAAGGATGAGAAGAAGGGCAAGAAGGACTGATGGATCTCGACGCCCTTCGCACCGCTGACTTCGGTCTGCTCGACGACGCCATTGACGACTGGTCGACGATGGTCACCGACCTCGAGACGATGATGAAGGCCGCTGAGGAGGGCCTCCACCGCGCCGCCAACAAGGCCAATTGGGCGGGCGTCAACGCCACCGTGTCGAAGGAGTTCATCGGCAAGACAGCCGGTGAGTTCACCGACGCCCACAGCCAGGCCTCGTCCATCCACAAGATCCTCGCGGACACCCGGGACGAGCTGAAGCTCTACAAGGGTCAACTGACCGGCGCCATCGAACGGGGCCGCCAGAAGAATCTCACGGTCATCGGCTACGAGGGCGGCTTCACCGTCACCACGAACGTGCCGCCGGAGGGCCGGGCCACGCAGGACAAGGACAACAAGGGCGACATCGTCGCGCTGCGCGACGAGATCCAGGGAATCCTGGACAAGGCCACTGAGAGCGACAGCACGGCCACCACCGTGCTGTTGGCCATCGCCGACCAGAGCAAGCTGGGTTTCTCGGACGTCGACTATTCCGACCGGGACTCCGCGGCCAAGGCGCTCAAGGATGCCGAGGACCTGGCTGACCTGGCGAAGCAGAAGCCCGAGGACCTGTCACCGTCCGAGTTCGACCGGCTCAACAAGGGTCTGAAGGACCACGCCGGCGACGAACTGTTCGCGCAGCGCTTCGCCGGCCGCCTGGGAGCGCAAGGGACCCTGGACTTCTGGACCGGCCTCAACGACCCGCACAGCGCCTGGAAGGTCGGGCAGGCGCGAGGCGACCAGTTCGACGACCTGCAGAAAAATCTCAGCCTGACGCTCGCCACGGCCTCCCAGAGCGACGGTGCCGACATGACGACGTGGAAGTCGAACATGGTCGACCTGGTGGACAAGCCGGTCGGCCGCAACGGCGGTTTCCCGCTCGGCGGCCAGGTCATGTCCAACCTCATGCGGTGGGGTGACTACGACGACCGTTTCCTCGTCGACTACGGCGACAAGTTGATCGAGACGGAGAAGAAGTTCACGAGCAACGGCCGGCACGGCGCTTGGGGCCGAACCGTCGGCGACCCATTGCTCAACCGTACGGGCACCGATTCGGGCTGGGACCCGATGACGGGTTACCTCAAGGCCCTCTCCAACAGCCCTGACGCGGCCACGGACTTCTTCAACGGCACCTTCGTCTCCAAGGACGAGGACCATGACTTCACCCAAGACGTCGACGACAAACAGGTCAAGCGGACCCTGAGCAACTTCGACTACCTCTTCGAAGAACGCGACTGGCCACTCGACCAGGACGACAAGGGCGAGAACAGCATCGCCGGGCGGAACAACCTGGCCGCGGCACTGGAGGCGGCTACGACGGGGCATCCGGCCGGGGAACTGCCTACGGTGGACACACCTGCGCACAATGCAGAGCAGGCGAAACTCTTTGAGAGTCTCGTGTCCTCGATCTCGGAGGACACCGGACGGCTCACCGGTCACGGTTACATGTCCGACAGCATCGGCCAGATCACGTCGGAATATCTCCCGGACATCAATCGGGCGATGACGGACGACACCGATGAAGACACGAACAAACTGTTCCCGGTGGCCGGAGCTTCCGCCTCGCTCAACCACCGGGACGTGACGGCGCTCCTCATCTCCGTTGGGCAGAACCCTGAAGGCTACGCAGCCGTCGAAGTAGGGAACAAGGCCTACATGGCAAACCTGATGGACTACCACATGAACCCGGAGCTAGCAGCAGGCGACCGGTACTCCAAGGACACACTGTTTGCCATCGATCAGCTTGCTCACGGTTCGGGCGAGGTCTCGGGAACACTCGCCATCGGACGCCAGGAGGCGGTCGCCGGCCCCGCCAAGGAATCCGACACCGCCTTCGACAATTCGGTCTCGCAATGGAAAAACGCCGTCTCAGGCGGTATCGGAACGGGTATCGGCGTCGGAGTCACGTTCATCGCTAGTCCGGTTGGTGGCGCTGTGGCCGGAGGCGTGGCCAGCACTGTCAGCAGCATGATCCTGGAGGATTTGTTCCGGAACGCGCAGGCTCACGCACAGGACGACGCCGGACCTGTCATGGCGGAGAAATGGGAGGACGGCCTTGAAAAGAACTCGGCGTACAGCGAGCGGGCTGCCGAACTCGCAGCCAAAGCCCACCACCGAACCGACCTGCTGGACGAGAGCGTCGACGAAAAGGCGCGCGTAGCGGCGCAGAGAGGATTCAGGGACGCGGGTACGAGCGCCGAGTACATGGCACCGCATCTCAAGACCGACATCTGATCCCATGCGAGAGGGACTCTTCTTGTTCCGGCTACGACCCCGCCAATCCGCACGAATCCTCCGAGCTTCAAATTCTGCCGCTGTAATGCTGGCCGGAGTGCTGGCTTTTTCTGCGTGCTCAGGCGAAGGAGGAGAGCAGGATAAGAAGTATTCGACGCCCAGCACTCTGTGCGGAATTTCACTGGACCCCGAACTACTCGACGTTTTCCTCCCGGACGGCGACTCCGTCTCCGTGAAACCCTCGACTCCCAACGGGGGAACGAAGCGGTGTGAATTGATCGTCGATGGCAATGTCTCGGTTCGGCAGACTCAGACGTGGTGGAGTGACGGGGAGAGCGCAGCTACTGTTGCCGCTGCATACGACAAGATGGACGACGGCCAAATCACCGACGACAATCGCTATCTCTATTCGGGCACGGGTGCCGTAGGAAAAGCCACGACGTTGTGCAAGTCCCCCGATCATCCCGATCAGACCCTATACGCCGTGATCCAGGTGTTCACTCCCGATCGTTCTGACACAGGCGCAATGAAAAGACTCATCACGGCTTACACCAAGGCACTTGGAGAGTCCGGGGAGTGCGGCTGATCGATCTGCCCGTCCTCTCCTATAGCGTCTGCGGCCCCATTCACCAGCGTGCCTGCCTCACATTGGTGTGCGTCCCCGAGTGGGTGCCCTGACCGGCAAGGTTCCTACACCGGCCACCCTTCTGTCGTCGCCATTTTTGATGCGCCACGTCTTCCCGGAGAAGCAGCGCTCAAGGATACGCCGTGCGGTCACGCAGGGAGGAAACTCGGCCACCAGGGCGGGACGTCTCCCGGGCACAAGGGGGCTGGGCAGGAGTCCGGCATGCCGAGCCATGTCACGACGAACCACGTGAACCAGAGAGTCCAGGCAAGCCCTGCAGCCGGCCGGTGACCTCGCCCGAGCAAGCCATGCAGGATGATCCACGGAAACGCAGCGACAATCCAGATGAGAGGCGTGAGGAAGAGCAAGCTGTTGGCCGCATTGCTGCCGACGTCACAGGCAGCCCCTGCCCTACCGATGGTGGGGACGGACACCACTGTGGCCACCCCTCCGACGAGGACCCCGGACATGACTCCGGACCGGGCTCCCGGCGGGATCGCCTGACTCGACGGCGCAACACTCATTCGTCCGCTTCTCCTCGTATGAGCCGCCATGTCGGGATGCTCCGACGGTGAGGACAGGTTCGTTGCGCGGGATCGCTGTAGAGCCGGGCCAGTACCGGCGGCTGGTACGGAAAAAGCCAGGGTGGGCACCTCCCGTGCGTGCCCACCCTGGCTTCTTTGCGACCTCGGCGCTTCTACTGGAAGTAGCTGGCGCCCTTCAGGTCGCCGCCGCGGTAGTCGCCGCCGGCGGTGTGGACCTTCTGCGAAATCTGGACCAGCGCCGTGTGGATGCCCCGCGCGTGCTTGTTCCACTCTTCGCTCTTGCCCTGGAACGTCTGGAACGCCTCGCCGCCCCAGCCCGCGGACACGTTGAGCACTGCCTGCCTCAGGGCTTCGAGGTCCTCCTCGAGCTTCTTGGCCTGGTTGCCGAGTTCGGTGGCGAGCGCGTCCATGGTGCCGTAGGTGACGGCAAGCTCGTCGTAATGGGCTCCGGTCATGTTTCCTCGTTCCGTGATGGATTCAGCCGGACTGCGCAGCCCGGACAACGGTGTTGCTCAGTACCGCCGATGACCCGTCAGTAGCTGTTCAGCGCCGACGTCTTCCCACCGAGGTCCTCTACCGAGATCTGCTTGAGGTCGGCCTCGATCTGGTCCTCAAGGTTGCGCTTGTCGGTCTTGTTCATGTGGATGCCCTCGAGGAAATCATCGAGCATCTTGCCGATCGAGACCATGTGGCCGTTGATTTCCGTCTGCTTGACGTTGAACGCATTGGCGCCCTGCCCCGTCCAGGCCTTCTCGATCATGTCGATCGTGCCCTGAAGCTTCGCCAGCGATCCCCGGATGTTGTCGTACCGGTCGATCACTTCCGTCTGGAGCCTCTGTACGTCGCCGTCATTAAGCTTGCGGTCGACCATTGCGGCACTCCTTTTCGTGAGAGCTGTGGTTCTGCTCTGCGTGCGTCACCGCACCAGAACGGTTGTGTATGACTGGCCGTGGTACGTCGGTCGTCATACGCCCCGCCGTGAACGAACCACGGCGAATGCGCCACCGCCGATCACCAGCACGGCCGCGGCGGCCCCGAGGGCCACCCACATCGTGGTGTTGTCGTCGGAGGAGTCCGCGCTCGATCCTGCCGCCGAAGTCTGGCCGCCTGAAGCGTTTTTCGGCGGCTGTGACGAGGTTGATGCGGACGGGGAGGGCGAGTTGTCCGTGCCTACGCCCGTGACACCCCTCGCGTTTTCCCTCGCCAGGGGGTCGGTGCCAGCCGCGCCGGGATTGAAGTTGCTGTCCTCCAGCACCTTGCGGGGGCGGATCAGTCCGTATCCGAGGTACGTGCTCGGATCGTCCTTGGCCCAGTCGCGGCCGGCTGTTTCGATGAGGCTGGCGAGGACCTGGTTCGCCGTCCAGTCTGGGTGAGCGGACCAGATGAGGGCGGCGGAGGCGGAGGCGATGGCGGTGGCCAAACTCGTTCCCGAGTTGTCGCAGTACGAGCGGAACGTAGCGTCACACCACGTCGGCACGTCGAGACCAGGGGCAGCCAGATCGACGTAGTTGCCGTGCTCCGAGAACTTCCCGACTTTTCCAGACTCATCCGCAGCGGCAACGCCTACTACATACGGATAGGCGGCTGGGTAGCCGATGAAACTCTCCTCTGCGGCATCATTGCCGGTTCCAGCAAACATCAGCTTTCCTTTAGATTGAGCATATTTGATCGCCGCAAGATCTTCAGGGCGTTCAATATCTTCAGTGAAGGACATACTAATGATTTTAGCGTCGCTGTCCGCAATAGCCCTGATCACGTCGGGCAACGCAGGCGCCTTCTCAGTCTCCTCTGCGCTCTTCAGGCGCTTCGTTGCAATCCGGTACGGAACGATCTTCGCCCCGGGAGCCAGCCCTTTCAGGCCGTCACCAACACCAGTGCCAGCGATAATTTCCGCCATCGTTGTCCCGTGGCCCAGATAATCTTCAGTCGCCTTGTATGCAACAGTTTTCGATACCTCCCCTGCAAGTACCTGCCCCTTCATTGAGGGCGTATCCGGGTTCACTCCGGTATCAACAACGGCAACCTTGACGCCCTTGCCCGTGCTCAACTTCCACATTTCATCGGCCTTCATCGCCGACAGGTACCACTGTTGGGACTGGACGTCGGCGGCGGAAGCGCCCGGAGCCAGCCCTGCCGAGAGGGCCGCCAAGGCGCCGAGCGCTGCGCAAACGGCGGAAAGCCGTCCCCGGTTTCGCCCCGTGAAAGACGCGCTACGGCCGCCGCGCCGGCTGATCCCTGCCACCATGCCTCTGCCTGTCCTCGCTCTTGTCCGGTCAGTCGGTCGGCGACGCGTCATCGCGCCGCTCGTCTCGGCGCGAACCTGTCTCGCCGGAGCCCTGGTTGCGCGCGGAACCAACACTCGCGCCCGGACCACCGGGCGGGTTTCCGCTGCTCCTCCTTCTGGCAGTTCGACCTTTCGGCGTTCCGACCACGCCTTCGGGTGGGCTGTTGGCAGAACGGCGAGCCGCCTGCCCAACGCCCGTGCCCTTTGCCGAACCGGATGTTCCGATCACCCCACGCTGGCCGGGCCTCTCGCCCGTGGCACGCGAGGTAGGTGCGCCTTCACCGCCGACGACCGTTCCGCGCGGCATTCTAGAGCCGTTGGTACCCGGCGACCCACCAGTAACAGGCCTCCCGCCCACGACACCATCGCCAGCACTCCCGGCACCCGTACGCCCAGCGCCTGGACGCGCAGGATTCGTAGAACCCATGCCAGTGACCGGACCTCGGGGTGCACCCCCGGAACGTCCGGCGGCCTGCCCTCCGACTTTCGGTACCCCGCCGACCACGCCTCGCCCCATAGGGCCGACGCCACGACCACCCGCCTGCCCCGGCGCGGATGCACGTCCCATCGGCCCCATCGGACCAGTGCCACGACCACCTGCCTGGCCTGGCGCGGAAGCCCTTCCCGTCGGTCCGACAGGACCAATTCCCGTACGCCCTGCCGCAGTTCCGCCCGGCATACCGCCGACCCGCCCTTGCGCCGACGTAGGAAGCTTGCCGCCCGGCACACCTCCAACGCCTGTGGTGCGCCCAGCCGTCCCTCGAAAAGTAGGGGGCACGCCAGCGGGGGCAAAGGGAGGCACGGTTCCCGTTGGAGTTCCGCCTGGGCCTGCCGTCGAGGGCGGTGTGACGGTCGTAGGCTTCACAGTGTCCTGAGGCAACGTACCGACGCTGTCGATTTCTGTGCCCACAGGCCGATCCCGAGGCACAACCGGATCGTCCACATTTACGCGAGAGGACGGCAAATCCTCCGCACTCGCTCGCTCCCCGGTTCCGTGCGTGCCCACAGAGTGACGACTTGGGACCCCTGAACCATCCACGCGGGCCAGCGAATCTGCCCTATCCGGCGGCAGTACTGGATCCCGACCCGGCGGCGGAGGCGGCACCCCCACATCCGGCATCTTAGGAAACACCGGCTCCTCGGCCAGCTGCATCATCCCGCTGGACACCGTGTAGAACGACGCCAGCCGGTACATCTGGTTGATCGCCTCTTGGCGGTCCTTCTCGGCCTTGACCGCCGCCGCGTAGTCCTTGTTGGTGTCGACCTGCGCAGGCGTCGGGATGTCATCGACCGTCTTGCGGACGAGGCGGGTGTCGCGCGGCGGCATGGACTTGCGTACGGAGGCGAGGCCGGAGCCTGCCGCCAGCACCTGCGTGCCCACCTCGTCGGCGTAGGTGGCGAGCGCCTTGGCAGTGGTGGTCAGGTCCATGCCCCACTTGTAGAAGGCGGCGTGGGCCTCGCCCTCCCAGTCGACAGCGCCCAGGTTGCGGCTCAGTTCGTCGGCGGCCTCATTGATGGCGTCGCGGGCGTCGACGAGTGCCGTGGCCGCGGTCTCCAGCGTTTCCGGGCTCGCCGACTCCACGATGTCGATCATCTCGTTGAGGTCGTGGCCCTCGAAGTTGGTCTTGCCGAAGCCGGCCGGAGTGCCCGGGGCAGGCGGGCTGAAGAAGGCGGCCCTGTCTTTGAGGTTGTCGATGCTGGAGTTCTGCTGGGTCGCTTCTTGGCGTTCCGCCTGGTAGTGGTCCGGCTTCTTGTTTCCGCCGCTCATCAGTACCCCGCGTCCGTGTGGTCGGCGTTGTTGTCACGCTTGAGGTGCTCGTTGAGCATCTCGTCGCGTTCCTGGTTGACCTCGGTCCGGATCTCGTGGAACCGGTACCGGTACTCGTCTTCGAGATTGTCGAAGGTGACGTCCACGCCGTGGACGGCGATCTGCATCGCCTCAAGCTGAAGGCCGAGCGACTTGGACAGCGTCGTGATGCGCTCGTGGACGCGCTCGTACTCCAGGTGGAGCGTCTTCGCTTCCGGAAAGTTCCCCGTCCCGAAAGCGGTCTCTGACAGGCTGTGCGTCGCGACCTTGGACGAGCCGCCCGCCGAGTCCTCGAAGGCGGTCAGCAGGTCGTCCACGCGCTTCTTGAACGTCGAAAGCGCCATCAGGCCACGCCGTACGTCTGCGGCACCACCGCGCATGTCATCAGGAAGCACGAAGCTTTCCTCCCCGTTGTCCGCGGCCGTCCTGAGCAGCCCGCGCTCCTCAAGTGTTCATGACCGCAACATGACCACTGTAGTGACTTCCTGCGACAGCCCCAACTGTCATATGAAACAGCTTTGCTACTACCGGCCGCAGCTTCACGGATTCTTCACAGGCGGTAACAGCCGTCACCTGGGCTGCCGTTGCCGCCGCAGGCATCGGACGGCGGTCGGCCACTCGACCACTGTGACCATGACCACTACCAGCCGCGCAGCTCACTCTCCGTCGCAGGAACCGAGGCGGAGGCCGGAACGCGACGTGGCGTTGCCGCATGAATGCACTGGCCAGGAGACGGCTTCGGATCACCGCTCATGGACGGACCCGACCATCCGCACCTCCGTATCGGACACGGCCCCCGGAAATCCGCGGTCGTGGACCATGGCCACCAACCAGCCTGCCGACCGTTCAGTCGGCGATGCCAGGATGGATGCCTCGACGGCCGGCCGGGACGCGGTGGTTGGTTCCGGGCCGCACTCGGTGTGTGAGGCGTGGTAGGTGGCTGAACGAAGTAGTTGCACAAGGTCGGATCGCTCTCAGTCTTCCCAGAAGGCCCAGAAGACGCCCACCTCTGTATCGGACACGACGACAAATCCGCAGTCAGTGGTGTAGACGGAGAGGCATTCCCACTGGGCGTCGGATTCAGCAGGTCGGCGTTCGGATTGTCCTGAGCGTCGGATGCGTTTGGTGAAGAAGGCTGCGCTCGGACCCGACCGCGAGAGGATTTCGCGGGAGCTCCTGAACAGACCGTCCCGGCGGTCGATGAAGTTCGGGATATTGGCGGCCTGCTACCACTCGCCTTTGAGCGCGATCAGGAGCTGGGTAGCGGACGCGGAACGGATCCCGTGCAGGCTCGAGTTGAAGTGCTCGGGCTTCCACGCCATGAACGGGCCGCCGGTGCCGCTGCAGCCGTCGGCGACTTCTGGAGCGTGATCGACGGAGTTCCAGCCTCGTGGGTCGATGGCCTTGAGCGCCATGACCGACGCGGCGTCACGTCGCCAGTCCTCTTGCTCCCGAGGCCCCACCCAGGCGCATGTCCAACCGTCACCGAAGGTGACCTACTCCCCTCCCGTCACCCTCCGCGCTCGCCGTCGTGCGTCCCGGATTGCCACCGCTGTGCCGCCGAGGCCCGCCACCAGGACCGCCGCTGCCACGGCTACGTAGGTGGCGAGGCGGGCGTTGCGTTCGTCGGGGGTTTCGCCGATCTGGAACTTCGCGGCTGTCGGGGGCTGGGCGCGGGTGAGGCCGTCCTGGGGGTTCGGGGACTCGATCGGGTGGTCGTCCTCGGTGAGGGCGCGGACCGGGTCCACCACGCCCCAGCCGACCAGGCGGTCGTGGCCGGCGATCGTGCGTTCCGCGGTCTGTTCGATCTGGGCGACGACCTGGGCGGCGGTCCAGTCGGGGTGCCTGGCCTTGATGAGCGCCGCCACGCCCGCGACGTACGGCGCCGAGAAGCTCGTACCGTTGTCGGAGCAGTGGCCGCCCTGGGGGACCGTGGAGATCATGTCGACGCCGGGGGCCGCCACGCCGACGAAGTCGCCGGACTGGGAGAACGAGGCGCGCTCGTTGTTGCGGTCCGAGGCGGCCACCGCGAGGACGCCCTTGAAGGAGGCCGGGTAGGTCTCCTTGACGTTGCCGCCGAGGCCGTCGTTGCCCGCCGACGCGACGACGACGATCTTCTTGGCCAGTGCCTCGTCGATCACGCTTTTCAGGCCGGAGTCGGGCCGGACCGCCTTCGAGGTGTCCTGGGAGATGTTGATGACCTGGGCCCCGGCCGTGATCGCGTGGCGGATCGCCTGGGACAGGGTTCCGGTGTCGCCGTGGCCCTCCGCGTCGTTCTGCTGGATCGGGATGATCGTCGCCTCGGGGGCGAGACCGACGAAGCCGGTGCCCGCGACGGGGCGGGCCGCGATGATGCCGGCGACCTTGGTGCCGTGGCCGACGGTGTCGGTCGTGCCGTCCTCCTTGCCCCGCTCGATCGGGTCGCCGTTCTCGTCCTTGATGCCCTTCGGCAGGAGGTTGCGGCCGCTCTTGGCGTCGACCGCGCCCGCGAGCTGCGGGTTCTTGACGTCCACGCCGGTGTCGATGACCGCCACCCGTACGCCCTTGCCCTTGGACCGGCTCCACAGTTCGTCCAGGAGGACGCGCTGGAGGGACCAGGGGCGGCCCGGGTACAGGCCGTTGGGGAACTGGCACTGGTCCGAGTAGGGCAGTTTGCCGGCCGCCTCCGCGGGGGGCGCGAGGACCGTGGCCGTCGTCAGGAGCGTCGCGGCCGCCGCCAGTGTCGTACGGAGCGCTGCCGCGCGAGCCGGGTGAGACCTGCGAGTCGTACGGAGCATTGTCGTCCGCCTCCTCACGAGCCCTGCGGCTGACGTGCCGCGGCCGTCGACAGGCGCGGGCCGGTCGGCAGGAACTCCGACCAGGCGGCGGGGATCGGCGCCGGGTCCACGTCCTTGTAGCCGAGCCGGTTCTGCGCCTGCTGTGCCTCCTGCTCGAGCTGCTTGCGCTCCTTGGCCGTGGTGCCGATCCCGGCGTCGTCCGTGGCGCTGTCGGCGTTGGACTGCAGGACGTAGCGCAGGCCCGTGTCGGTGACGAGGAACACCGGTCCGGTCTTGGTCTGTTCGCCCTGGAACTGGCGGTAGAGCTGGCCGGAGCCGGGGGTGACGTAGGCGCTGGAGGATCCGGTGGGCAGCTTGGCCGGGTAGTCGGTGCCGACCCAGGTGCTCAGGGTGGTGGCGCCCGAGCCGGCGTCGACGTCGCGCAGGACGTTGCAGATGGTGCTGCGGCTGCCGGAGGCCGCCGACGCCTCGTTGACGGGCGCGGGGTCGCCGGTCGGCCAGTTGTGCTCGGTGCCGAAGGCCTGGCCCGGCACGATGGCTCCCGGACTGACCTCGTGGGCCTGGCCGGCCTGGCCGAGTGACGCCAGGTCCTCGCTGAACAGCAGCAGTTGGGCGATGAAGGCGGAGACGGGGGCAACCCGGCCGGGCAGCACCACGTAGTACTGCTCGGTGTTGTTGTCGAAGGCCTTGAGCACCATGCCGACCTTGTTGACCGAGGCGTCCAGCTGTCCGGGTGCCCCGGCCGCCGTGCCCGGCTGCCCGGTGATCGCCGGGAAGCTGATCGGGTCGCCGGGGTGCAGGGTGGCCAGCCACTCGTCGGAGACCCGCTGGGGCTCGCGGCCGGAGCCGACGACGGCGCGCAGGAGCAGCTCGTCGCTCTTGTCGATGGGGTACACGGCACCGCTCGCGTCCACGACGTGGCGCTTGCCCTGCGGGTCGCTCACGTAGAGCAGCTGGCCGCCGCGCAGGCGTCCCTTGTCGTCGGTCACCTTCATGTCGCGGGAGGAGAGCACCAGCGCGGCCTTCTGGACGGAGCCGCCGCCGCCCGCGCCCGGACGCTCGCAGACCACCCAGCGCTTCCCGGTGCCCGCCTCGGAGGACGGGGGCAGCCGGTCGGGGGCGTACGGGATGCCGATGGTGACGCCGTGCGGGATCTTGCCCTTGTCGAGGACGGACTCGGCGACGGTCACGACGTCGCCCTTCCCGTCGGCGAGGAGCAGCTTCGCGGAGGCCATGTTGAGCACGGGGTGGAGCTGGACCTCGCCGTCGGTCTTGAGGACGACGTACCGCGTCGTCGACTTGCTGGCGACGATCACCTTGGCGTTGGGTTCGTCCCAGCCCTTGGGCGCGGTCGGCTTGAACATGCCCCACGCCCCGAAGACCGCCATGACGATCACGCCGACGATGATGCCGGGCAGGACCGAGCGCAGCGGTCGCGGCGCTCCCTCCTCGGAACCGTCCGGCGACGACTGGAGGAATGCCGCGAGCATGCGGCGCTTCGCGAAGGTGTAGGCGTTGAGCTGATCGCGCCGGGATGCCATCTGTCTGTGTCTCTCCCCGTTGTCCCGTCCGGGCCGCACGCGCGGGTGACGCGGTCCCCCGCCCCCGATGTCGGAGCGGCCCCCTACTATGCCTGGTATCCGCGCGGACTTGGGGAGCGGGTAGGGTTCCCGGGCCGTCAAGTGCCCTGTGTGGTGCTGGAATACGGTCGAGTCGTGAGCAGAACGGGGAGATGGAGTGATGGCTTCGGGAACGCGCGTGCGCTCCGGTGGCCGGTCGCGGACGCGGGGCTCCTCGGCCTCCGGGCCGCGGCCGGCGCGGTCACCGCAGGCGCCACAGCGGTCGGCGGCGCCGGGGGCGCTCCAGCTCAAGGTGCGTTCGGGGCACGCCGGGGCATTCCGGTTGCAACGCCTCGTCCTGTGGCAGATCGCGGCCGCCGTGCTGCTGGTCGGCTGGGCGATCGGGCCCGTGGCCATGGGGGTGGCCGGTGTCGTCGCCGCGGTGCTCGTGGTGCTCTCCGTGGCGCGCCGCCGCGGCCGTTCGCTGCCGGAGTGGCTGGCCACCGCGCGGGCGCTGAAGGTACGCCGCAGGCAGGCCGCCAAGCTGGAGATACCGCCGGGGACCGAGCCGGGGTTCGCCCCGGCGCTGGAGTGCGACCCGAGCCTGCGCACCCAGGAGTACGGCAGCCGTGACCGGCGGCCCGTCGGGATCGTCGGCGACGGCACGTTCGTCACCGCGGTCCTCCAGGTCGAGGCGGACGCGACCGCGCTGCGGGCCGAGCGCAGCCGGCAGCCGCTGCCGCTCGCCCTGGTGCACGACGCGCTCGACGTGGACGGTATCCGCCTGGAGTCCGCTCAGATCGTGCTGCACACCCAGCCCGCGCCCGCGCTGCACCTGCCGCGCCAGTCCGTGGCCGTCGCCAACTACGCGCCGCTCCAGGAACAGACCGGCGCGCCGGCCGTACGCATCACCTGGATCGCGTTGAAGCTCGACCCGGAGCTGTGCCCGGAGGCCGTGGCCGCGCGCGGCGGCGGTCTCACCGGCGCGCAGAAGTGCGTCGTACGGGCGGCCAATCATCTGGCGAGCCGGCTGACCGGCGCCGGGTTCCGTGCCACCGTGCTGGACGAGGAGGGGCTGACGGCCGCCCTCGCCACCTCGGTCTGCGCCAACCCGCTGGTGACGGCGGAGGCCGGGCGGACCGGGGCGGTGGACCGGCGCACCGAGGAGTCCGGCCGCAGCTGGCGGTGCGACAACCGGCGGCACACGACGTACTGGCTGCGCCGGTGGCCCGCGCTGGGCGGTGGCAGCGGCCCGTCGCTGCCTCAGTTCGTCGCCCTGATCACCGCGATCCCGGCGCTGGCCACGACGTTCAGCCTGACCCTCGCGCGCGGCGAGCGTCAGGAGGTGTCCCTGAGCGGACACGTCCGGGTGACGGGACGCAGTGACGACGAACTCGTGGCGGCCCGGCGCGCGGTGCAGGGCGCGGCCCGGCACACCGGCGCGGGGCTCGCCCGACTCGACCGCGAACAGGTGCCCGGCATCCTGGCCACGCTGCCCCTCGGAGGTGTTCGGTGACGGTGACGACGACACGGACCGGTGCGCCGGAGCCTTCCCCCGGCACCCCGGACTCCCCCGGACGCCGCTTGCTGCGCGCCGGCTTCGGACTGGTCGGTCCGCGGCACGCGCGGCACTCCGTGTCCGTGGAACAACTGGGCGCGCTCGCGCTGCCCATCGGCGACGACGGCGTCGTCATCGGCGTGGACGCCGAGGGGCGGCCCGCCGTCCTCGGCCTCAACCGGCCCACGCCGTACGACGTCGTCCTCATCGGAGGTCTGTGGACCGCGCAGGTGCTCGCGCTCAGAGCGGCGGCCACCGGGGCCCGGGTGGCCGCCGCTCTGAGCGC
>NZ_MUBA01000510.1 GCF_002154575.1 Streptomyces bobili
GTCCCCGGTGATCCCGCCGAACTGCTCCTGCGGCACTGCACGCGCCGCTTCGGCGGGATCACCGGGGACGTGTTCGGGGGCCTGGCGGAGACGGCGGCCACGACGGCACTGGTCGTGCTCTGCCTGGGCTAGTCGACCGGGCCGCTCAGCAGGCCTCGCGCCATGCCGTGAGTTCGTACGTCTTGCGCAGGGAACTCAGCTTCAGGCGGCGGGAGTCGGCGCAGAAGCGGCTGGTGGGAAGTTCGTACTCGACGTGGAAGACGGCCTTGCCCGCCTCGACGAACGCAGTCGTCGCCTCGCACTCTCCGTACTGGGCGCACTGTTCGTTGACCGCGAAGTCGAAGTCGTCGACGAGTTCGGGGATCTGGTCGAGGTCGTTCTTCAAACCGACGGACAGGCCCCGGTCGTGGGCGAGTCCGGCGATCAGCCGGTTGTAGCGGAGCTGGTCGGCGGCCGTGAGGGGGAAGCCCGTTCTGTTGCGGTAGCCGTCCATGTTGTCCGGCTCGACGGCGTCGAAGCCCTTGTCGCGGCACATGTCGACACGGGCCGCCATCAGGGGTTCGAGGACGTCGGTGCGGCGGATGTCCAGCCAGCGTTCGCCGTCCCAGCCGTTGCCCTCGCCCAGGACCGACTCCGGGAACTCGTCGGCGTCCGGACGCCAGTCCTCCCAGGCGCCGGTGGACAGGTAGCAGATGACCTTGCGGCCGTCCTCGTGCAGTCCGGCGACGGCCGCCTCGCTCTGGTCGAAGCCGTCGATGTCGTACACCGGCACGTCGACGGAGGTGTCCAGACGCCCCCTCAACTGCCACTGCCAGCCGATGCCCGGGCGCGGCTGCCAGCGGTCCTTCCCGGCCGGGCCGTCGTCCGGCGCGGTCGAGGACCGCTGGCAGCCCGCGAGCAGCAACAGGAGGACGGGCAGCAGGATCAGGCGTCTCACGGAGGGGCTCCAGGCTCGGCGACGGCGGCTCCCCCCATGGTCTCCCGCCGCCGGGCACCGCGGCCGACCGCACCCGAGAGATGTGCCCCCGTCCGTCGAATGCGAGGATCTGGGGGTGGCCACGACGCCACCGACAGGTGAACGCTCCCGTGCATGAGCGAACGCTCACGCACGCGTACGCTCGTTGCGGGGTTGCCGCGCCGGTACGCCGCGCCGGTGAGGCCCACCCCGGTAGCGACCGCACCCTCAGTCCAGACCTAGGGTCGGCTGTCGGGCCCGGTCGACCCACACATCGGCCACAGCAACTCCACATCGGAAGCGAGAAATCACCACCGTGACTGCTCTCACTCTCAGCACCGCCGCGGCGCCCGGCCTCCGGGCCGACGCGATCGTGATCGGTGTCGTCAAGGGCGCCGACGGCCCCGTAGTAGCGCCCGGCGCCGAGGCCGTGGACAAGGCCTACGACGGCCGGCTCGCCGGCGTCCTGGAAACCCTCGGTGCCGCCGGCGCCGAGGGCGAGGTGACGAAGCTGCCGGCCCCGGCCGGCTTCAAGACGCCTCTCGTGCTGGCGGTGGGGCTGGGCTCGGAGCCCGAGAAGGACGCCTCCTACGACGCCGAGGCGCTGCGCCGCGCCGCCGGTGTGGCCGCCCGCGCCCTCGCGGGTTCCAAGAAGGCCGCGTTCGCCCTGCCCCTGACGGACGCCGCCGACCTCGGCGCGGTCGCCGAGGGCGTCGCGCTCGGCGCCTACTCCTTCGACGCCTACAAGGAGCAGGACAAGGACGCCAAGGCGAAGAAGGGCAAGAGCCCGCTCGCCGAGGCCACCCTGCTCGGCGGCAAGCCGCGCGACGCCGCCCACAAGGCGGCCCTCGCCCGTGCCGCCGCCGTCACCGAGGAACTCAACCGCGCCCGCGACCTCATCAACACCCCGCCGAACGACCTCGACCCCGAGGCCTTCGCCGCAGTCGCCCAGACCGCGGCCAAGGAACACGGCATCAAGGTGCAGATCCTCGACGAGAAGGCCCTCACCAAGGGCGGCTACGGCGGCATCCTCGGCGTCGGCGCCGGTTCCGCGGCGGGCCCCCGCCTGGTGAAGCTGTCGTACACCTCGTCCAAGGCGAAGAAGCACCTGGCCTTCGTCGGCAAGGGCATCACCTACGACTCGGGCGGCATCTCGCTCAAGCCGGCCGGGCACAACGAGACGATGAAGTGCGACATGAGCGGTGCGGCGGCGGTCCTCGCCGCCGTGGTCGCCGTCGCGCGGCTCGGCCTGGACGTCAACGTCACCGGCTGGCTGGCGCTCGCCGAGAACATGCCGTCCGGCTCCGCCACCCGCCCGGGTGACGTGCTGCGCATGTTCAGCGGCAAGACGGTCGAGGTCCTCAACACCGACGCCGAGGGCCGGCTGGTCCTCGCCGACGCCCTGTGGGCCGCCTCCCAGGAGAAGCCGGACGCCATCGTGGACGTGGCGACCCTGACCGGCGCGATGATGCTGGCGCTGGGCAACCGGACGTTCGGGATCATGGCGAACGACGACGCGTTCCGCTCCGCGCTGCACGAGGCTGCCGAGGAGGTCGGCGAGCCGGCCTGGCCGATGCCGCTCCCGGACCACCTGCGCAAGGGCATGGACTCGCCGATCGCCGACATCGCGAACATGGGTGAGCGCATGGGCGGCGGTCTCGTCGCCGGCCTCTTCCTGCGGGAGTTCGTGGGCGAGGGCATCACCTGGGCGCACCTGGACATCGCGGGGCCCGCGTTCAACGAGGGCGGGCCGTTCGGGTACACGCCCAAGGGCGGCACGGGTACGGCGGTGCGGACGCTGGTCCGGCTGGCCGAGCTGACCGCCGAGGGCGATCTCGGCTAGTCCTTTCCGGGTGCGGGGACTGTGCGACTGATCACTCGGCCCGCCGCGGTCACGCGGCGGAGCCGCAGATCGGCACAGCCCCGCACCCCGGGCGCGTGCACGTGGGGTGTCTCACACCGCAGCCCGGCGTCTCGTTCGGCTCCCACAGGTGCGAAGATGGGCCTCGGCAGGACAGGGCCCCCACCACAGGGCCGAAAGAAAGAGCGGCCGGACACCAGCCGCCGCCCGGTCACTGGAGACCGGCGTACGGCGCACATGCATGGAGGACGTGACGTGGCGAACGACGCCAGCACCGTTTTCGACCTAGTGATCCTCGGCGGTGGTAGTGGCGGTTACGCCGCGGCCCTGCGCGGGGCGCAGCTGGGCCTGGACGTCGCCCTGATCGAGAAGGACAAGGTCGGCGGCACCTGCCTGCACCGGGGTTGCATCCCCACCAAGGCTCTGCTCCACGCGGGTGAGATCGCCGACCAGGCCCGCGAGAGCGAGCAGTTCGGCGTCAAGGCCACCTTCGAGGGCATCGACATCGCCGGGGTCCACAAGTACAAGGACGGCGTGATCTCCGGCCTGTACAAGGGGCTCCAGGGTCTCGTCGCCTCCCGCAAGGTGACGTACATCGAGGGTGAGGGCCGGCTCTCCTCCCCCACCTCCGTCGACGTGAACGGTCAGCGTGTCCAGGGCCGCCACGTGCTCCTGGCGACCGGCTCCGTGCCGAAGTCGCTGCCGGGTCTGGAGATCGACGGCAACCGCATCATCTCCTCCGACCACGCCCTCGTCCTGGACCGGGTTCCGAAGTCGGCGATCGTCCTCGGCGGCGGTGTCATCGGCGTGGAGTTCGCCTCCGCGTGGAAGTCCTTCGGTACGGACATCACGATCGTCGAGGGCCTCAAGCACCTCGCGCCCCTCGAGGACGAGAACTCCTCCAAGCTTCTTGAGCGCGCGTTCCGCAAGCGCGGCATCAAGTTCAACCTGGGCACCTTCTTCTCGAAGGCCGAGTACACCGCCGACGGCGTCAAGGTCACCCTGGCCGACGGCAAGGAGTTCGAGGCCGAGCTGCTGCTGGTCGCGGTGGGCCGCGGGCCCGTCTCCGCCGGCCTCGGCTACGAGGAGCAGGGCATCGCGATGGACCGCGGCTACGTCCTGGTCGACGAGTACATGCGGACGAACGTCCCCACCATCTCCGCCGTCGGCGACCTCGTCCCGACGCTCCAGCTCGCGCACGTCGGCTTCGCCGAGGGCATCCTGGTGGCGGAGCGTCTGGCCGGTCTGAAGACCGTCCCGATCGACTACGACGGTGTCCCGCGGGTGACGTACTGCCACCCCGAGGTCGCCTCCGTGGGCATCACCGAGGCCAAGGCCAAGGAGATCTACGGCGCGGACAAGGTCGTCGCTCTGAAGTACAACCTGGCGGGCAACGGCAAGAGCAAGATCCTGGGCACCTCGGGCGAGATCAAGCTCGTCCAGGTGAAGGACGGTGCCGTGGTCGGCGTCCACATGGTCGGCGACCGCATGGGCGAGCAGGTCGGCGAAGCCCAGCTGATCTACAACTGGGAGGCCCTGCCGGCCGAGGTCGCGCAGCTCATCCACGCCCACCCGACGCAGAGCGAGGCGCTCGGCGAGGCCCACCTGGCCCTGGCCGGCAAGCCGCTCCACTCGCACGACTGACCCTCGGTCGACGAAGTGACGATCCAGACTTCCGCAATTCGTAAGGAGCAACAGAAACCATGGCGGTTTCCGTAACCCTTCCGGCGCTCGGCGAGAGCGTCACCGAGGGCACTGTCACCCGCTGGCTGAAGGCCGAGGGTGAGCGCGTCGAGGCCGACGAGCCGCTGCTCGAGGTGTCGACCGACAAGGTCGACACCGAGATCCCCTCGCCCGCCGCCGGCATCCTGGCGTCCATCAAGGTCGCCGAGGACGAGACCGTCGAGGTCGGCGCCGAGCTGGCCGTCATCGACGACGGCACCGGTGCCCCCGCCGCCGCCCCGGCGCCGGCCGCCGAGCAGGTCGCCCCGCCGGCTCCCGAGCCGGCCGCGGCCGCCCAGCCCTCCACCGAGCAGGCGGCCCCGGCCCCCGCTCCCACCGCCGAGGCCGCCTCCGGCGCCGGCTCCGCCGAGGGCACGGACGTCGTCCTGCCCGCGCTCGGCGAGTCCGTCACCGAGGGCACCGTCACCCGCTGGCTGAAGTCGGTCGGCGACTCCGTCGAGGCCGACGAGCCGCTGCTCGAGGTCTCCACGGACAAGGTCGACACCGAGATCCC
>NZ_MUBA01000511.1 GCF_002154575.1 Streptomyces bobili
CCGGACGGCGGCTCCCCGTCGTCGTAGTCGGATGGCGGACCGTCAGCGGCCCAGTGCCGCCAGTTCCTTGGCCGCCTCGGTGAGGTCCTTCGCGGTGTCGATGGCGCGCCAGTACGCGCCCTGCGGGATCGGGAACCCGGCCAGCCGCCGCTCACGGGCGAGATGCGGGAACGTGGTCCGCTCGTGGTCCCCGCGCTCGGGCAGCAGCCCGGCGAACTCGGGGGAGAAGACGTAGACGCCGGCGTTGATCTCGTACGTCGTGGGCGGGGCCTCGATGAAGTCGGTGATGTGGCCGAAGCCGTCCGTCTGCACGGCGCCCCACGGGATACGCGGCCGGGCCAGCGCGAGGGTGGCGACGGCGTCGCGCTCGGTGTGGAAGTCCGCCATGTCGCGCAGCGAGAAGCGGGTCCAGATGTCGCCGTTGGTGGCGTACCAGGGCCGCTCGGGGTGGGGGAGATGGGCGGCCGCGTACTTCAGGCCGCCGCCGCGGCCGAGGGGCTCGGTCTCGACGACCGTGGTGACCTTCAGGGGCAGGTCGGCGGAGTCGAGCCAGTTCTCCAGGACGTCGGCGAGGTGGCCGCAGGAGACCACGACGTCGGTCACGCCCTCCTCGGCGAGCCAGCCCAGCTGGTGGCCGATGATCGGCGTCCCCGTCCCGGGGATCTCGACCATCGGCTTGGGCCGGTCGTCGGTGTAGGGACGCAGCCGGGACCCCTGGCCACCGGCCAGGATGACGGCTTGCGTGGGTCGGGACGCGGCGCGCGGATCGGTCATGCCCGAACTGTACGCGGCGCCCCGTACCCGTCGAGAGGGTCCCCTGGGGGGCTCCAACGCCCTAGTTGTGCGCCGCCAGGACGCCCGAGGCGAAGGACGTGTCGCAGACCGGGCGGGCGTACGACTGGGCGCGTGAGGGGCCGTAGATGCGGACGGCGGCGCGACCCAGGGAGCGGGCGATGGAGGTGCAGTGCTTCGCCAGGGACGGCCTGCCGTTCACCGCGGCCTGGAGATGGGTCAGGGCGGTCCCCGGGTCCTTCTCCTGGAGTTCGGTCAGGAGCTGGTCGCGCAGGACGTCCTGCGGGGCCTTGGCGCCGTGCGAGGTGCGGTGGGCGGTGGAGACGTCGGAGGCGGTGAGCACCGAATCCGAGGGGTTCCCCGACCAGTTGACCCGGGTGACCGCGAGGGTCCCCGAGAGCACCATGACGACGGGCAGGACGAGGGCGAGCGAGCGGCCGATCCGTCGGGCGGGGCCCTGGCCGCGTCGCGACGGTTGGGTGGCGGAGTGCTTCACGGAGTGCTTCACGCGTGTGAGGGTAGCGCGGGGTAATGATTTGGCGACATTTAGTCACCCGGTCGGGGGATGAAGGAGTGCGTCTTTTTGGGTAGTGGGTTGACGTTCGCGCTCGAAAGGCCCGTTGTGCCGGGGTTTTTCGGCCTTCCGGAGGCCGGATGCGAGAAGGGCCCCGCGGCGGCTGCCGCGGGGCCCTTCTCACGTCGCTCGGGTCAGTCGGAGAGGCGCGCGCCCGTGGAGGTCGAGAACACGTGGGTCTCGCCCGCGCGCGGCACGACGTGCAGCGTGCTGCCCTTCTCGGGGACGTTGCGGCCGCCGACGCGGACGACGAGGTCCTTCGTCTCGGAGCCGACCGTGGCGGTGCCGTAGACGAAGGCGTCGGAGCCCAGCTCCTCGACCACGTTCACGACGACCGCGAGACCCTGCTCGGTGTCGGGGCCGGCCACGTCGAAGTGCTCGGGGCGGACGCCGACGGTGACCGTCTTGTCGGTGGCGGCGGAGAGCGCGTCACGCTGGACCGGCACGACCGACTTGCCGAACTTCACGCCGCCGTCGGCGATCGGGACCTCGACGAGGTTCATCGCCGGGGAGCCGATGAAGCCGGCCACGAACAGGTTCGCCGGACGGTCGTACATGTTGCGCGGGGTGTCGACCTGCTGGAGCAGACCGTCCTTGAGGACCGCCACCCGGTCGCCCATGGTCAGGGCCTCGACCTGGTCGTGGGTGACGTACACGGTGGTGATGCCGAGGCGGCGCTGCAGCGAGGCGATCTGCGTACGCGTCGACACGCGGAGCTTGGCGTCCAGGTTGGACAGCGGCTCGTCCATGAGGAAGACCTGGGGCTCACGCACGATGGCGCGGCCCATCGCGACTCGCTGGCGCTGACCGCCGGACAGGGCCTTCGGCTTGCGGTCCAGGTACTCGGTCAGGTCGAGGATCTTCGCGGCCTCCTCGACCTTCTGCCGGATCTCCGCCTTGTTGACGCCGGCGATCTTGAGCGCGAAGCCCATGTTGTCGGCGACGGTCATGTGCGGGTAGAGCGCGTAGTTCTGGAACACCATGGCGATGTCCCGGTCCTTCGGCGGCAGGTGCGTGACGTCGCGGTCGCCGATGCGGATGGCGCCGCCGTTCACGTCCTCGAGCCCCGCGAGCATGCGGAGCGAGGTGGACTTGCCGCAACCGGACGGTCCGACCAGGACGAGGAACTCGCCGTCCTCGATGTCGATCTCAAGTGCGTCGACGGCGGGCTTGGTGGAACCCGGGTAGATCCGGGTCGCCTTGTCGAACGTGACAGTGGCCATGGTGATGGGCCCCCTTCTACCGGCAGGAACGTGCCGGACGATCCGTTGTAGGAAGGTGGTGAGCCGTCCCGGACAGGGCCCGGGAAGGTGTAGTCCACATGAGTGAACCGGATCTGGACGGTACCTGGCGTTCGCCTGATCTGTCAGTACCCGGAGGCATGTGAACTTCGCGGAAATTTTCGACAGGGGCCCCCGGCGACCTGGGTACACTGCTCGGGCGCGTTCGCGGACGCGAGCGCGCACGCCTCCTTAGCTCAGTGGTAGAGCACCGCTCTTGTAAAGCGAAGGTCGTCGGTTCGAATCCGACAGGGGGCTCTTCTTTTACCCGCGCTGCAGTACCGGCCGTGCGCCGGCGTATCGACCGGCTACTCCTCGGGCTCCCAGGCGATCAGCTGCTCGAACACCTGCTGGTCACCCTCGGTCTTCAGGTCACTCAGCGTGAGGCGGCCCCAGACGAAGAGGAGCAGCTGCTCGGCCGTGCCCGTGGCCGAAGCGGAGGCGGGCGCGGCGTCGTCCGTGAGGGGTGCGGGCCAGGCGCCGGTGCCGTCCAGCGTGAGGATCCAGGAGCGGCCCTCGGTGGCGTGGTAGTGGACGGTGGCGGCCTCGTGCGGCCAGGCCGCCGGGGTGGAGTTGCAGGTGTCGAGGAACTCGGCCACGCCGTCGATCGCGACGTCCGCCGGCATCGGCTGCACGTCGCCTGCGGCGAGCTGGGCGTCGTAGGTGTGCACCAGCACCTCGTGCACCCGGCGCCGGGCAACGCCCCGGGCAGTCCCCGGCGACACGCCGGCGCCCCACCACACCCAGCACTCGCGCTCCGGGCCGGCCTCGCGCAGCGCACTCAGCAGCAGCTCGTTCGACTCGGCGTACCAGGCCAGCAGCGCCTCGGGCTCGCGCGGCACGTCCGCGGCAGGCTTGGCCGGCGGAGTCTCGGCCGGGCCCGCGGCGACGATCGCGGCCCACCAGCGCTGGCCCGTACCCAGGTGCTGCACCAGATCGGACAACGTCCACTCGGGGCAGGACGGCACCGGCACGTCGAGGCTCGGCGCGGCGGCAACCGCACTGCGGAACGCGGCCGACCGCTCATCTATCAGTTGCAGCAGGGCGGAATACCGCGGACTCTCTGTCATTTCGCTTGCCTATCACCCCAGTTCAGCCGACCGCACCCTGATTTCGGGGCCGCAGCTGCGGGGGTTGAGGCAGTCGGCTCCGGCTTCCCGGGCCGTTGCGCCGGTGCGGTGGCGTACAGGCGCGGTGTGTTGATCAACTATGGCCTAGCCTGACGGGGTTTCGGCAGTTCGCGGCAGGGGTGGGGATCCTATGACAACGCGTACGACAGCGGACATCGGACCGGGGCGGGAGCGGCGGTCGTCGGGCCGTCAGGGAGCGGGGCGGCGGCTTCGCCCGCTGCTCGCGGCCGTCACCGCGCTGCTCACCGTCGGCCTTGCCGCGGGCTGCTCCGACTCGGGGGGCTCGCTGCGCGTCGTCTGGGAGGCCCCGGTCGACAGCGGCGCCATGAGGTACGGCAACGGGGCCTGGCTGGTCGGCGACACGCTCGTGCGCAGCCGGTACGACGCGGTCACGGCCGTCGACGCCAGGACGGGGAAGGGACGCTGGGAATACGCCGCGCCGGGACGTGAGCACGTCTGCGCCGTCAGCCGCCGCACGGCCGGCTCCGTCGTCCTGATCGCCCGGGGGAACATGGCGGACGCGGGCTGCTCGACCGTCGCCGCGCTCGACCTCACGACCGGCCGCGAACGATGGCACACGCCTCGTACTCCCGGGGACATGACCGAGACGTTCACCGACATGGTCGCCGTGGGTGGGGGGATCGCCGTCCTGCGGGACGCCGACGACATGTGGGTCATCGACGACGACCTGTGGACCTCCGGCACCCGGCCCGTCGTCTCGGGGTCGAAGGCCCTGCGCGCCTTCGACCTGCGGACCGGCGCCCCGCGCTGGACGGCCGCCGTACCCAAGGACTGCGTGCCCGAGCAGGTCGCCGCCGGGGAGCGGCAGGTCGTTGCCGTACTCGCCTGTGACCGTACCGAACTGCGGCTCGCCGCGTTCGACCCGGCCGACGGCGGGCAGCGGTGGACCGCGCCTCTCGGCGGCCGGACGACGCCCGTGCCGGACGGGCAGGTGGCCCTGCTGTCGGCCGAGCCGGCGGTCGTGCGGACCGGAGGGGCGACGGAGGGCCAGCCGGGGGCCTTCCTCGCCTTCGGCCAGGAAGGCAAGCCCGTCGGCCGGATCGCGACCACCGGCGGATACGGCACGGTCCAGGCGCACACGCCGAGCCTTGTGGCCGTCACCGACGGGCGGCTCTATCTCGGCGTCGAGAGCAGGCGACGCGAGGCGTACCGGGACCGGGTGGTCGCCTTCGACCTCACGAGCGGCAGCCAGGTGTGGCTGCGGGACGTAGCCGTCGCGGGCGGTCTGCGCGCCCTCGACGTGACCGGCGGCCGGGTGACCGTCCTCGCCGACCGCGGCACCCGGCACGACGGCCTCGACCAACTGCGGGTGCTCGACGCGGCCACCGGCGACGAGAAGGAGGACACGGACGCCGGTGTCGACGTGGACCAGGCGCAGCAGGACGAACCGACGGCCCTGCTCGTGTACCAGGACCTGGTCATTGCCGTGCGGCAGGGTGCGGGGGTGCACCCCTTCTCGGCGTACACGCGCGAGTAGACGAGTAAATGCGTCGGGGGACTCCGACGTCCCTGGACCAGAAGACCGATGACGGGATCCGGGTATGAAGATCGGCGAAGCTTCCAGGGTCAGCGGTGTGAGTGCGAGGTCGTTGCGGCACTACGAGGATGAGGGCTTGATCGTCCCTGGCCGATTCAGCAATGGGTTCCGCGACTACTGCCAGTCCACCGTCGACCGGGTGCTCGTCATCCGTTCGCTGCTGGAGTGTGGGCTGCCTGTGCGGTTGATCAGGGAATTTCTGCCCAGCCTCACCGACGAGGCCGGTGTCGGCACGGAGGTGGTGTGCGCGGAGTTCCTGCACGAGGTGCAGAGCCATCGAGATCGGCTCGCCGCACGGATCGCGATTCTCAGCGATCAGCAGGCCGCACTCGACACCTACCTTCGAGAGGCCCGCCGTACTGATCTCTGACGACCACTTGACCTTGACGTAAGTGTCAGGTTCCTACGGTCGGTGCATGGAGACCAACGAGCGGCGGAGCACCGCCGAGCAGACGATGCGAGCGCTGGTCCAGCGGTCGTACGGGGGGCCGAAGGATCTGGATCTCGCGACCGGTCACCGCCGTCCCACTCCGGGACCCGGCGACTACCTGATCCGCGTGGGCGCAGCCGGCGTCAACTTCGCCGACGTCATGCAGGCCCGTGGAACGTACGGAGGTGGGCCGCGGGCACCCTATGTGGCGGGCTTCGAGGCCGCCGGTGAAATCGTGGGTGTCGGCCCGGAGGTCGAGAACCCACTGCGGCTCGGCACCCAGATCGTCGGAGCCGGTCCGGGCGCCTTCGCGCAGTACATGACGATGCCGGCCGCGGGAGTACTTCCCGTGCCGTCCGGCTGGAGCAACGCCCAAGCCCTCGGTCTGGTGTTGAACTGGGCCACCGCGCTGGCGGCGCTGAAGCCTTTGGGCGAGATCAAGACGGGTGAGGTGGTGCTCGTCCATGCCGCGGCCGGAGGTGTGGGGCAGGCCGCGGTTCGCCTCGCCCGCCACTACGGTGCGCGCGTGATCGCCACGGCGTCACCGGCCAAGCACGACACCGTCAGAGCGCTCGGCGCCGACGAGGTCCTGGACAGCCGACGCCCCGACCTGGCCGAGGAGATCACCCGCCTGACGGGCGGCGTCGACCTGGTCCTGGAATCGGTGGGACAGGCCACGTTCGAGGTGAGCCTGTCCGCCACGAAACCCTTCACCGGACGCGTCGTCGTGTTCGGTGCCGCTTCCGGCGACGCCACGCTGACCACACACGATCTGGTCTTCACCCACCAGGTCCAGGTCAAGGGTCTGCACATCGGTGCGCTGGCGGTCAAAGCCCCGGCCCTCTACCAGTCGTTGCTCGTCGAGATCGAGGCGCTCATCGCCCACGGCGTGTACCCGCCCGGCACCCCCCGGCTTCATCCTCTGGCCGAGGGGCCGGCAGTGCTGCGGCAACTCGAAGCGGGCCGGAGCCGGGGGAAGCTCGCCCTCGATCCGTGGCGCTAGGAACCGGCACCGGCGGATTCCTCCGGCCGGTCGGGTCAGGGTTCCAGGACGACCTTGCCGGTTGTCTGCCGGGTTTCCAGGGCGCGGTGGGCGGTGGCCGCCTCTCGCAGGGGGAAGCGGTGGACGGACGGGGTGAGGCGGCCGGTGGCCGCTTCGGTGAGGGCGCGCAGTTCCAGGGGTCGCAGACCGCCCGCCTTCTCCAGCATCACCGGGCCGAGGACCGACTGTGAGACGCCTTCCACGAAGTAGCCCTCGCCGCCGTTGATGCCTTCGGCCGACCAGCCGAAGACGAGGTGTGTGCCGCCGGGGCCGAGCAGTGCCACCGCCTCGCGGGCGACCTCGCCACCGACGCCGTCGAACACGACGGTGGCGGGCCGGCCGCCCAAGAAGGCGCGGACCTTGTCCGGCCAGGCGGGGTCCCTGTAGTCGACGGCGAGGTCGGCGCCGTTCTCCCGGACGAGGGCCGTCTTCTCGGGGCCGCCCGCGAGACCGACGACGGTGGCGCCCGCGTTCTTCGCGTACTGCACGAGCAGGGTGCCGATGCCGCCCGCGGCGGCCGGGACGACTGCCACCGTGTCGGGGCCCGGCTCGGCGAACTGGAGGATCCCCAGCGCCGTACGGCCCGTGCCGATCATCGCGACCGCCTGGGCGGCGTCCAGGTTCGGCGGGATCTCATGGACGCGGTCGACGTCGGTGACGGCGAGTTCGGCATAGCCGCCGGGCGCGAAACCGAGGTGGGCGACGACACGCCTGCCGAGCCATGCGCCGTCCACGCCGTCGCCCAGGGACTCGACGACGCCGGCGACCTCACGGCCGGGGACGGTCGGCAGCACGGTCGGCTGCTGCTGCGGGCCCTGATGGCCCTCGCGCAGGGCGGTGTCCAGCAGGTGCACACCGGCCGCCCGGACGGCGATACGGACCTGGCCCGGCGCCGGGCGGGGGTCCTCGACCTCCTCCCAGGTGAGGTTCTCGGCCGGGCCGAAGGCGTGCAGGCGTACGGCGTGCATGGGGTCCCCCCAGGGTCGCTCGCGTGAGTGGCGTGAGTGGCGTCAGTGGCGTCGATGGCGCGTTGTGTGTGGTGTTGTCGCGTGGTGTTGTCTGCCTGGCCACTCTGCAACCTCAAGCATGCTTGAGGTCAAGGCTGTTCCGGCCGAGGGCGAGGGAGACGGCCGTCAGGGCGCTGGTGAAGGACACCTCCGACAGCACGCCCGGCGAGGCCACCTGGTCGCCCACCAGGAAGACGCCGTCGCCGCGCTCGACGGCCGGGCGGTCCCGCCAGCTGGTGCCCGGCAGGTCGACCGCGCCCGTACGGCCCGCCGCCACCGCCTCCCTGCGCCAGGTCACCCGCTCGCGCCAGCCCGGAAACCCCAGGTCGAGAAGGTGCTCGGCACGGGCGACGCCCACCGCCCTGGTCTCGCCGGGGCCGATCGGGATCTGCCCCTGGATCAGCTGCTCACCGGCCGGGGCGAGCGTGCGGTCCTGCGCGGAGAAGCGTTCGATCCAGCCGGGCGCGTCCAGGTCGGAGACGGCGAAGGCGTCCCCGCGGCTGCTGCGTACGGCGAGGTCGATCAGGGCGGTACGGCCGGTCGGCCAGGTCAGGGAGTCGTCCCGGAGCAGGTGCCGGGCGGCGTCGAGGGAGGTCGCGACGATGACCGGGGTGTCGGTGGGGAGGGTGTCGACACGGGAGAGGGTCTCCATCCGCACCCCGAGATTCCACGCGCGGCCGGCCATCCGGTCGATGAGCGCGCCCCAGCCGCCGCGTGGGTAGTGCGCCTCGGGCGGCAGCTTGGTGGCGCGGCGCAGGCGTTCCTGCACGAACGCGGCGGACAGCGCGCCGGGGTCGTGGTGGAAGAGGGCGACGGCGGAGTAGTGCGCGGCGGCGCGGGCGCCCTCCTCGCCGGCCAGTTCGGTCGCCCAGGTCAGGAAGTCGACGTCGATGGGCGCGGGGCGGCGGACACCGGCGCGCAGCAGCTTGAGCATGGCGAGGGGCGGGGTGCGGCGCAGGGCGCCCCGGTGGTGCAGCCGCAGCCGGGCGGCCTCCAGCGGCGGGAGCGGGGCGAGCGCTCCGATGAGGTCGCGCTGCCGGAGCCAGGTCCAGTGCGGGCCGCCGTTGTAGAGGGCGTGCGGGCCCTCGTTCGTCCGGTAGGGACCGTCGGCGGTGCGGGCCCGCCCGCCGAGGGTGTGGTGGGCCTCGTGCAGGGTGACCTTGGCGCCCGCCTCGGTGGCGGCGATGGCGGCGGTGAGGCCTGCGAAGCCACCGCCGATCACGGTGATGTGGCGCATGGGCTCTCCGTGTGGTGTGAGACGGCCGGGAGGGCCGGGTGATGTCCGGTGCCTTTGCCGGATAGGACCGCCGGCGGGCCGCGATGTGTGACATGGCGGGCGTTCGTGCAGGTCAGCGGGATTGTCAGTGGTGGGGTGCAGCATGGGGGCATGGCGAGGACGGGTGCGGGTGGCGGAAGCAGGGCCAGGGCGGCCACGGGCGGTGGCAGCCGGGTGAAGGGTGCGCGGCGGCCGGAGGTGCGGCTGCCGCCGCTGGAGCCGTACGACGGTGGGGGGCTGGAGCCCGACGGGGACTATGACGGGCTGGAGTTCCGGGAGAGAGACCTGTCCGGGCAGGACGGCGGGGGCGCCCGCTTCATGGACTGCGCGCTGTCGGCCTGCGTGCTGGACGGGACGCGGCTGCACCACGCCCGCCTGCTCGACTCGGTGCTCACCGGCATCCGCGGGGTCGGCACGAACCTGGCCGAGTCGACGCTGCGCGACGTCGAGCTGATCGACGCCCGCCTGGGCGGGACGCAGTTGCACGGGGCGGTCCTGGAGCGGGTCCTGATCCGCGGCGGCAAGATCGACTACCTGAACCTGCGTCAGGCCCGGCTGCGGGACGTCGTCTTCCAGGGCTGTGTGCTGGTCGAGCCGGACTTCGGGGGCGCGCGCCTGGAGCGGGTGGAGTTCGTGGACTGTGCCTTGAAGTCGGCCGACTTCACCGCGGCGACGCTCACGGACGCGGACCTGCGCGGCGCGACGGAACTGGGCATCGCGGGAGGCCTGGACCGCCTGTCCGGCGCGGTGATCAGCACGGCCCAACTACTGGACCTGGCACCGGTCCTGGCCGCTGAGCTGGGGATCAGGGTGGAGGACTGAGGCGGTGCCGTGGCGGGCGGGGCTTCGGCTACCTGGCCGGGGAGACTTGCCACACAGGGGGTGCCGGAAGAGGATCTGGCCGTGCTCGGTGGGGCGGCTGAGGGGGAGAGGGAAGGCCGGCGGGCCTCACGCGGGTGGGTGGCGCTCAGGCCAGTCGGGGGAAGCGGGCCTGGAGGGTCCAGATCGCCGGGTTCTCGCCCAGGTCGTCGTGCAGGTCGACCAGGTCGGCGATCAGGTCGTGCAGGAAGTCGCGGGCCTCGCGGCGCAGCTCGGAGTGGGAGAAGTTCAGCGGGGGTTCCTCGGCCGGCATCCAGTCGGCCTCGATGTCGACCCAGCCGAAGCGGCGCTCGAAGAGCATGCGGTCGCTGGACTCGGTGAAGTCCAGTTCCGCGTGCTGGGGGCGAGAGGCGCGGGAGCCCTTCGGATCCTGGTCGAGCTGCTCGACGATGTCGCACAGCGCCCACGCGAAGTCGAGCACCGGCACCCATCCCCAGGCTGTGGACAGCTCGCGGTCGGCCTTGGTGTCGGCCAGGTAGACGTCCCCACAGAACAGGTCGTGCCGCAGCGCGTGGACGTCCGCGCGGCGGTAGTCGGTCTGCGGGGGGTCGGGAAAGCGGTTGGAGAGGGCGTAGCCGATGTCGAGCACGTACGTGATGGTGTCACGGCTCCGCAGGGGCGGGCGCCCGCCGAGATCCCTGACATGTCCCAGCCTGCGCGGCTCCTTGATCCGGCGATCTCTGACATGTCCTGATCCGCTCGCGCCTAAGATCGTTCACATGTCCCGATCCGCGCGCCTTGTCAGGGCCGTCGCCGTGGCCGCCGTCTGGGGCCTCGCCCTGCCGCTCGCCCTCGCCGGGTGCGACGGGGGCGGGTCGGACGACGTCGGTGCCTCCGGGCTCGGCGACCCGTACTTCCCGAAGGCGGGCAACGGCGGCTACGACGTCCGCCACTACGACCTCGACCTCGCCTACGACCCCACCGGCCACCGCCTGTCCGGCACCGCCCGCGTCACCGCCCGCGCCACAGAGGCCCTCTCCGCCTTCGATCTCGACCTGAAGGGCATGACCGTCGAGAAGGTCACCGTCGAGGGCAGGGCGGCGTCCTTCGACCGCGACGGGCAGGAGCTGACCGTCCGCCCCGAGGACCGGCTCGGTAAGGGCGAGACCTTCGAGGTCACCGTGCGCTACTCCGGCCGCCCGGAGACGATCCGCGACCCGGACGGCTCGAAGGAGGGCTGGCTCAGGACGGCCGACGGGGCGCTCGCGCTGGGCGAACCGACCGGCTCCATGGCCTGGTTCCCCGGCAACCACCACCCCTTGGACAAGGCGTCGTACGACATCCAGGTCACCGTGCCGCAGGGCCTCACGGCCGTGTCCAACGGGGAGTTGAGGAGCGAGCGGACCACCGGCGGCCGTACGACGTTCGCCTGGCGCACCGCCGAACCCATGGCGAGTTACGTCGCCACGCTCGCGATCGGCCGCTATACCGTCACCCGGTCCACCACCGGGGACGGGGTGCCGGTGTACGTCGCCGTCGACCCCGCCCAGGCCGCCGCGAGCCGCACCGCGCTGGCCCGGCTGCCCGAGGTCATGGACTGGGCGGCCTACAACTTCGGCCCGTACCCCTTCTCCTCCACCGGCGCGATCGTCGACCGCCCGAGCGACTCCGCGTACGCCCTGGAGACCCAGAACCGCCCCGTCTTCCCCGGCGCCCCGGCAATCGACCTCCTCGTGCATGAACTTGCCCACCAGTGGTTCGGCAACTCCGTGACCCCCAGGACCTGGCGGGACATGTGGCTCAACGAGGGCTTCGCGACGTACGCGGAGTGGCTGTGGGCGGAGGACGAGGGCGGGCCCACCGCCGAAGAGACCTTCATGGAGCGGTACGACCACGGCGAGGACACCTACGAGAACCTCTGGGACTTCCCGCCCGCGAAGCCCACGAGCGCCGCGGACGTCTCCGCCGACCCGGTCTACCAGCGCGGCGCGATGGTCGTCCACAAGATCCGGCAGACCCTCGGCGACGACGCCTTCTACGACCTCGTCCAGGGCTGGACCGCCGCCCACCGACATGGCAACGCCGACACCGCGGACTTCACCGCGTATGTGGAGAAGCAGGCCCCGGACCAGGACTTCGAGCCGATCTGGCGCGACTGGCTGTACGGGAAGGGCAAGCCGAAGAGCCCCTGACCCGCCGTCACCGAGGCCGGCGAGACGCCTCCCACGCGTCGAGCAGCCCGGCGAGGCCCTCCGGCCACACCGGCTCCGCCTCCTCGGCCAGCTCCTCGCGGCTCCACCAGCGCCAGGTGAGGATGCCGTCGGTGGCGTGGGCGGCGGCCAGACCGGGCCCGGCGGGTTCCCGGCGCGGGCCGGGGGTGACGTAGATGTGCTCGTGCTGGTGGACGGGGACTCGGATGGGGGTCCCCCCGCTCGAGCG
>NZ_MUBA01000512.1 GCF_002154575.1 Streptomyces bobili
CGGTGGCCGCCAGCGCCGCCGACTCCCCCGCCCCGGCCGCCGCCTCCGCGTCCGCCGTCTCCGGTCCCGCCAAGGGTGAGCTGACGCGGACCACGCACCTCACCCTGGCCGCCGCGACCGAGGCCGCCCAGGCCGCCGTGGACGCCGCCGAGAAGGAGAACCAGCGCGTGTCCGTGGCCGTCGTCGACCGGAACGGCAACACCCTCGTCACCCTGCGCGGCGACGGCGCGGGTCCGCAGTCGTACGAGTCCGCCGAGCGCAAGGCCTTCACCGCGGTCTCCTGGAACGCGCCCACGTCCGAGCTGGCCAAGCGGCTGGAGCAAGCGCCCAACCTCAAGGACATCCCGGGCACGCTGTTCCTCGGCGGAGGTGCCCCCGTCACCGCGCAGGGCGCCCCGGTCGCGGGCATCGGCGTCGCGGGCGCGCCCTCGGGCGACCTGGACGAGAAGTTCGCGCGGGCGGGCGTCGCGGCCCTCGGCCGCTGACCCGGGCGCCGACAGACCTGAGCGGCACTGACCTCAGCGCCGCTGAGCCGAGCGCCACCGGCCCCGCCCGCCCGTTCATCCGCCGCCGCCCCCTCAGCGCGTGATGCGGACCGTCTTCCTCTCCGTCACCTGGTCGATCTCCGAGGCGCGCACGGTCACGCTCATCTCCCAGGCGCCGGGGAGGGGCAGGTTGACGGCGTCGGCGGCCCAGTAGCCGCCCCGGTCGGTGATCTTCGCGTCGAGCGGGCCGATGTCCTGGCCGGGGAGGCCGAAGGACAGGCGGAGTTCGGGCACGGTGGCGAAGCCGCCGTCGGGGCCGTAGACCACGGCCTGCACCGAGTTCTCGCCGACCCGGCCCGGGTCCAGGGTGATCTGCACGGTGCCCCGGGCGCCGGGGGCACCGGCGCTGCTCATGTCGAAGGGGACCGTGGTCACGGAGGCGACGGGCAGCCCGACCGCCTGTTCGGACGTCGCCGCCTCGGCCTGTGCCCGGCCGGGCAGGGTGCCCGTCAGCACGGTCGTGAGACCGAGGACGACGACGGAGACGACGACTTCCGCGAGGACGGACCGGCGCAGGGCACGGCGGTGCGCGTGCTCGGCCGGGGTGAGGGGCGGGCCGTCGGCGGACCGGTCCTCGACGCGCGGTGAGGGGGCGTCCGCGGGGGTCCGGACGGCCACCCCCTCCTGCGCGGAGGCTCCGACCACCGCTGCCGCCTTCACCACCAGCTGGTTCTCCGGCATCTCCGCCTCCTCCTCGTCGGTCTCAGTCACGGCCATATCGGCCTCTCTTGTGTCGGTCCCGGTTCTCACCAGTCGCCCCGTCCACTGCCTCGACCACGCGCCCGCCAGGAGCAGCAGGCACACAGCCGCCAGCTTGGCCAGCAGGGTCCGGCCGTACGTCGTCTCCGTGAGGGCGTCGAGGGTGCCGAGGCCGCGCCAGGCCTGGTAGACGCCGGTCACCGCCAGGACGGTGACCGAGAGGGTGGCGAGCCGGGAGAAGCGGGCGGCCACCACGGCCGGGAGGGAGCCGTGGCGGAGCAGGGTGAGCAGGGCGGTGAGGCCGCCGAGCCACACCGCCATGGCGAGCAGGTGCAGCACCGAGGAGGCCATCGCGGCGGGGACCTGGATGCCGGCCGACGCGTGTTCGGCGGCGGCCCAGGTCAGGGCCAGGCCCACGGCCAGGGCGGTGCCGGTGACGGCGGTCGCCCGGGTGGGCCGGACCCGGCCGCGCTGCCGGAGCAGGAGGGCGGCGGCAGCGGCCAGCAGGAGCAGCCGGGCGGCCAGGGCGATGCCGGGCCGGCCGGTCAGGGTCCGGGCGAGGCCGGAGGGGTCGAGGGCCTGGGCGGGGCCGGCGCCGGTCTCGTAGGGGGCGCGCAGCAGGAGCAGCAGGACCGTCGACGCGGTGAACGTCCACCAGCCGGCCACCAGGAGCCCGCGCAGGGGCCGGACGTCCGGGGGCCGGCACAGGGCGGCGAAGGCGGCCGTGCCGATGAGCAGGGCGGCGGCACCGTACGCGAGATAGCGGCCGAGTTTGTGCAGGCCGGCGACGGCCGGGTCCTCGACGGGGCCGCTGGGAACGGTGGCCAGGGTCGCGGAGGGCGCGCCGACGGAGAAGGTGAAGGCGCCCGCGATGGGGTGGCTGTCGGCCGACACGACCCGCCAGGCCACCGTGAAGGTGCCGGTGCCGAGCTTCGCGGGGAGGGTGACGCGGGCGGTGTCGGACCGGCCGTCGACGTGCTGGGCCTCGCCGGTCTCGACGCGCCCGTTGCCGGGGTCGAAGACGCGGAAGGTGTCGTCGATCAGGCCGACGGACTCGGTGAAGGTCAGGGTGATGCTGCGGGGTGCGGTCTTGAGGACGGCCCCGTCGGCGGGGTCGGCGCCGCGCAGGGCGGCGTGTGCGGAGGCCTGGCCCGCGCCCCCGAGGAGGAGCAGGAGGACCGTGGTGCCCAGCAGCACCAGCGCCCGGAGCCGCCGCCCGCCGTCCCGCCCATCGTTCACGTCACCACTCCGTACGTACCGCTGCGGACTCCCATGCTCGCCGATACGTACGGACCGCGGGCCGGTCCTGCTCACCACACTCACCAGCAACGCGCCCACTCCGCCGGTCCTGCTCACCATGACGGTCGTGCCGACACCCCGCCGTCCACCACCAGATCGTGTCCGGTGATCCAGGAGGCGAGCGGGGAGGCGAGGAAGACGCAGGCGTCGCCGACGTCCTCGGGGCGGCCGAGCCGGCCGACGGCGACCGCCTCCCGCCAGCGCCGTACGCCCTCGGGCCAGGCCTCGGCCAGGCCGTCCCGTTCGATGAGGCCGGGGGAGACGGAGTTGACGCGGATGCCGTGGGGGCCGTACTCGCGGGCCGCCGCGCGGGCGTGCAGGACGACCGCCGCCTTGGAGGCGGCGTAGTGGGCGTGGCCCTCGGCGGGGGTGGCCGCCTCCACCGAGGCGATGTGGGTGATGGTGCCGCCGTCGTGTGCGCGCATGATCTCGGCGGCGGCCTGGGTACAGGCGAAGACGCTGGTCAGGTTGGTGTCGACGACCTCCCGCCAGTCGGCCGCCGTCATGCCGGGCAGGGGCCGTACGGGCTGGACGCCCGCGTTGTTGACGAGGCTGGTCAGCCGGTCCCCGCCACCTCCACCGTCGCCTTCCCCGGCCCACTCGGCGGCCTCTCGGACGAGACGCCGGCACTCCTCCTCGGCCCTCAGGTCGGCCTGGAGGACGACGGCCCGGCCGCCCGCCGCCACGATGTCCGCGGCGACGGCCCGCGCCGCCTCCACCGCCGTACGGCAGTGCAGGGCCACCGCGGCGCCCTCCTCGGCGAAGCGCAGCGCGATGCCCCGGCCGAGGCCGCCGCCCGCGCCCGTGATCAGGGCCGTCCGCCCTGCCAGCAAGGTCATGGACGGCACAGTCGCGCGATGTGGGCGGCCCGGTCGGGGTGGCGCGCCGTCAGGACGGCCGGGTCGCCGTGTTCGTAGCCCGCGTAGGTGAAGCCGGGGGTCATGGTGCAGCCGAAGAAGGTCCAGGAGCCGCCGGACGTCACCCGCGCGCCCATCCAGGTGCGCGCGGG
>NZ_MUBA01000513.1 GCF_002154575.1 Streptomyces bobili
GCAGACCGCAGACCGCAGACCACGAACCCCGGACCGGCGGACGCAGAAAGGCCCGACATGCCCGAGACGACCGAGACGGCACCCGCGAAGGTGCCGCGCGCCGCCACCCGGCCACCGAGGACGACACTCCGCCCGTCGCCCCGGCGCGGCCCCTCGCTGCTGCGCCGCCTGACCCCGTGGTTCTTCCTCGCCGCCCCGCTGGCCCTGCTGGTCACGTTCACCTACGTGCCCGTGGGGAACATGATCTTCTACAGCTTCACCGACTGGGACGGTGTCAGCCCGGACCGCGAGCTCACGGGCTTCGACAACTACCGGCAGATCTTCACCCGGCCCGAACTGTTCCGGGTGTTCTTCGTCAGCTTCTACTACCTCGCGGCCTCCGCCGTGCAGATCGTGATCGCCCTGTACTTCGCGACCGTCCTCAGCTTCGACCTGCGCTTCCGCAACTTCTTCAAGGGGATCCTGTTCTTCCCCTACCTCGTCAACGGCGTGGCCATCGGGTTCGTGTTCCTCTACTTCTTCCAGGACGGCGGCACACTGGACTCGGTGCTGTCGTGGTTCGGCGCCGGTTCCGACCACGCGTGGCTCGGCGACCCGACATCGGCGAACACCTCGCTGGCCGGCGTGTCCGTCTGGCGCTTCACCGGGCTCAACTTCGTACTGTTCCTGGGCGCGATCCAGTCGATCCCCGCCGAGCTGTACGAGGCGGCCCAGTTGGACGGTGCGACGCGGTGGCAGCAGTTCCGCCACATCATCGCCCCGAGCATCCGGCCGGTCGTCAGCCTCAGCGTCATCCTGGCCATCTCGGGATCGCTGTCCGTCTTCGAGATCCCGTACATCATGACCGGCGGCGCGACCGGCACCTCGACCTTCGTCATCCAGACGGTCAAGCTCGCCTTCCAGTTCAACAAGACGGGCCTGGCCTCCGCCGCCGCGGTCGTCCTGCTCCTCATCATCCTGCTGGTCACCTGGATCCAGCGCCGCCTCGTGCCCGACGAGAAGGTGGACCTCGTATGACCTCGCCCCTGCCCACCGCACGCCGTCGCCGGATCGCGCCGGCCCTGACCTACCTGTCGCTCGTCGTCGCGTCCCTGATCGTGCTGGTCCCGCTCGCCGTCGTCTTCCTGACCTCGCTGAAGACGTCCGAGGAGGTCGCCGACGGCGGTGCGCTGACCCTGCCGGGCAACTGGCTCAACTTCGGCAACTACGCGACGGCCTTCACCGACGGCAAGATGCTTTCCGCCTTCGGGAACACCGCGTTCATCCTGCTCTTCTCGATCACCGGTACCGTTCTCATCGGATCGATGACGGCGTACGCCGTCGACCGTTTCGCCTTCCGCGCCAAGAAGCCGATCATGGCGCTGTTCCTGATCGCCACGCTGGTACCCGGGGTCACCACCCAGGTCGCCACCTTCCAAGTGGTCAACAGCTTCGGCCTGTTCAACAGTCTGTGGGCGCCCATCCTGCTGTACATGGGGACGGACATCGTCTCGATCTACATCTTCCTGCAGTTCATCCGGGGCATCCCGGTCTCCCTGGACGAGGCGGCGAGGCTGGACGGGGCGAACGCGCTCACCATCTACTGGAAGATCATCCTGCCGCTGCTGAAGCCCGCCATCGCCACGGTCGTGATCATCAAGGGGATCACCGTCTACAACGACTTCTACATCCCCTTCCTCTACATGCCCTCCGAGGAGCTCGGCACCATCTCCACCGCGCTGTTCCGCTTCAAGGGCCCCTTCGGCGCGCACTGGGAGAACATCTCGGCCGGCACCGTCCTGGTGATCGTCCCGACCCTGCTCGTGTTCCTCTTCCTCCAGCGCTACATCTACAACGGCTTCTCGCAGGGCGCGACCAAGTGACACACGGTTACGGCGGTTCCCGGATCCCTCCGAGTCCCTGCGGGTCCGGCTGAGCCGCCACCGCG
>NZ_MUBA01000514.1 GCF_002154575.1 Streptomyces bobili
GATACGGCAGCGCGGCCTGGCTCTGCGCCAGGCCGCGCTGCCGTATCTGGAGGATCTCTACGAGGCCACCCATGAGAACGTGCAGCTGGCGGTCCGGGACGGCTCCGAGGTCGTCTACACGGAGTGGCTGTCGGGGCATTCCGCGGTCGGTGTCCGCATCCGGGTGGGTGCCCGCTGGCCGCTGCACGTCACCGGGGTCGGTCTGGCCCTGCTGGCGCACAGCCCGCCCGACGTGCAAGAGGCGTACTGCGAGGCCCCGTTGGCGGCCTGCACCGACCACACCCTCACCGATCCGGTGCGGTTGCGCCGGGTGCTGGCCGAAGTACGGCGCACCGGTGTGGCCGTGAGCAGTCGTCAGGTCACCGACGACGCCCTGTCGGTGGCCGCCGCGGTGCACGGGGCGGACGGCGCGGTGGTCGCGGCCGTGTCGGTCGTCGTGCCCTACGCCGACGCCCGGGTCCCGGTCCTGGTGCCGGCGGTCCGGCTCGCGGCCCGGGGCATCTCACGGGCCCTCGGCTGGCAGCCGGGCTGACCTCCGGACCGCCGGGGGCCCGCCTGGACATGGCCGCACGCGGCGGGGGCCTGGCGCGGTCACCGGGTTCCTCGGGGCGGGCGCCGCGTTCCTCGCCGTACCGGCGCCGGGGGCATGCTCGGCATACCGATGAGCACGGCGGCGGCACGAGTCGGCTGATCGCCGCGGCCGACGCGGCGGTGGCCCTCGCCGCCCGCGTCGCTACGGCCGTCCCGCCGGACCGCGCCGTCCTGGCACCGTTCCTCGGCGCCGCCGTCCCATGGGCCCGGCGCGACCGGCGGCATCCCGCAGGTACGCCGCGGGGCTCGAGCCCGGCACGGCCGGCGGCACCCCGCAGCACACCGCGGCGCTCCGGCCCGGCCCGGCTGCGGAACACCCAGCCCCGGCCCCGGCCCCGGTCAGGCCAGCGACAGGAAGAGTTTCTCCAGCCGGGCCCGCATCTGCGCGGAGTTGCGCATGTCGGGGTCCTCGCTGGTCACGCACTGTTCCAGCCCGGTCGCGATGATCGAGAAGCCGGCCCGGTCCAGGGCCCGGGAGACCGCCGCGAGCTGGGTGACCACGTCCTCGCAGTCCCGGCCCTCCTCGATCATCCGGATCACTCCCGCGAGCTGGCCCTGCGCCCGCCGCAGACGGTTGAGCGCCGACTTCAGCTCTTCGGCCGACATGTCGAGTTGCACGCTTCCTCCTCGTATATACCCCAGCGGGTATTGTACCCGTGGGCGGAACGCCCCGGCGAAAGGTTCTGTTCCACGTCCGGCCCCGTCGCGCCGGCCCGCGGCGCCGGGACCTGAGCGGCTGCCCGCCGTCCCGCCCGACGGGCCACCGATGCGAACACCGAGGCATGGCCACCGCCCCGGCGAACGCCCGCACCACCGCCCGCCACGGACCACGACCACCTTCGAAGCAACACTTCACCGCCGCACCAGCCGGCCGACCGGCCCCTCCGTGCCACCCCACCCACGCGACACCGTTCAGGGAGTGAACTCACCTGCGGGGCAAGGAGTTTCCCTGCCCCAACTCTTGACGGCCCGGGTACCGAGGAGCACATTGGCGGCACTTTGAGAGCGCTCTCACCACACGTGGCGCTGTCGAAGGCACCCGCGCACGACCACTCCGTACCCGAGAGGCACTCCCCCACCATGAGCGAAACCTCCGGCACACCACCCCGCAGACGGCGCTCCCTACGGCGGGCGCTCGTCGCCGTCGTCGGCACCCTCGGCCTCGCGGCAGCCGCCGCCACCCTCACCTCCCCGTCCGCGAACGCCTCCGCGCCCCCTCCCCCCGCGGGCTGGTCACAGGTGTTCCTGGACGACTTCACCGGCGCCGCCGGCACCGGCGTCAACACCAGCAACTGGCAGTACGCCACCGGCACTTCGTATCCGGGCGGCCCCGCGAACTGGGGCACCGGCGAGGTCGAGACGATGACGAACAGCACGAGCAACGTCTCGCTCGACGGGAACGGCAACCTGCGCATCACCCCGCTGCGGGACTCCGCGGGCCGCTGGACCTCGGGCCGTATCGAGACCAACCGCACCGACTTCCAGCCCCCGTCCGGCGGTAAGTTGCGGGTCGAGGCCCGGCTGCAGATGCCCAATGTGACCGGCACGGCCGCCGAGGGCTACTGGCCCGCCTTCTGGATGCTGGGGGCGCCCTACCGGGGCAACTACCAGAACTGGCCCTCGGTCGGCGAGCTGGACATCATGGAGAACGTCCAGGGGCTGAACAGGGTCTGGTCGACGATGCACTGCGGCACCAACCCCGGCGGCCCGTGCAACGAGACCACCGGCATCGGCAACTCGACCGCCTGCCCCGCCACCACGTGTCAGTCCGGCTTCCACACCTACGCCATGGAGTGGGACCGTTCGGCGAGCCCCGAGGCGCTCCGCTTCTTCGTCGACGGCGTCAACTACCACACGGTGACGGCCGCCCAGGTCGACGCCACGACCTGGAACAACGCGACGAACCACGGGTTCTTCATCATCCTCAACGTGGCGATGGGCGGCGCCTTCACCGACGCGTTCGGCGGCGGCCTCGACGGTGACACCCGCTCGGGCGTGCCCATGGTCGTGGACTACGTGCAGGTCCTCCAGGCGGCCGGCGGTGGCGGGGGCGGCACCACGCCTCCGCCGACCGGCAGCCGCGACGCCTACGCCGCCGTCCAGGCCGAGTCCCACGACGGCCAGTCCGGTGCGGTCACCGAGACCACCACCGACACCGGCGGCGGCCAGAACATCGGGTTCCTCGCCAACGGCGACTGGGCGCTGTACCGGGGCGTCGACTTCGGTTCCACGGCGGCCCGGCAGTTCAGCGCCCGCGTGGCGAGCGGTGTGGCCGGCGGGGCCAGCGGCCTCGTCGAGGTGCGCCTGGACAGCCGCAGCGCCGCACCGGTGGGGACCTTCGCGCTGGGCAACACGGGCGGCTGGCAGTCCTGGCGGACGGTCCCCACGAACATCAACGCGGTGACCGGAACCCACGACGTCTACCTGACCTTCACCAGCGGCCAGGCGGCCGACTTCGTGAACGTCAACTGGTTCACCTTCGCCCACTGACCGGAGCACGTGTCGACCCGGCGGCGTCTCAGCGCAGTTCCGCGCGGAACGCCGCCGGTGTCATGTCCGTGTGCTGGTGGAAGAACTTGGAGAAGTTCGCCGGGTCGGGGAAGCCCACCGCCGCGCCGACCCGGCCGATCGGCAGCCCGGTGTGGGCCAGGAGCCGTTTGGCCTCCAGGACGACCCGCTTGTCGATGAACCCCTTGGGGGTCTCGCCGGTCGCGGCGCGCACCGCGCGCACCAGGGTGCGGCGCGAGTAGCCGAGCGCGTCGGCGTACGCGCTGACGCTGTGGTTGGTGGCGAAGTCCCGTTCCACGGCCTCCCGGAAGAGCGTGAAGGTGGTGTCGGCCCGGCGGCGGGCCGCCTCCGCCGAGCTGGCCGCGAGATGTGCGAGGCGCAGCAGAAACACCGTCAGGGAGTGCCGCAGCACCGAGGTGTGCAGGCTCAGCGGCAGGGTCCCGGTGGCGAGGTCGTCGTACTCGTGCTGCAGGTGGGCCAGGGCGGCGCGCAGGCCGGCCGACTGGGCCTCGTCGGGGTGCAGCAGGGGCGGCAGGTCGTAGCGGTACAGGCCGGTGGCCTCGACGGTGGCGCGGGGCAGGAAGCCGGGCTGCATGGCCAGGACGGTTCCGCGGTACCCGCTGGTCTTCGAGAAGCGGTGGACCTGGCCCGGCCGGATCCACAGGACGTCACCGGCGTTCGCCTCGTACTCGGCGAAGTCGACCATGTGGCGGACGGGACCGCCGGTGAACAGCAGGACGATGTGGAAGTCGATCCGGTGCACGCGCTCCAGCGGCGCGTCGGCGTGCCAGGTGCGGCCGGTGCCCATCGGGCCGACCTGCATGCCGACGCCGCCGACACTGAGGCCGACCGGGAAGGGGAACGTTCTGATCCCGTCGCCGTCTTCGACGGTTGTGTCCGCCATGTCGCGTCTGTGCCACCTCGTTCGTGCCCGGCGCCGCCGGGCTGTCCCACTTTCACCACAGCCTGACACACCCGGACCTTCCCCCGAATAAGTCCGACTTTTACTTTTGAACGCGTCGGACCAGCCACTTCGCTCACACCGAGGACTTCTTGAAGATGAGCACGCAGACACCGGACAGCTTCGAATGGACCGAACTCGACCGGCGTGCCGTCGACACCGCACGCCTGTTGGCGGCGGATGCCGTGCAGAAGGTGGGCAACGGCCACCCCGGCACCGCGATGAGCCTCGCGCCCGCCGCGTACACGATCTTTCAGAAGGTGATGCGGCACGACCCGGCGGACCCCGAGTGGACCGGTCGTGACCGCTTCGTCCTCTCCCCCGGCCACACCTCGCTGACCCTGTACACGCAGCTGTTCCTGGCCGGCTACGAGCTGGAGCTGGACGACCTCAAGGCGTTCCGCACCCACGGCTCGAAGACGCCGGGCCACCCCGAGTACGGGCACACCGCCGGCGTGGAGACCACCACCGGGCCGCTCGGCCAGGGCGCCGCCAACGCCGTCGGCATGGCGATGGCCGCCCGCTACGAGCGCGGCCTGTTCGACCCCGAGGCCCCCGAGGGCACCTCGCCGTTCGACCACACCATCTGGGCGATCGTCTCCGACGGCGACCTCCAGGAAGGTGTCTCCGCCGAGGCATCCTCGCTGGCCGGCCACCAGAAGCTCGGCAACCTGGTCTTCCTCTACGACGACAACCACATCTCCATCGAGGGCGACACCGCGACCGCCTTCTCCGAGGACGTCCTGAAGCGGTACGAGGCCTACGGCTGGCACGTGCAGCGCATCGAGCCGCGGGAGAACGGCGATGTCGACCCGCACGCCCTGTACGCCGCCCTGACCGCGGCACGGGCCGAGACGGCGCGCCCCTCGATCATCGCGATGCGCACGATCATCGCCTGGCCCGCCCCCAACGCGCGCGACACCGAGGCATCGCACGGCTCAGCGCTCGGCGACGACGAGGTGGCCGCCACCAAGCGCCTCCTCGGCTTCGACCCCGAGCAGTCCTTCGAGGTCCCCGGCGACGTCCTCGCGCACACCCGCACCGCCCTCGACCGGGGCGCCGAGGCGCACGCCGCCTGGGACAAGCAGCTCGACGCGTGGCGCGGCACGCAGCCGGAGCGGGCGAAGCTGTTCGACCGGGTCCTCGCCGGTCAGCTCCCCGACGGCTGGGAGGACCACCTCCCGGTCTTCGAGGAGGGCAGGGCGGTCGCCACCCGCGCGGCCTCCGGCAAGGTGCTCCAGGCGCTCGGCGCCGTCCTCCCGGAACTGTGGGGCGGCTCGGCCGACCTGGCCGGCTCCAACAACACCACCATCGACAAGACCTCGTCCTTCCTGCCGCGGGGCAACCCGCTGCCCGAGGCCGACCCGTACGGCCGCACGGTCCACTTCGGCATCCGCGAGTTCTCGATGGCCGCCGAGATGAACGGCATCGCCCTGCACGGCAACACCCGGATCTACGGCGGTACGTTCCTGGTGTTCTCCGACTACATGCGCAACGCCGTGCGCATGTCGGCGCTGATGCAGCTGCCGGTGACGTACGTCTGGACGCACGACTCGGTCGGTCTCGGCGAGGACGGCCCCACCCACCAGCCGGTCGAGCACCTCGCCTCGCTGCGCGCCATCCCCGGCCTGAACGTCGTACGCCCCGCCGACGCCAACGAGACGGCCATCGCCTGGGCCGAGATCCTCCGCCGGCACGGCACCCGCCCGGCCCCGCACGGCCTGGCCCTCACCCGACAGGGCGTGCCCACCTACGCGCCCAACCCGGAGGCGGCGAAGGGCGGTTACGTCCTGAGGGAGTCCTCGAAGGACACCCCGGACGTCGTCCTGATCGCCACCGGCTCCGAGGTGCACCTCGCGGTCGCCGCGCGGGAGACGCTGGAGGCGGAGGGGATCGGCACCCGGGTGGTGTCGATGCCGTCGGTGGAGTGGTTCGAGGAGCAGCCGCGCACGTACCGCGAACGCGTCCTGCCGCCGTCGGTGAAGGCCCGGGTCGCCGTCGAGGCGGGCATCGGCCTCACCTGGCACCGCTTCGTGGGCGACGCGGGACGGATCGTCTCCCTGGAGCACTTCGGCGCCTCCGCCGACGCCCGCACGCTGTTCGCCGAGTTCGGCTTCACCCCTGAGAACGTCGCCGCGACCGCCCGCGCCGTGCTCGATTCCCTCCCGAGCGCGCCCCACGCGCGCGGCTGATCCGATCGCCAGAAAGAAGATGATCACAGTGACCGAAGCCACCGCCGACGCGGGAGCCCTGCGGCGCCTCTCCGACGAAGGCGTCTCGATCTGGCTGGACGACCTGTCCCGCAAGCGGATCACGTCCGGCAACCTCGCCGCGCTCGTCGCCACGCGGCACGTGGTCGGCGTCACCACCAACCCGTCGATCTTCCAGGCCGCCATCGGCTCCGGCGAGGGCTACCAGGAGCAGTTGACCGACCTCGCCGTACGGGGCGTCACGGTCGACGAGGCCGTACGGATGATGACGACCGCCGACGTGCGCGCTGCCGCCGATATCCTGAATCCTGTATACACATCCACGGGTGGCCGTGACGGCCGCGTCTCCATCGAGGTGGACCCCCGTCTGGCCCACGAGACCGCGGCCACCATCGCCGAGGCCAAGCAGCTCGCCTGGCTCGTCGACCGCCCCAACGTCATGATCAAGATCCCGGCGACGAAGGCCGGTCTCCCGGCGATCACCGAGGTCATCGGCCTGGGCATCAGCGTCAACGTCACGCTGATCTTCTCGCTGGAGCGCTACCGCGAGGTCATGGACGCCTACCTGGCCGGCCTGGAGAAGGCAGCCGCGAGGGGCATCGACCTGTCGACGATCCACTCCGTCGCCTCCTTCTTCGTCTCCCGCGTCGACGCCGAGATCGACAAGCGCCTCACCGTCCTCGGCACCGAAGAGGCCCTCGCGCTCAAGGGCCGGGCCGCGCTCGCCAACGCACGCCTGGCCTACCAGGCCTACGAGGAGACGTTCGGCCCCGTCGACGGTTCGGCACCCGGCGGTGACCGCTGGACCGCCCTCACCGGAGCGAAGGCCAACAAGCAGCGTCCACTGTGGGCATCCACCGGTGTGAAGGATCCTGCATACAAGGACACGCTGTACGTCGACGAACTCGTGGCGCCCGGCACCGTCAACACCATGCCGGAGGCCACGCTGAACGCCACCGCGGACCACGGCGTCATCACCGGCGACACGGTCACCGGCGGCTACGCGCAGGCCCGCGCGGACCTCGCCGCCGTGGAGGCGCTGGGCATCTCCTACGAGGAGGTCGTCACCCGGTTGGAGGACGAGGGCGTCGCCAAGTTCGCGGTGGCGTGGCAGGACCTGCTGGACGCGGTCACGAAGTCGCTCGACACCAGGGAACCCGGCACGGGGGAACCCGGCACCGAAGGACTCGACACCGAGGGAGTTGACGCGGAATGAGCACTGCCGGCATCGACACCGCCTGGGACAACCCGCTGCGGGATGCCCGCGACCGGCGCCTGCCCCGTATCGCCGGCCCGTCCGGGCTCGTCATCTTCGGCGTGACCGGCGACCTGTCCCGCAAGAAGCTGATGCCCGCCGTCTACGACCTCGCCAACCGCGGCCTGCTCCCGCCGGGCTTCTCGCTCGTCGGTTTCGCGCGCCGCGACTGGGAGGACCAGGACTTCGCGCAGGTAGTCCACGACGCGGTGCGCGAGCACGCGCGCACGCCGTTCCGCGAGGAGGTCTGGCAGCAGCTCGCCGAGGGCATGCGGTTCATCCCCGGCGACTTCGACGACGACACGGCGTTCAAGCAGCTGCGCGACGCCGTCGAGGAGCTGGACCACTCCCGCGGCACCGGCGGCAACTTCGCCTTCTATCTCTCCGTACCGCCGAAGTTCTTCCCCAAGGTCGTCGAGCAGCTGAAGAAGCACGGCCTGGCGAACGCCCCCGACGGGTCGTGGCGACGGGGGGTCATCGAGAAGCCGTTCGGGCACGACCTGTCGAGCGCCCAGGAACTCAACGCGATCGTGCACGACGTGTTCGAGCCGGACCAGGTGTTCCGCATCGACCACTACCTGGGCAAGGAGACCGTCCAGAACATCCTGGCGCTGCGCTTCGCCAACCAGATGTTCGAGCCGATCTGGAACCGTTCGTACGTGGACCATGTCCAGATCACGATGGCCGAGGACATCGGCATCGGCGGCCGGGCCGGGTACTACGACGGCATCGGTTCGGCGCGTGACGTCATCCAGAACCACCTGCTCCAGCTGATGGCGCTGACCGCGATGGAGGAGCCCGCCTCCTTCGACGCGGCCTCGCTGCTCGCCGAGAAGCTGAAGGTCTTCAAGGCCGTGAAGCTGCCGGAGGACCTCGGCCGGCACACCGTGCGGGCGCAGTACGCGGGCGCCTGGCAGGGCGGCGAGAAGGTGCGCGGCTATCTGGAGGAGGACGGCATCGACCCGTCGTCCACGACCGACACCTACGCGGCCGTCCGGCTGAACGTCGACAACCGCCGCTGGGCGGGCGTGCCGTTCTACCTGCGCACCGGCAAGCGGCTGGGCCGCCGGGTCACCGAGATCGCGGTCGTGTTCCAGCGGGCGCCGCACTCCCCCTTCGACTCCACCGCCACCGAGGAACTCGGCGCCAACGCCATCGTCATCCGGGTCCAGCCCGACGAGGGCGTCACGGTCCGCTTCGGCTCCAAGGTGCCGGGCACGTCGATGGAGATCCGGGACGTGACGATGGACTTCGCCTACGGCGAGTCCTTCACGGAGTCCAGCCCCGAGGCGTACGAGCGCCTCATCCTGGACGTGCTGCTCGGCGACGCCAACCTGTTCCCCCGCCACCAGGAAGTGGAAGAGTCCTGGAGGATCCTCGACCCGATCGAGGAGTACTGGGCACGGCACGGCAGGCCCGCGCAGTACGCCTCGGGCAGCTGGGGACCCGAGGAAGCCGACGAGATGCTCGCACAAGACGGACGGAGCTGGCGCAGGCCATGAAGATCGACCTGACCGACACCACGGCAAGCAAGATCAACAAGGCGCTGGTGCAGGGTCGCCGCGCCATCGGCACACCGGCCGTGGGCATGGTCCTGACGATGGTGATCGTCACGGACGAGGAGAACGCCTACGACTCGATCAAGGCGGCCGAGGAGGCCTCGCACGAGCACCCCTCGCGCACCCTGGTCGTCATCAAGCGGCACGCCCGCACCCCCCGCGAGCGCACGCAGTCGCGCCTCGACGCCGAGGTCCGGGTGGGTTCCGAGGCCGGCACCGGCGAGACCGTCATCCTGCGCACGTACGGCGAGGTGTCGGAGCACGCCGACTCCGTGGTGCTGCCGCTGCTGCTGCCGGACGCCCCGGTCGTCGTGTGGTGGCCGGTGGACGCGCCGCAGCACCCGGTCAAGGACCCGCTGGGCGCGCTCGCGCAGCGCCGGATCACCGACATGTACGCCGTCGAGCGGCCCTTGCAGGCCCTGGAGGCGCGCGTGAAGTCGTACGCGCCCGGCGACACCGACCTGGCGTGGACCCGGCTGACGCCGTGGCGCTCGATGCTCGCGGCGGCACTGGACCAGGCGCGGACGCCGATCGTGTCGGCGGCCGTGGAGAGCGAGGCCGACAACCCCAGTGCGGAGCTGCTCGCGCGCTGGCTGGAGGCCCGGCTGAACGTGTCGGTGGCGCGGGTGGAGACCGCGGGCCCGGTCGTCACGGCCGTCCGGCTCGGCACCGACAACGGCGAGGTCGTCATCGACCGCCCCGAGGGCCCGCTGGCCACGCTGTCACTGCCCGGCCAGCCCTCGCGCACCCTCGCGCTGAAGGTCCGCCCCACCTCCGAACTGATCGCCGAGGAGCTGCGGCGCCTCGACGCGGACGAGATGTACGCCATCGCCCTGCGGGGCGAGGGCACCAAGGAGACCCCCTCCCATGTCTGACACCCCCCTGCTCACGCGGCGCCCTGAGTGGGCCGCGCTGGAGGAGCACCGCGCCCAGTGGCAGGCGCCTCTGCGCGAGCTGTTCGCGGCGGACCCCGATCGCGCCGAGCGGTACGTCGTACGCGTCGGAGACCTGCGCATCGACTACTCCAAGCACCTGATCACCGACGAGACCCTCGCACTGCTGCACGAACTCGCCGCCGCCACCGGTGTGTTCGGGCTGCGGGACGCGATGTTCCGTGGTGAGCGGATCAACGTCACCGAGGACCGGGCCGTGCTGCACACCGCCCTGCGTGCTCCGCGCGGGGCGGTGATCGAGGTGGACGGGGAGAACGTCGTCCCGGCGGTGCACGCCGTGCTGGACCGGATGGCCGGTTTCGCCGGGCGGGTCCGCTCGGGCGAGTGGACCGGTCACACCGGCAGGCGCATCCGCAACGTCGTCAACATCGGTATCGGCGGCTCCGACCTGGGGCCGGCGATGGCGTACGAGGCGCTGCGGGCGTTCACCGACCGCTCGCTGACGTTCCGCTTCGTGTCGAACGTGGACGGCGCCGACCTGCACGAGGCCGTGCGTGACCTGGACCCGGCGGAGACGCTGTTCATCGTCGCGTCGAAGACGTTCACCACCATCGAGACGATCACCAACGCGACCTCGGCCCGCACCTGGCTGCTGGACGGTCTGGGCGGGGACGAGAAGGCGGTCGCGAAGCATTTCGTCGCGCTGTCGACGAACGCCGAGAAGGTCACCGGGTTCGGCATCGACCCGGCCAACATGTTCGAGTTCTGGGACTGGGTCGGGGGCCGCTACTCGTTCGACTCGGCGATCGGCCTGTCGCTGATGATCGCCATCGGTGCGGACCGTTTCCGCGAGCTGCTCGACGGCTTCCACCTCGTCGACGAGCACTTCCGTACGGCGCCGCCTGAGGCCAACGCCCCGCTGCTGCTCGGCCTGTTGGGGGTCTGGTACGGCAACTTCTTCGACGCGCAGTCGCACGCGGTGCTGCCGTACAGCCACTACCTGTCGAAGTTCACCGCCTATCTCCAGCAGCTCGACATGGAGTCCAACGGCAAGTCCGTGGACCGTGCGGGCAGGCCCGTGGAGTGGCAGACCGGTCCCGTGGTGTGGGGCACTCCGGGGACCAACGGGCAGCACGCGTACTACCAGTTGATCCACCAGGGCACCAGGCTGATCCCGGCGGACTTCATCGGCTTCGCCCGCCCCGTCGGTGAACTGAGCGAGGAACTCAAGGCGCAGCACGACCTGTTGATGGCCAACCTGTTCGCGCAGGGGCAGGCACTGGCCTTCGGCAAGACCCCCGACGAGGTCCGCGCCGAAGGGGTACCCGAGGAGCAGGTCGCGCCCCGCACCTTCCAGGGCAACCACCCCACCACCACGATCCTGGCCCGCGAGCTGACCCCGTCGGTCCTCGGCCAGCTCATCGCCCTCTACGAGCACAAGGTGTTCGTCCAGGGCGCGGTCTGGGACATCGACTCCTTCGACCAGTGGGGCGTGGAGCTGGGCAAGGTCCTCGCCAAGCGCGTCGAACCGGCACTGACCGAGGGCGCCGACGTCCCCGGCCTGGACGCCTCCACCGCCGCCCTCGTGGCCGCCTACCGTGAACTGAAGGAAGTGCACTGACATGCAGCTGGGTCTGATCGGTCTCGGCAAGATGGGCGGCAACATGCGGGAGCGCATCCGCCGCGCCGGCCACACCGTCGTCGGCTACGACCGCAACCCCGACCTGTCCGACGTGAGCGGCCTCGCCGAACTCGTGGAGAGCCTCCAGGCGCCGCGCACCGTCTGGGTGATGGTCCCGGCCGGCGCCGCCACGCAGTCCGTCGTCGACGAGCTGGGCGCCCTCCTGGAGGCCGGCGACACCGTCGTGGACGGCGGCAACTCCCGCTGGACGGACGACGAGAAGCACGCCGCGGAACTGGGCGCCAAGGGCATCGGCTTCGTCGACGCGGGCGTCTCCGGCGGCGTGTGGGGCCTGGAGAACGGTTACGCGCTGATGGTCGGCGGCGAGAAGGAGCACGTCGACCGGCTGCGCCCGATCTTCGACGCGCTCAAGCCGGAGGGCCCGTACGGCTATGTCCACGCGGGCAAGGTCGGCGCCGGGCACTTCTCCAAGATGGTTCACAACGGCATCGAGTACGCCATGATGCAGGCCTACGCCGAGGGCTGGGAGCTGCTGGAGAAGGTGGACTCGGTCACCGACGTCCGCGAGGTGTTCCGCTCCTGGCAGGAAGGGACCGTCATCCGGTCCTGGCTCCTCGACCTCGCGGTCAACGCCCTCGACGACGACGAGCACCTCGACAAGCTGCGCGGCTACGCCGAGGACTCCGGCGAGGGCCGCTGGACCGTCGAGGCGGCCATCGACAACTCCGTGCCGCTCCCGGCGATCACGGCGTCCCTGTTCGCGCGGTTCGCCTCCCGTCAGGAGGACTCACCGCAGATGAAGATGATCGCCGCGCTGCGCAACCAGTTCGGCGGCCACGCGGTCGAGTCGGCCAAGTAGGTGTGCTGACGGCTCGTCGGCTCGGACTGCCGCCTGTCGAAGGGCAGTTGTCCGAGCCGGCCAAAGCCAGGTGGTAGCCGGCTCGGCATGCGGTTGACACCGTGCAGAGGGCCCGCCAGAGTCGCGGCTGATGGAGATCAACGATCTGACACCGGCCGAACAGCGCGTCTGGCGGGCCTTCGCCACAGGGACGGACGTCGACCTCGGCGGTCCGGACCCGCAGGACGGTCCCGAACCGAGCCTGCGAGCGTCCGTGTTGCGCGCCCTGCTTCTCAACGGCCCCCGCGAACCAGGGGAGATAGCCGCGCTCAAACTGGTGGGCGCGCACATCACCGGTGTCCTCGACCTGCGCAACGCGACCGTCGACAGCGTCGTCCGCCTGCTCCGGTGCCGCTTCGACAGCGTGCCCCGGCTGTCCGGCGCCCAGCTGAACTACCTCAACCTGAGCGGCTCGGAGCTGCCGGGCCTCGCAGCCCCGCGGACCCGGATCGAGGGCAGCGTACGGCTCACGGGCTGCCGGATCAGTGGCCCCGTGCACCTGGCCGGGGCGCAGATCGCCGGGGCACTGTTCGTCGACCGGGCCGACATCACGACGGACGACCCCGCACAGCCCGCGCTCCAGCTCAACCAGATCTCCGTCGAGGACGACCTCTGCGCCCGAGGCCTGCGCACCCGCGGACTGATCCGCCTCGACGGTGCGAGCGTGGCCGGCTCGATCGACCTCGAGGAAGCCGAACTCGGCAACCCCGGCGGGCACGTCCTGGACGCGGAGTCCCTCGGCGTCGGCGCCAACCTCCTGGGCCGCCGCCTGCGCGCCCACGGCCGGATCGACCTGCGGGGCGCCCGCATACCCGGCCGGCTCGACCTGCTGTACGCGACGCTCCACGCCCCCGGCGACACCGCCCTGCGCGCCAGCAGCTGCACGATCGGCGAGATGCTGCTGCGCGGGGGCCCGCCGGTCCAGGGCCGGCTCAACCTGCGCCGCGCCGTGATCAACCAGCTCCACCTGGAACCGGAGATGCTGCCCACCCAGGTGCGCCTCCTCGACCTCACCTACACCTTTCTCACCCCGCACGAGCCCGCCGAACGGCGGCTGCCGATGCTGGAACGCGACGACGGCGCGTTCGACCCGCACGCCTACGAGCAGCTCACCGCCGCCTACCGCAACACCGGCGACGACCGGGCCGCCCGGCTGGTGCAGCTCGCCAAGCTGCGCCGCCACCGGGGCACGCTCCCCTGGTACGGCCGGCTGTGGGGGCGCCTCCAGGACGCGGCCGTCGGCTACGGATTCCGCCCGCTGCGGGCCGCCGTATGGCTGCTGTCGCTGCTGGCGGCCGGGTCGGTCGCGTTCGCGCTGGAGCACCCGCGTGCGCTCAAGGCCGCCGAGGCCCCCGAGTTCAACCCGGTCTTCTACACCCTCGACCTGCTGCTGCCGGTCATCTCCTTCGGCCAGGAGGCCGCGTTCGCCCCGTCCGGCTGGCACCAGAGCCTGTCGTACGTCCTGATCCTCACCGGCTGGATCCTCGCCACGACCGTCGTCGCCGGCGTGACGAGGACGGTCAGCCGCCAGTAGGCCGGGCGACGTCAGCAGATCGGTGCCAGTAGGCCGGGTCAGCGGGCGGTGTGCTGGGCGGCCAGTCGTACCGGCGCGTTCGCGGCGCCGTAGCCCTGGTAGCCGCCGTCGCGCTGGACGAGTTCGATGAAGACGCGGCCTACGGTGCGCGTGTAGCAGTGCCGGAAGACACCGTGCGCGTCCCGGTCGTAGAGGATGCCCAGTTCGCGGTACGTCGCCAGCTCGGCGTCGGTGAACTCGTAGCGGGCCGCGAGGTCGTCGTAGTAGTTCGCGGGGATCGGCAGGAGCCGGCCGCCCGCCTCGGTGAAGCGGCGGGCGGCCGCGACCACGTCGGGGGTGCCCAGGGCGATGTGCCGGGCGTGGGCCGTGTCGTCACCGGGCGCGGCGCCGACCGTGAGGGGGATACGGACGGCACCGTCGGCGGTGCTGACGGCACGGCTGCGCAGCAGGCCGTAGGGGTCGGCGACGTCGACGCTCTCCTGGGCGTCGAGGCCGAGGACGGCTCGGTGGAAGAGGACGGCCTCGTCGAAGTGGTGCCAGGGCTGGGTGAGGGAGAGGTGGTCGATACGGACACCGTCCCGCGCGGCGGCGATGCCCGGCAGGTCCGTGAAGTCGGCGCGCCAGTCCGGCAGTTGCGGCCGGTTCGTCGCGCACAGGAAGAGTTCGGTGCCGTCGGGGGCGGAGACGGCGTCCAGCGGGGCGTCCCCGTCGGCGCGGCGGCGGGGCAGGACGGGGGTGAGGAGGGCCTCGGCGCGGCGGGCGGCGCCGGCCGGGTCGGGGGACTCCAGGCCGACGGCGGCCAGGCGGGTGCCGTCGGCCGCGGTCCCCCCGCCCGGACCTCGCCGGGCGTGAGGGAGGGTGGCCGGACCGGTGTTGACCAGGACGCGGGCCTCGCCCCGCTCCCACAGGTCGACGGGTTTGCTGCGGTGCCGGGCGGTACGGGCGAAGCCGAGGGCGCCGAGGAGGGAGGTGACGGGCTCGGCGTCCGGGGTGACGAGTTCGGCGAAGGCGACCCCGGTGGGGACGACCGGCGGGGGCAGGGCGCCGAGGCCCACCTCTTCCTGGAGGACGAGCAGGGAGCGGCGGGCGTCCACGGCGGTCGGGCCGGCCTCGGCCTGCCGGAACACGTCGTTGAAGACCTCCAGCGAGAGCGGACCGTCGTACCCGGCGCGCAGCACGTGCCGCAGCAGACCCGCCACGTCGAAACCGCCCTGGCCGGGGAATCGGCGGTGGTGGCGGGACCACTGGAGGACGTCCATCGCGGGCAGCGGGGCGTCGGCGAGCTGGAGGAAGAAGATCTTCTCGCCGGGGATGTCCCCGATCGCCTTGGGGTCGGAGCCGCGGGAGAGGATGTGGAAGCTGTCCAGGCAGGTGCCGAGCGCGGGATGTCCGGCCGTCTCGACGATCCGCCAGGCGTGGTCGTACGTGCTGACGTGACGTCCCCAGGCGAGCGCCTCGTAGGCGACCCGGACGCCGAAGTCCTGTGCCAGGTCGGCGAGTCGGGCGAGTTGTCCGGCGGCGAGGGCGTCGTCGTCCACGGCGAGGGGGGAGACGCTGGAACAGACCAGGACGGTGTCGGCGCCGAGCCGGTTCATCACGGCGAACTTGGCGCGGGCGCGACGCAGATTGCGGGCGAACTCGTCGGCGGGCACGGCCTCGATGTCCCGCATCGGCTGGTAGAGGTCGATGGTGAGGCCGAGGTCGGCGCAGCGGGCGCGGACCTCCTCGGGGGTGAGGGGGCTGGCGAGCAGGTCGTTCTCGAAGATCTCGACGCCGTCGAAGCCCGCACGGGCCGCGGCCGTGAGCTTCTCCGTCAGAGAACCGCTCAGGGAGACGGTGGCGATGGACGTACGCACGCGGGGTACCTCTTCCTTCTTCCTGGCTGCTGGGGGCTGCTAGTCGGGGACCGGTACCGCGCCCGCCAGTTCGGCGATGTCCGCGAGCATGCGCGTGCTGTCGGGTTCCTGACCGGTGAAGAGCCGGAACGCGTCCGCGGCCTGGAAGACGGCCATCCCTCCCCCGTCCAGAACGGCGCAGCCCTGCGCGCGGGCGGTGCGCAGCAGCTCGGTCTCCAGAGGCCGGTAGACGACCTCGGCGACCCAGAGTCCGGCGTGCAGAAACTCTGCCGGGAAGGGCAGGCCGGGGTGCGCGGCCATGCCCGTCGGAGTGGCGTGCACGACGCCGTCGGCCCGCGCCAGCAGTCGCGCGAGGCGGTCCGGGGTGGTCGAGTCCGCCCGGCCCGCGCCGAAGTGCCGGTTGAGGGAGTCGGCGAGGGCGGCGGCCCGTTCGGGGAACGCGTCCACGACGGTGACCCGGCCGGCGCCGAGGGTGAGGGTGGCGTGCGCGACGGCCGCGCCCGCGCCGCCCGCGCCGAGCTGCACCACCCGCTCCAGCGGTGCGTCGGGCAGGCCACGGGCGAAGGATGCGGCGAAACCGGTGACGTCCGTGTTGTGGCCGACGGCCCGGCCGTCCTCGAAGACGACGGTGTTGACCGCGCCCAGTGCCTCGGCCTGCGGCGCGAGCCCGTCGAGGTGAGGGATGACGAGTTGCTTGCACGGGTGCGTGATGTTCAGGCCGTCGAAACCGAGGTCGCGCGCGGCCCGCACCAGATCGCCCACCGCCTCGGGCGGCACACCGAGGACGTCGATGTCGAGCAGCCGGTACACATATCGCAGGCCCTGCCGGTCCGCCTCCCGCTCGTGCAACGCCGGGCTGAGCGACGGGCCGATGCCGGAGCCGATCAGCGCGACGAGATACGAGTCCTGCGTCCCGTGGGACACATCCTTGGTCACGGCGGACCTCCTGAACAGGCGAAGCGGACAAGCCCTAATGTACGAACCGGTGAGTTAGTCATAGCACCGAGGCGGGGCGCGGGGGAAGACCTCTCCGTACGAGGGGCACGAGGGCTTCTAGAATCACGGCACGCCGAAGGAAGCCCGCCAAGCCCGCCTACGCCCGAAGGAACCCGATGACCAGCGTCGACGAACCGGCACGACCCAACGGGCGGATCCGCGACGCCGCCCGCACCCAGGCCGAGATCCTCGACGTGGCCACCCAGGAGTTCGCGCGGGCCGGATACGACGGCGCCCGCGTCGACGAGATCGCCGCCCGCACCCGCACCACCAAGCGCATGATCTATTACTACTTCGGCGGCAAGGAGCAGCTGTTCACCGCCGTGCTGGAGCGGGCGTACGGCGTGATCCGGGACACCGAGCAGCAACTCGACGTGGAGCACCTGGACCCGGTCGCGGCCATCCGCCGGCTGGCGGAGCTGACCTTCGACCATCACGAACAGCACCCCGACTTCATCCGCCTGGTCAGCATCGAGAACATCCACGGCGCCGAGCACATCGCCGCCTCCGAGAAGCTCGGGAAGATCGGTTCCCCCGCCCTCGACGTGATCCGTCGCATCCTGGCCTCCGGGCAGGAGTCCGGCCTGTTCACGGCCGACGTCGACGCCGTCGATCTGCACGCGATGATCAGCGCGTTCTGCTTCTTCCGGGTGGCCAACCGGCACACCTTCGGCGCCCTGTTCGGGCGCGATCTGGTCGACCCGGCCCAGCGCGAGCACTACCGCGCCATGCTCGGCGACATGGTGATCACCTATCTCACGGCGGAACGCGCGGCGCAGTGACGCCGCGATGACGCCGGTCCGCGCGGCGGGCCGACAGCGCACGGCGGGCCGACAGCGCACGCGCCGACATCACCCACGCGACGAGCCATGCGGCCGGGCGTGGACGTGGTGCGCGGCATGCCGCGC
>NZ_MUBA01000515.1 GCF_002154575.1 Streptomyces bobili
GCACGTGCAGAAGCCGATCCAGTACGTCGGCGGCGAGCTCAACTCCACGGTCAAGCCCTGGGAGTCCTGCGACGTCCGCTGGGCGCTGATGTACCCGGACGCGTACGAGGTCGGACTGCCCAACCAGGGCGTCATGATCCTGTACGAGGTCCTCAACGAGCAGGAGGGCGTCCTCGCCGAGCGCACGTACAGCGTGTGGCCGGACCTGGAGGCCCTGATGCGCGAGCATCACGTCCCGCAGTTCACCGTGGACGGCCACCGCCCGGTGAAGGCCTTCGACGTGTTCGGCCTGTCCTTCTCCACCGAGCTGGGCTACACGAACATGCTGACCGCGCTGGACCTGGCGGGCATCCCGCTGGAGTCCAAGGACCGCGGACTCGACGACCCGATCGTGCTGGCCGGCGGCCACGCGGCCTTCAACCCCGAGCCGATCGCCGACTTCATCGACGCGGCGGTCATCGGCGACGGCGAGCAGGCCGTGCTCGACATGACGAAGATCATCCGGCAGTGGAAGGCCGAGGGCCGGCCGGGTGGCCGCGAGGAGGTGCTCCTCCGCCTGGCGAAGACCGGCGGCGTGTACATCCCGCGCTTCTACGACGTCGAGTACCTGCCGGACGGCCGCATCGCCCGGACCGTGCCCAACAGGTCGGGAGTCCCGTGGCGCGTGTCGAAGCACACGGTCATGGACCTCGACGAGTGGCCCTACCCCAAGCAGCCCCTCGTCCCGCTGGCCGAGACGGTCCACGAGCGGATGTCGGTGGAGATCTTCCGCGGCTGCACCCGCGGCTGCCGCTTCTGCCAGGCCGGCATGATCACCCGCCCGGTGCGCGAGCGTTCCATCACCGGCATCGGCGACATGGTGGACAAGGGCCTGAAGGCGACGGGCTTCGAGGAGGTCGGCCTCCTCTCCCTGTCCTCCGCGGACCACAGCGAGATCGGCGAGATCGCCAAGGGCCTCGCCGACCGCTACACGGAAGACAAGATCGGCCTCTCGCTGCCGTCCACCCGCGTGGACGCCTTCAACGTCGACCTGGCCAACGAACTGACGCGCAACGGCCGCCGGTCCGGCCTCACCTTCGCCCCCGAGGGCGGCTCCGAGCGCCTGCGCAAGGTCATCAACAAGATGGTCTCGGAAGAGGACCTGATCAGGACCGTCGCCACCGCGTACGGCAACGGCTGGCGCCAGGTGAAGCTGTACTTCATGTGCGGTCTGCCGACGGAGACCGACGAGGACGTCCTGCAGATCGCCGACATGGCGACCCGTGTGATCCAGAAGGGCCGCGAGGTCTCCGGCGCCAACGACATCCGCTGCACGGTCTCCATCGGCGGCTTCGTGCCCAAGCCCCACACCCCGTTCCAGTGGGCGCCGCAGCTCTCCGCCGAGGAGACGGACGCCCGCCTGGAGAAGCTCCGCGACAAGATCCGCGGCGACAAGAAGTACGGCCGCTCGATCGGCTTCCGCTACCACGACGGCAAGCCCGGCATCGTCGAGGGCCTGCTGTCCCGGGGCGACCGCCGCATCGGCGCCGTCATCCGCGCGGTCTACGAGGACGGCGGCCGCTTCGACGGCTGGCGCGAACACTTCTCCTACGACCGCTGGATGAGCAGCGCCGAGAAGGCCCTGGCCCCCTTCGGCGTCGACGTCGACTGGTACACCACCCGTGAGCGCGGCTACGAGGAGGTCCTGCCCTGGGACC
>NZ_MUBA01000516.1 GCF_002154575.1 Streptomyces bobili
CGGGGGTGACGACGGGAGCGCCCGGTGTCTCGGTGGTGCCGGGCGGCGGCGTGCGGGGCGTCGGAGTGTGCGGCGGCAGAGCGTGCAGGGGCAGGGGCAGGGGCAGGCTGCGGAGTGCCGCCGCGGTGGCGTCGTTCCGCTTCGGGACGCGGGCGCGCAGCTCGGTCGGGGAGAGGGCGAAGACCTCACGCACCGTGTCGTTGAACGTACGGACGGAAGCGAACCCCGCCGCGAACGCCACGTCCGCCATGGACAGTTGGGTGGACTCCACCAGCAGGCGGGCGGTCTGGGCCCGCTGGGCGCGCGCCAACGCCAGCGGACCCGCGCCCAGTTCGGCAAGGAGTTGGCGCTCCACCTGGCGGGTGCTGTAGCCGAGGCGCCCGGCGAGTCCGGGAACGCCCTCCCGGTCCACCACACCGTCGGCGATCAGCCGCATGGCGCGGGCGACGAGGTCGGCCCGCCTGTTCCACTCCGGGGAGCCGGGGCTCGTGTCGGGCCGGCAACGCTTGCAGGCCCTGAAGCCCGCCTGCTGACAGGCGGCGGCACTGGCGTGAAAAACCATGTTCTCCGGTTTCGGCGCCACCACCGGACAGCTCGGCCGGCAGTAGATGCCGGTGGTCAGGACCGCGGTGAAGAACCACCCGTCGAACCGCGCGTCCTTGGACTGCACGGCGCGCACACAGCGCTCCCGGTCGGTGTACATCCCGTTCAGCATGTGTCCAGCATCGGCCACCGGCCCGTCCGACGCTGGCGAGAATCCGACATCGACCTCGCCTGTCCAGCACCGACGCCGATCACCCCTGCCAGGCGCGCTCCCGCAGGAGCCGCAACCCGTTGAGCCCGACCAGCACGGTCGACCCCTCGTGACCGGCCACACCGAGCGGCAGCGGGAGGTGGCCGACGAGGCCCCAGAGGACTAGGACGGTGATGAAGGTACCCGCGATCACCAGGTTCTGCAGCACCAGCCGGCGCGCGGTCCGTGAGAGCCGTACGACCGCCGCTACCGCCGTGAGGTCGTCGCGGACCACGACGGCGTCCGCCGTCTCCAGCGCCAGGTCGGAACCCGCCCGGCCCATCGCCAGACCCGAGTGGGCGGCGGCGAGCGCGGGTGCGTCATTGACCCCGTCGCCGACGAACAGCACCTTGCGGCCCGCGAGTTGAAGATCGCGGACGGCGTTCACCTTGTCCTCGGGGAACAGCTCCGCGCGCACGTCCGTGATGCCGGTGGCCTCGGCGACCCGGGCGGCGGCGGGCGCGTTGTCGCCGGTGAGCAGGACGGGGGTGGTGCCGGTCAGCGCGGCCAGGGCGGCGGTCGCGGCCGGGGCGGCGGGACGGAGACGGTCGGTGAGGGTGAGGGTGCCGACAGGCGTGGAGTCGCGGGTGACGAGGACGGTGGTGCCGGCCGAGGGACGGGGGTGCGGG
>NZ_MUBA01000517.1 GCF_002154575.1 Streptomyces bobili
ATCGGCCCGCCGCCCGAGGCGGCGGGGTGGCGGAGCAGAAGACGCAGAGGTCGCCGATGACGTCGATGCCGCACCAGTGGCAGACGGTCTGACGGACCGAGGTGACGAGTTGGTAGAGGACCGAGAGGTCGGGCAGGTAGGCGCAGAACTCGATCAGCTTGTCGGTGCCCCACCAGGCGGCGGATTCGGCGGGTGCCTCCGTCTCGCGCAGTCCCTGGGTCCGCCAGGCGGGCGCGAGGGTGCCGGTGACCCAGTCGGACTGGAGGCGGCCCCGCCCGACCAGCATCCAGGTGCCGAACTCGGGCCCGTCCAGCAGCGTGTCCGGCCCGACCTTCACCAACTGGGGTTGCGGGTGGGCCAGTACGGCGAACTGGCTGCCCGGCATCCAGGACCGGGCGTGCGAGGTCAGGCCGACGGGGACGCGGTCGAGGCGGGCCACGGAGGCGAGGAGCGCGCCGGCGTGGATGTAGTGGGTGAGCAGCCGGCCGGCCGAGGCGAGGACGCCGGGGCTGAGGTCGCAGGAGGCGAGCTGGCGCAACTGGCGGGCCAGGACGGCGAGTCCGAGTGGCGGCAGTTCGGGCCGGAACAGGGCGATGCGGTCGCTCTCCAGGAGGGAGCGGACGGTGTGCAGACGCTGTTCCACGGCGGCGGGGACGGCCCGCGAGTACAGGACCACGAGGTGCCCGTGCTGGTCGAGAAGGGTCTGGACGTCGGCGACGGCCTGATCGAGGGGCCGGCGGTCGAGGCCGTCGAGCACGGCGGCCGGCACGGTGCGTTCGTCCTGCGGCGGCAGGGCCAGATCGGCACCGGTCACGGCAATGGCAGTTGGCACGCGCAGCTCCCCGATTCCCGCGGTCCGGCCCACCGGGAGTTACTCCGGTGCTCCGAGGTGACTTCATTGCGTGACTACCTCAGCACTGTATCCACGCCCCTGTGGCCGGAGAACAGCTTTCCGTGGCCGCCTCTCGACGGATCTTCACGCAAGTCGCTTCAAACCGGGGCAGGTTGCCCACACGAGTCCTCCACGGGCGGACCTCTTGACAATGGAATTGGTCTGGACCAACTTGTTGTCATGTCCCCACTTAAAAGATCGGCGCGGCTCTGGTCGGGAGCCGTCACCGCCGCACTCGCCCTCACCCTCGCGGGAACGGGCCAGGCGTCCGCCGCGGACGTCAACAACGCCAGGAACGCCGGCTTCGAGTCCGGCCTCGGCAACTGGACCTGCTCCGCGGGCAGCGGCACCACCGTCTCCTCCCCCGTACACAGCGGCACGGCCGCGCTGAAGGCGACCCCGGCGGGGCAGGACAACGCCCGCTGCACCCAGACGGTCGCCGTGAAGCCCAACTCCACCTACTCGCTGAGCGCCTGGGTCCAGGGCGGCTACACCTACCTCGGCGCGACCGGCACCGGCACCACCGACGTCTCCACCTGGACCCCGGACTCCGCCGCCTGGAAGCAGCTGTCGACGACGTTCTCCACCGGCGCGTCGACCACGTCCGTCACCGTCTACCTGCACGGTTGGTACGGCCAGACCGCCTACCTCGCCGACGACGTCTCGGTCCACGGCCCCGACGGCGGCGGAGGCACCGACCCCGCCCCGACGGTCCCGTCCGCCCCGGCCGGCCTCACGGTCTCCGCCACGACGTCCTCGTCCGTGACGCTGGCCTGGAACGCGGTGTCCGGCGCGACCGGGTACAGCGTCTACCGGGACGGCACGAAGGTGACGGCGGTTACCGGCACCTCGGCGACCGTGACCGGGCTCGCGGCGGCCACCTCGTACTCCTTCCAGGTCACCGCGACGAACGCGGCCGGTGAGTCCGTGAAGTCGGCCGCGGTGTCGGGCCGTACGGCCGCGACCGGCGGAGGCGGCGGGGGCACGCTGCCCAAGCACGCCGTGACCGGCTACTGGCAGAACTTCAACAACGGCGCGACGGTCCAGCGGATCTCCGACGTCCCCGCCCAGTACGACATCATCGCCGTCGCCTTCGCCGACGCGACGACGACCCCCGGCGCGGTCACCTTCACCCTCGACTCGGCCGGCCTCAACGGCTACACGGCCGACCAGTTCAAGGCCGACATCAGGGCCAAGCAGGCCGCGGGCAAGAAGGTCATCATCTCCGTCGGCGGCGAACGCGGCACGGTGAGCGTCAACGACGCCACCTCCGCGGCCAACTTCGCCAACTCCCTCCACACCCTGATGCAGACGTACGGCTTCGACGGCGTCGACATCGACCTGGAGAACGGCCTCAACGCGACGTACATGACACAGGCGTTGCGCTCACTGTCGGCAAAGGCCGGGCCGTCCCTCATCCTCACCATGGCCCCACAGACCATCGACATGCAGTCGACGTCCAACTCCTACTTCCAGACGGCCCTGAACGTGAAGGACATCCTCACGGTCGTCAACATGCAGTACTACAACAGCGGTTCCATGCTCGGCTGCGACGGCAAGGTCTACAGCCAGGGCTCCGTGGACTTCCTCACCGCCCTGGCCTGCATCCAGCTGGAAGGCGGCCTGTCCCCCTCCCAGGTGGGCCTCGGCCTTCCCGCCTCCACCCGCGGCGCGGGCAGCGGCTACGTCTCCCCGACCATCGTCAACAACGCGCTGGACTGCCTGACCAAGGGCACCGCCTGCGGCACCTTCAAACCGTCCCGCACCTACCCCGACCTGCGCGGCGCCATGACCTGGTCGACCAACTGGGACGCGACGGCGGGCAACGCGTGGTCGAGCACGGTGGGGCCGCATGTGCACGGGCTGCCGTAACGCAGAGGGGGTGACAACGGCACGGAGCCCGGAGGACGGCTCGCCCTGAGGACGGTGACCAGTCACTCCAGGCGTCCCTCTGCCGCCGGAAGTTGCCGACCGCCGCGCCGAATCGCCCTCCGTCGGGCCGTCGTTGCGGTCGGCAACGTGCCGATGTTTTGATTCCAGGCATGACTGAGCAGGGGGACGGTCCGAAGGCCCACATCCGCAGGTCCGTACTGGACGGCTATGCGGAGATGACCGGAGCGGCCACGGCGGAGAAGCGCACCCCACCGAACATCGCACGCGACTTTCTTTCGTTGGACGGCGGAGCACCTACGACCCCTGTACCGGCGCTACTTCCATCCCCTTCTTGGAGTTCCCCGAAGGGAACGTGAACGGTGGCCAGATCGTGGACGCCGTGACAAACAACCCGAACTATAATGGAGGGCCACTTCGACTTATGGTTTGTCACTCAGGGGCCGACAGCTCGGGAATTGCTCAACAGATTGCGAACGAATTGAGTGTAACCGTTCGGGCACCCACCGACAAAGTGGGCACCAACCCCATATTGGGACCAGGGCAGATTCCTCAGATCGCCAACGATGGCAACTGGAGAATTTTCCTACCCATCATCGGAGGGAATTAATGAGATTCATCGGATTTTACCGACAATTGACAGATGCCACCCTCACAGAATACGGAGAGGAAATCCCCCTCCCTGACTCGGGAGCCGGGTCATACCCTCAAAACCGCGTGACCCAATATCTGCTTTCAGGGCACCCTGTCCTCGACGTCACGGAACTGACGACAGATGCGATCCGCGGAGCCTTCCGTGTGCCTGGCGGATCGTCTGTACTCACCGACGGATCATCGGTTTGGCGCCTAGATCTGGCTTCCTACGTGCAGCATTACTCAATTGCTCTGCCTCATGAATTTCTAAGATCCATCGAAAATCACGAGTATAAAGTACCATCCGTGGAGCGGGAACAACTGCTCGAGATCTCATTTACGGTCAGCCGCACATTGGGTTTTCATTCAGATCCTAGAGCGGGGCCAAAAACCACCCGTGACCTTTAGCTGAAAATCGAGGCAACCTCTTCGACATGTCCCGCAACGAGAAAACGTGAATGAGCGTCACACCCCGCCCAACCGTAGGCGCACTGGTCGCCAACGGCGAGGTGTTGCGGTCCGTTTATGGCGGAGTCACCCCCGCATTCAGCGGTGTCGTCAGAGTTCGGTCGGTCAATCTCAACTGGCGTGGGCCCACGGTGACCCTGCGCGTCGATCTGCCCGACTTCCCTGCATCGGCGCCACGGGAGTGGGTGGACGCCGGCTTGGACACGGTGCAGTGTCACCTGCAATTCTTGGCCGTCGAGAATCTCTCGGTCGGGGTATGGAAGCCCCCCGCCGGCGCCGCGATCGCCGTGACGCCAATGGGCGAGGGCAGGAGAGTCCGCGTCGAGGTCGTCGGGGACGGGGCCGACTTGTCGTTCGACTCCAGCGACTCCGTGCTCGTGGGACACGTGAGTGCCTTCAGGATGAATTCCGACGGCTCGGACGGCGGTCCGCGCATGTTCGTCAACCGAATTGACGCGCGGCGGTACGACTCGCTCCCCGATCCCTGCGAGGCGGTTCACTTTGAGCGGCTCTGACTGGGCGTCGATTCTCACGGACTCCCGGTTCCTTGGCGGGCTGTATGCCGGATGCCCACCCACTCTCGAGCAGTGCGAGCTCTTCTACGTGCACCTCGACGAACGCGGCGACTCGGCCACCCTCGGGTTCGAGACCCGCCTCCTCCCGTCGGCTCCTCGCCCCGAGTGGCGGGAGAAGCCGTACAACCGCTTGGAGTTCTACCTGCTCCTCGGCGGTCTGACCGGGTTCGTCGTCGACGGCTGGGGCCCGGCCGAGGCCGCGGGCTTCGACATCACGGCCGTGTCGGACAAGGAGATCGCCGTCAGACTGGGCAGCGGACAGGGCGGCATGCGGTTCCGGGCCTCGTCGATACGGCTGACGCGCACCCGCGTGTATCTCGCGGCCGAGGCGCACTGAACTGTCGGCTACCTCCCCATTCCGTACGTCGCCGCGCTCTCCCTCGGCAGCCTCGCCCACATGCGCGTGCCGCCGCCCGGTTCTCGGGACTCCCCGAAGCCCCAGTCCCCGTCGCACGCCCGGCAGACGCAGGCCAGCACACGAAGTGCCGCGCGGCGGCGAGTGTCGCAGGCGTTGGCCAGGTGGGGCTGAGTGTGGCGGGGGTGGTTGTCGTAGACGATCACGCGGAGGGTGTCCGCGCGGTAGCGGAGGGAGAGGTAGAAGTCCGCGGATTCCGTGAACTGGGCTGCCACCGCCGTCAGTTCGCCCACCGCTTGCAGAGCAGGGTCCAGCATGTCGTGCAGGTCGTGGGCCTTGAGGACCGCGCGGGCCGTCGCTCGCGCGAGGGCGGGGCTCGCCAGGGCGGCGGGGAGGGTGAGGCTGTACGAGACGGTTTCGGGCATCGGGGCGGTGAAGTCCGCGGGGAAGACGGGGGCGAGCGGGCAACGGGGCATGGGCATGGCCGGGCTCCTCCGGGTGAATGGGCAGGCGTGCGCAGTCGGTGGCTCGTCTCCCTGGCGCGAGCCCGCCCCTCCCAGGGAAAGGAGCGAGCGGGCAGGCTCGCGCGGTGCACTGCCAACTGTTGTTGCGTAGCTGGTGCGTTACTGAATGTAGGACCACCGATGGTTCAATTGCAACTCGAGAACGGAAATTGACCCGAACGTGGTCCGGTGGCGCGGATTGACGGCAGACTGCTGACGAACCGCGCGGGAAGGAACGGCATGCCTCCGAGGACGACACCCACCGAGCGTCAGAAGCGTCTGGGCAGCGAGTTGCGGAAGATGCGGATGGCGGCGGGGATATCGGCCGACCAGGCCGCCGGACTGCTCGGCCTCGACCGTGCGAAGATCTCCAACTTCGAGACCGGCATCCGCTCCATCAGCCCGGAGCGGTTGCGCACCTTGGCCTGCAACTGCGACTGCTCGGACCAGGCATACATCGAAGGTCTCGTGAGCATGGCGCGTCCAGACCGACGGGGCTGGTGGGAGCGTTACCGAGGCGCGCTGCCGGCCGGCCTGCTGGACATCGCGGAGTCAGAGGCCTACGCGACGCGGATGCGGACCGTGCACATCGCCCATATTCCAGGGCTGCTGCAGACCACCGACCACGCCCTCGAACTCTTCCGGGCAGTGCTGCCACCGCTTCCGGAGCATGAGGTCGCCTTGCGCCTGGCGTTCCGGGTCGAGCGGCAGCAGGTACTGGAGGGGGAGGACGCACCCCAGTACGTGGGCGTCCTGCACGAGGCCGCCGCGCGGATGCAGTTCGGGGGCCGCAAAATGGCTCGCGCCCAGTTGGAGTACCTGCTCACCGTGTCCGAGCGGCCGTCCGTGCGGCTGCTGGTCATTCCGTTCTCCGCCGGTACGTTTCCCGGATCGGGGCAGACCTTCAACTACCTGGAGGGCCCGGCGCCCCAGTTGGACACCGTGCAGGTCGACAGTACGCACGGGCCGGAATTTCTCGGTGGGGAGGCGCAGTTGGCCAAGTACCGTACGCACCTGGACTGGATGGAGCGCATCGCGCTCTCGCCAGCAGCCTCCCGGGACCTCATCCTGGACATCGCCAACAACCTGTGAGGAGACGTCAGATGGACGGCATCACGTGGGAGGAGCCCTTCTGCGGTGAGGGAGCCAGTTGCTTCCGCCTCGGTACCGACCCCGAAGGCAACGCCTACATCGCCATAGCCGGGGCTGAGGACGCCTACCTCACCGACTCCCGTGACGCGCTCCGGACCATGATCCTCGACATCAAGGCGGGCAAGGCCGACCACCTGCTCTGAGTCAGCCCGCCGGGCGGTAGTAGCCGAGGACCCAGGCCAGTTGGGCGAACCAGCCGCGCAGCCGTTCCCGTGGTTTGGCTTTCACCATGGCTTCGTAGACGCGGCCGTCCACATGGACCACGGCGACCATGAGCGCCTTGCCATCGGGGCTTGCCCTGTAGTGGACGCTGCGGATCTCGGCCCAGGGGAAGTCGACGACGATGTCGTACATGTCGAAGCCCACGCCCGACGCGTCGACGACGACCGAGTTGTGCTTGTCCACCGCCAGGAAGTCCGGGGCCTCCGGTACCGAGGGGGCGTACTGCGGTGGGGGCGGGCCGAAGC
>NZ_MUBA01000518.1 GCF_002154575.1 Streptomyces bobili
GGGCACCTGGACGCGGGGCGGGCCGCGGAGGCGCTGGCCCGGCTGGCGCCTCGCAGTGCGGTGCCGGTGCACTACGGCACGTACTGGCCGATCGGGATGGACGCCGTGCGCCCCCATGAATTCCATGCGCCGGGTGAGGAGTTCGTGCGCCTGGCGGCGGAGCGCGCGCCGGATGTCGTGGTGCACCGGCTCGCGCACGGTGAGAGCGTGAGCCCCGAGGTGCGGCGATGATGGCGCTGGCCGCCGCCACGACGGCTCCGCCGGCGGAGTCGGCCCAACAGGCGCTCGGTTACCCGTCGTTGTTCCTGCTGGTGCTGATCGGCGCGCTGGTGCCGGTGGTGCCGACGGGGGCGCTGGTGAGTTCGGCGGCCGTGGTCGCCTTCCATCAGACGGCGCCCTTCTCGCTGGCGCTGGTGTTCGTGACGGCGTCGCTGGCCGCGTTCTGCGGGGACGCGACGCTGTACTGGCTGGGCCGGCGCGGGATGCGGTCGAGGAACGGCTCGCGCTGGCTGGCGGCGATCCGCTCGCGGGCCCCGGAGGAGCGGCTCGCACGGGCCCAGGAGAAGCTCGCCGACCACGGTACGGCGGTGCTGGTGCTGTCCCGGCTGGTGCCCGCCGGCCGCATCCCGGTCATGCTGGCGTGCCTGATGGCCGACTGGCCGCTGCGCCGGTTCGTGCGCGGGAACCTGCCGGCCTGCCTGGCGTGGGCGGTGACCTACCAGCTGATCGGGATCCTCGGCGGTTCGCTGTTCCCGGAGCCGTGGCAGGGCGTCGTCGCGGCGGTGGCGCTGACGCTGCTGATCAGCGTGGTGCCGGGACTGTGGCGCCGGGTGCGCGAGCGGCCGGCCGGGTGAGAGCCGCCGGCCGCGGGTGACGGAGGCGCCTCTTGAGACACCCGCGGCGCGGGGCGGCACGGCCCTACAGCACCCGTGAACCTCCCACCGGCATGTCCCACAGGTCCTCGCGGGCCAGGCCCGCCCGCCGCCAGGCGGCCCGCACGCGTGTGAGGGGTTCGAGGACGGGCTCCGCGGAGAGGACGAACGTGCCCCAGTGCATGGGCGCCATCCGGCGGGCCCCCACCTCACGGGCCGCCCGTACCGCCTCCTCCGGGTCGCAGTGGACGTCGCTGAGCCACCAGCGGGGGTCGTAGGCGCCGATGGGCAGCAGCGCCAGGTCGATGCCGGGGTAGCGCTGCCCGATGCGGGAGAACCAGTGGCCGTAGCCGGTGTCGCCCGCGAAGTAGACGCGCTGTCCGTCGGGGTCGGTGAGGATCCAGCCGCCCCACAGGGAGCGGCAGGTGTCGGTGAGGCTGCGCTTGGACCAGTGGTGGGCCGGTACGAAGTCGAAGCGGACGCCGGACAGTTCGGCCGCCTCCCACCAGTCCAGCTCGGTGACGCGGGTGAACCGGCGGCGCCGGAACCAGCGGCCGAGGCCGGCCGGCGCGAACACCGGGGTGTCGCGCGGGAGCCGGCGCAGGGTGGGGGCGTCGAGGTGGTCGTAGTGGTTGTGGCTGATGACGACGGCGTCGACGGCCGGCAGGCTCTCCCAGGGGACGCCGACGGGGGTGATCCGGGCCGGGGTGCCGATGATGCGGCGGGACCAGACCGGGTCGGTCAGGACGGTCAGGCCGCCGGCCCGCACCACCCAACTGGCGTGTCCCGCCCAGGTGACGGCGACGGTGCGGGTGTCGACGCGGGGCAGCGGGCCGGGCGCGAACGGCAGCCGCGGCACATCGGCGAGGCCCTCCTTCCCCGGTCGTACCGCGCCCTCGCGGGCGAAGCGGGCGAAGGCCTTGAGACCGGGCAGCGGGGCGGTCAGCCGGTCGTGGAAGGTGCGCGGCCACACCCGGTGTTCGCCCAGCGGGCGGGGCTCGGCGAGCGGCGGGACGGGCGAGGTCACAGGGGAGACGACCGGCGGGGTGCCGGTGTCCCGCACGGGCGTGGGGGTGGTCGACTCGGACTGCTGCGTCATCGAGGAGGCTCCCGTCGCTGAGCGTCGTCACGGAGATCGTCGAGGACCGACCTCAGATGGATCAACGCGCGTTCCACGTGTGGCAGTTCCAACGGGCTGGGCGACGTCAGGCATTCCGTGCGCTGCGCGTCCGTACCGCCCAGGAGGGGGCCCGTGCAGAGCCGTACGCGCAGCGCCCCGAGGTCGTCGCCGAAGCGGTGCCCGCCCGGCGCGGGCATGCCCAGCCGGGCCGTCAGGAGGTCCTCCAGGTCCTGCGCGTCGCCGACACCCCGCGCGGCCAACGGCTCGCGCAGCGGCCCGAGATCGGCGTACACGTGCCGGCCGGCGCGCGGCGGCAGCGCGAGACCGCCCACGGCGACGACGGCGGCGTGCACGGCGGCGGCCACACGCGCGTGCAGCCGTACGGCGCTCTCCACGCGCGCGGTGACGGGCTCGGGTTCGGTCAGGGCGAAGGCGGCGGCCGTGGCGACGGGGGCCGCCACGCGCGCGTCGAGCGCGGTGAGGACGTCGAGCACGCGCGCGTGGAGGTCGTCCCCGGTGGCGGTGTCGGGGAGGCGGGCGACGGCGGCGGGCCATCCCGAGGGAAGCAGGGCGCCCGCGAGGTCGCTGACGACGGTGACCCGGTCGGGGAGCATCTCGGCGGGAGAGACCAGGACCGTGTCCTGCGGGGCGTGCAGGGTGTCGCGCCAGGTCTCGTCGCTGATCAGGTGCAGGCCCTCGGCCGCGGCGGCCTCCACGGCCTCGTGCAGCACCTCGGGCGGGGCGACGGTGGCGGTGGGGTCGTCGGCGACGGACAGCACCAGCAGCCGCGGGTCGCCGCCCTCGGCGCGGACCCGCCGCACGGTCTCCAGGAGGGCGTAGGGGTCCGGGACGCCGCCGCACTCGGCGGGCGTGGGCACATGGAAGACGGGCCGGCCCAGCAGCCGCGCGTA
>NZ_MUBA01000519.1 GCF_002154575.1 Streptomyces bobili
CCGGTCTGGAGGGCGCCTTCACCCCCCGCGTGGACGATGTCGCCGCCCACTTCGGGCTGCCCGCCCTCCAGACCGGGGAAGAGGAACGCCAGTTTCCCGCCGCCCGCGCCCAGGAGCGGCGCGGGCCGGAACCAGAGGTCGCTGCGGCCGTGCCAGGCCCGCCCCTTGGCGACCGCGCGCCGGGCCAGGGCGAGGCGTCTTTCGGACGGGTCGACGATGCCCAGCCGGACGGGCCCGGCCTGCGGATGCGGACGGCCCGGATCGAGCCCGGCGGCGCGTACGGCGCTGTCGTCGGCGTCCAGCAGGGCGGCGAGGGCCTCGGTCGAGGCCGCGGCCAGGAGGAGCACCGGCTCGGGCTCGGTGACCCGCGGGACGGGAACGGGTGCGCGTACCCCCGGCGGCTCCTCCAGCACGACGTGGGCGTTGATCCCGCCGAACCCGAACGCGTTGACCGCGGCCCGCCGTACCGGCTGGTCCGGGGTGGTCTCCCAGGGGGCGGCCTTCTCCAGGGTGCGGAAGCGGGTGCGGGCCAGCGCCGGGTGCGGGTCGTCGCAGTGCAGGGTGGGCAGCAGCGTCGCGTGATGGACCGCGAGGGCGGCCTTGACCAGCCCGGCGATCCCGGCGGCCGGCATGATGTGCCCGATCATGGACTTGACCGAGCCCAGCACGGCTTCGCCGTCACCGGGCCCGAACACGTCGGCCAGCGTGGCCAGTTCGGCCCCGTCACCGGCCGGCGTCGCCGTCCCGTGCGCTTCCAGCAGACCGATCGAACCGGGAGCCGCCGGGTCGATCCCGGCCGCCCGCCACGCCTGCCGTACGGCCTGTGCCTGGCCGCCCGGATCGGGGTTGACGAGCCCGGCCGCCCGGCCGTCGCTCGACACACCGGTGCCCCGGACGACGGCGTAGATCCGGTCGCCGTCGCGCTCGGCGTCGGCGAGCCGCTTGAGGACGACCACGCCCGTGCCCTCGCCGATCAGGATGCCGTCGGCGTCCCGGTGGAACGGCCGGATGCGCTGGCTGGGGGAGAGGGCCCGCAGTTGGGAGAACACGCTCCACAGCGTGATGTCGTGACAGTGGTGGACCCCTCCGGCGAGCATCAGGTCGCAGCGACCGGTGGCGAGTTCGCCCACCGCCTGGTCGACGGCGATCAGTGAGGAGGCGCAGGCCGCGTCCACCGTGTAGGCGGGGCCGCGCAGGTCGAGCCGGTTGGCGACCCGGGAGGCCGCCAGGTTGGGCACCAGACCGATCGCCGACTCGGGGCTGTCGGAGCCCAGCCGGTCCGTGAACGCCTCCCGCACCTGGTCCAGTTGGCCGGACGTCAGGTCGGGGAGCAGCTCGCCCAGGGTGCGCACCAGTTGTCCGGCGGTCCGCACCCGCTGGTCGAGCCGGACCAGGCCCGGCGTGAGGTAGCCGCCCCTGCCGAGGACGACGCCGATCCGCTCCCGGTCGGGGAGGCGGTCCGTGCCGCCCGCGTCGTCGAGGGCGGCGGCGGCCACGTGCAGCGCGATGAGCTGGTCGGGCTCGGTCCCCGCCACCGAGTTCGGCATGATCCCGAACCGGGTGACCTCGACCTGCGCGAGCCCGTCCACGAACCCACCCCGCCGGGCGTACACCCGGTCCGCGACGGCCGGTTCGGAGGCGGTGCCGGGGTGGTAGTAGTCCGCGTCCCAGCGTCCCTCCGGGACCTCCCCGACGGCGTCCACACCGTCCCGCAGGTTCCGCCAGTAGGTGTCCAGGTCGGGTGCGCCCGGCAGCAGCACCGCCATCCCGACGACGGCGACCGGTATTTGACGGGGCGTCACGGTCGCGGTCACCAGCCCGAGGCGGTGTGGACGACGGCCGTCACGGACTCCTCGCCCCAGGCCAGCTCCCGCAGCAGCGCCGCGGTGCCCTCCTCGGGGTCGATCAGCCGGATGCCGCGCCGGGCGTACTCGCGGGCCAGCTCCGCCCCCACCATGCCGGTGTGCCCGGCGGCGGGCGCCCACGGACCCCAGTGCACGGTCAGCGCACGGCGGCCGGTGCGGGCGGCGAAGGCGGCGCCGAGGGACTCCAGGGCGTCGTTGGCCGCCGCGTAGTCGGCCTGACCGCGGTTGCCGAGGACGGCGGAGATGCTGCCGAACAGGACCGTGAACGCGGGCGCGGCGGGCAGCTCCTCCAGCGCCGTGAGCAGGGCCTGGGCGCCGGTGGCCTTCGTGCCGTAGACCCGCTGGAAGGACTCGGCGCTCTTCTCGGCGATGAGCCGGTCCTCGATCACCCCGGCCGCGTGGACCACGCCGTCGAGGCGGCCGTGCTCGGCGTGGATCTCCTTCACCGCCTGGCGTACGGCGTCCGGCTCACGGAAGTCGACCGAGCGGTAGTGGGCCCGGCTGCCGAGCGACGCCAGTTCCGCCAGCGTCGCCCTGATCTCCCGCTGCGCCAGCAGGAGTTCGGCGGCCCGGTTGATCTCGGCCGGCTTCGCCCCGCCGCGCGCGGCGAGCGCGGCGCGCAGTTGTGCCGGGGTGCCGGCGGCGGCCGTATCCGCGTCCTCCGGGCCGTCGGGTGCGGGGGTGCGGCCGAGCAGTTCCAGGCGGCAGCGGGCGGCGCCGGCGAGCGCGGCGGCGAACTGCGCGGTGATGCCCCGAGCCCCGCCCGCCAGCACCACCACGGAGTCCCGGTCCAGGCCCAGCGCGGCGGCCTCCGCCACGCCGTCCCCGGCCGGTCCGGCGCCCGTGCCGCCGAGCGCGCCGAGCGGCGCCTCCACCAGCTCGAACCCGTACCGTCCGGCATCCGACCGCACGACGACCGGCGTACGGTCCGGGGCGACGGCCTCGCCGATCAGGGCGTCCGCGACGGCGGCGGGCGACACCTCGGCGAGGTCGACGACCCGCGCCACCGTCTGCGGGTACTCGCGGGCCACGGTGCGGAAGAAGCCGCGCAGCCCCGCCGAGCGTGCGTCGCCGCCGGACGGCCGGACGGCCAGCAGCCACCGCGGACCGCGCGCCAGGGCCGCCTTCAGCACCGGGAACGCGTCCGGCAGCACGGTCGCGCCGTCGTCGGAGAGGGCCGCGAGGTACAGCACTCCATCCACCGGCCCGTCCCCGTCACCGAGCACATGGCCGCGACCGCGTACGGCGACCTCGGCGCCCAACTCCGTGAAACGGGCGGCCACTTCGGGCGCCTCACCGAGCAGGATCCAGCGGGTGCCGGGGATCAGGGCGGCGGGGTCGGGCCCGCCGGGGGCGTCGAGGAGCACCGGGCGCAGGACGTGCCGCCGGGGCGGCTCACCGGTCACCGCCTGCGAGCCGGGCGACTCTACGGGCGTCGACTCGACCGATGCCGATGCCACCTCCGGGGCCGTCGGTGCGCCCAGCCGGGCCGTGAGCCAGCCGGTCACCGCCGCCGCCGTACGCGCCTTCGCCAGCTCCTCCAGTTCCGCGTCGTCCATCGCGGTGAGGTCGGCGCCGCCGCCCGCGCCCATCCGCCGGGCCAGCTCACCGGCGATCTCGGCCCGCTTGATGGAGTCGATGCTGAGATCGGCCTCCAGATCGAGGTCGGGTTCGATCATGTCGACGGGATAGCCGGTGCGTTCGCTGATGATCTCCAGGACCAGCTGCCCGACGTCGACGGGCTCGGTGTCCCGCGGCGCGGGTTCCGGGTCCGGCGGCGGCGCCGCGACGGGGAGTGCGGAAGCAGCCTGCGGCACGGTCTCCACGGCGGGGATCGGCGCCTGCACGAGGACCGGACCGGCGACCGGTGAGGCTGTCGGCCCGGCGGCCGGCGCACCGGGTGTGCCGCCGAAGTAGGTGAGCAGTACGTCCCGTTGGGCGGCGATCATCTCCCGGCTGGTGCGCAGGAACTCGGAGACGAGCGCGTCCCGGTCGGAGGGGACACCGTGCGGGGGGTTGGTCGTCACAGTCGTCTCCTGGGTGTCCACGACACGGCGGGCCGGTGCGAGCGCACCGGGGAGGAGGGCGCCGGCGGCGGTACGGACGAGCTGCCCGTCCACCGTCCAGCCCGGGACCTTGGGGGCGGGGGTGCGGACCGCGTCGACGGCGTCCCGGCCGCGCAGCAGGCGCCCGGTGCGCACCGGCAGCCCCGCGACGGCCAGCCGGGCGAGGGCGTCGAGCCAGTCGCGCAGGCCGCCGCCGGGGCGGGGCTCGCAGGCGACGGTGGTGTGCGGGCGCTCGCCGAGGATCTGTCCGACCAGCCGGGTCAGCACGGACCCGGGACCGGCCTCGACGAAGACGCGCGCGCCCGCCTCGTACATCGCCTCGATCTGCTCGGTGAAGGAGACGGGGGCGCCGATCTGCGCGGCGAGTTCGGCCCGGACCGCGTCCGCGTCGGCGGCGTAGGGCGCGGCGGTGCGGTTGGACCACACCGGGAACTCGGGCGCGTGCACCGGGCGGGCCGCGAGCGCCTCGGCGAAGCGGTCACCGGCCCCGGCGACCAGCGGACTGTGGAAGGCGCACGCCACGGGGATCCGCTGGGCCCGCAGCCCGGCCTCGCGCAACAGCCGTACGGCCTCCGCGACCGCGTCCGTCGGACCGGACACCACCGTCTGGCGGGGGGAGTTGCGGTTGGCGACGACGACCGCGGCGGGTGCGCCCGCCGCCTTGAGGGCCTGTTCGGTCTCCTCGGCACCGGCGGTGACCGCGGCCATGGTCCCCGGGTCCTCCCCGGCGGCCCCGAGGATCGCCGCGGCCCGCTCGGTGCTCAGCTCCAGCAGCGTCTCGGGGTCGAGGGCGCCGGCGGCACAGAGGGCGACCAGCTCGCCGTAGCTGTGCCCGGCGGCCATGTCCGGCTCCACGCCGGCGGCCGTGAGCAGGGCGTGCGCGGCGAGCCCGGCGACGCCGAGGGCCGGCTGCGCCACCCGGGTGTCGGTGAGCGCGGCCCGCTGCCGGTCGCGGGTGGCGTCGTCGAACGCGGCCGGCGGATACAGCGCGTCCGCGTGGGCCCGCCCCAGCTCCAGGTAGGGCCGCAACTCGGGGAATGTGACGAACAGTTTGGCGAGCATGCCGGGACGCTGGCTGCCCTGGCCGGGGAAGAGGAAGGCGACCTTGCCGCCCGTGGCGGGCTCGGCGTCGGCCCGGTGGATTCCGCGAGCGGGCGTGTCGGTGGCGCCGGCCGGGGTGTCGAGGACGGTCCGCAGCTTTCCGGTGAGGTCGTCCACGTCGCTCGCCACCACCGCGAACCGCACCGGGTCCGTGCTCGCGTCCGATCTCCGGGCCGCACCGAGGGCCAGGTCGCGCAGCCGCCACGGGCGGCCGTCCGCCCCGGCGACCCGCAGGAGTTCCTCGACGGCACGACGGGCCGACGTCTCGTCCCGGCCGCGGAACACGAACAGTTCGGCAGGCCAGGCGTCCGGTCCCCGCGCCGGCGCCATCCCGCCGGCGTGCGCGCCCAGCACCAGATGGAAGTTGGTGCCGCCGAAGCCGAACGCGCTGACGCCGGCGAAGCGTTCGGCGGCGGGCGCGGCCCACGGCAGGGCCTCGGAGTGGAAGGCGAAGGGGCTGCTGTCCGCCTCCCAGGCCGCGTTGGGTGCCTCCACGTGCAGCGTCGGCGGCCGTACGCCCGTGTAGAGCGCGAGCGCCGTCTTGATCAGACCGGCCAGCCCGGCGGCGCACTTGGTGTGCCCGATCTGCGACTTGACCGAGCCGATCACACAGCCGCCCGCCTGAGCGCCCGCCTCGCTGAACACCTCGCCCAGGACGGCGAGTTCGGTGCGGTCACCGACCACCGTGCCGGTGCCGTGCGCCTCGACGAGACCGACCTCCGCCGGAGAGACCCCCGCGCCCCGGTAGGCGCGCTCCAGCGCGGACCGCTGGCCCTCGGGGCGGGGCGCGGTGAGTCCGAGGGAGCGGCCGTCGCTGGAGGAGCCGAGGCCCTTGACGACGCCGTAGATCCGGTCGCCGTCGCGTTCGGCGTCCGCGAGCCGCTTGAGGACCACGCAGGCCACACCCTCGCCGAGGGCGATGCCGTCGGCCGAGCCGTCGAAGGCGCGGGAGCGTCCGGTGGGGGACAGGGCGTGCACGGAGGAGAAGAGGACGTAGTCGTTGATGCCGTTGTGCAGGTCGGCGCCGCCGCACAGGACGACGTCGCTGGTGCCGGCGAGGAGTTCCTTGCAGGCGACGTCGACCGCGGCCAGCGAGGAGGCGCAGGCGGCGTCGACGGTGAAGTTGGCGCCGCCGAGATCGAGCCGGTTGGCGATCCGGCCGGAGATGACGTTGGCGAGCATGCCGGGGAACGAGTCCTCGGTGAGCCGCGGGAGCTGCTCGTCGAGACCCTGCGGCACCTTCCCGTAGTAGGAGGGCAGGACGGCCCGCAGGGTGGCCGCGTTGGAGAGGTCGCTGCCGGCCTCGGCGCCGAACACCACCGAGGTGCGGGAGCGGTCGAACTCCCGCCCCCCGTCGCCGTATCCGGCGTCCTCCAGGGCCCGCCGGGCGGCCTCCAGGGACAGCAGCTGGACGGGCTCGATGTGGCCGAGGGAGGTGGGCGGGATGCCGTAGCGCAGCGGGTCGAAGGGGATCGGCGGCAGGAAGCCGCCCCACTTCGAGGAGGTGGCCCCGTCGTGGTGCACGGCCGGGTCCCAGCGGTCTGCCGGTACCTCGCCGACCGCGTCCACGCCGCCGACCACGTTGGCCCAGAAGGTGGGCAGGTCGGGGGCCTGCGGGAACATGCAGGCCATGCCGACGACGGCGACGTCGAGCGGCGCGGGCGCCTGCGGGCGGGGAGCCTCCCCGACGCCGAGCCCGGCGGCCCGGCGGGACAGGAACGAGGCCGCTCCCGCCGTCACGGACGCGTGCAGCGCGGCGACCGTCGTGGTCGCCGACCGCAGCACGGCCACCTCGCCGGCCATGAACATCCCCTCGGCGAGCTGCCGTTGCTCGTCGACGGGTGCGAGGGTGCCGTCCGCCTCCCGTGTCGTGCCCTTGCTGGCGAGGCGCAGCCGGCCGACGTTGAGCCGCTCCAGCTCCTCCCAGATCCGCCGGTCGGGGACGCCCTCGGCGCGCAGCCGGGCCTCCTCCTCGCGGTAGCCGGCGGCGAACGGGCTGGGCACGCAGCGGGTGGCGTGTCCCGGAGCCGACTCCAGCAGCGTGGTGCGGTCGGCGTCGAGCACCTGGCGCTGGAACAGCGGCCGGATCGCGCCGTGCGCAACCACCTCCTCGGTGAACAGGTACGCCGTCCCCATCAGGACACCCACGGCCGCCCCGCGCTTGGTCAGCGGCGCGGCGAGCGCGGCCACCATCGCGGCCGACCGCTCGTCGTGCACCCCGCCCGCGAAGAACACCTCGATGTCCCCGGCGTCGGCGACGTCGTCCAAGTAGTCCTCAAGCACGCCGAGTTGGGCTTCCCACAGGGGGAAGCTCGCGCGCGGTCCGACATGCCCGCCGCACTCCGAGCCCTCGAACACGAACCGGCGGGCACCCGCCTGGAGGAACTGCCGCAGCAACCCCGGCGACGGCACGTGCAGAAAGGTCCGGATCCCGTCCCGCTCCAGCGCCTGCGCCTGCGCGGGCCGCCCGCCCGCGATGACGGCGTGCGTCGGCCGTAACTCCCGTACGGCCTCCAGCTGTGCGGCCCGTACGTCCTCCGGTGCGAAGCCGAGCACGCCGACGCCCCAGGGCCTGCCGTTCACCGCGTCGCGCGTCCCGGCCAGCATCTCCCGTGCCCGCTCACCGTCCGCCAGCGCCAGGGCGAGGAACGGCAGCGCCCCGTCCGCCGCGACCGCCGCCGCGAACGCGGGCCCGTCACTGACCCGCGTCATCGGCCCCTGCGCGACCGGCAGCCGGGTGCCCAGCGCCCGGCTCATCGGCGACCCGTCCGCCAGGGCTCGCACGGTCGCCTCGCCGCCCAGGGCCTCGCGCACCGCGTCCCGCACCGCCCGGACCGTCCGCGGTACGTCGCCCCAGCGGTCGGCGAACCGGGCGGCGAGGAAGCCGTCCTGGCCCACCGGCAGCAGCTGGGTGCGCGGGTCCCGCGCACCCAGCAGCGCCGCGACCTCCTGCGGTCCGGCGTCCGCCGGCAGGCGCGGGGCGTCGGGGCCCCGGCGCAGCAGCACCCGGTGACCGGCCACGACGACGGTCTCCGAGCCGTCCAGGGGGCGCAGTGCGGCGGCCGTCGCCTCCGGCAGGGCGGATTCGGCGAGCAGCGCGAGCTGTCCGTCGAGGACGACACCGGCCGCCCCGCCGGCCACGGCGGCGGCGGCCGTGTGCGGTCCGATGCCCCCGCAGGCCCACACCGGGACGCCCGACTCGTCGGCTGAGAGCAGTTGTTGGAGCAGGACGAAGGTGCTCAGCGTGCCGGTCCGGCCGCCGCACTCGCCGCCCCGCGCGATCAGGCCGTGCGCCCCGGCGGCCACGGCCTCCCGCGCGCCCGCCAGATCGGTGACCTCGACGAGGACGCGGTGCCGCGCCGTGAGGCCGGCGAGGGGCCAGGGCGCGTCGGCGGCCAGGACCACGGTGTGCGGGCCGTCGGCTCCGAGGTCGGCGGGGGTCAGGCGGCAGCGCGCGTCCGCCCTGACCCCGAAGCCGCCCGGCGCGGAGCGCCGCAATCGGGCCAGCGCCTCGCGCGATCTTCGGCCGCCGTCGCCGAGATCGAGGACGCCGAGGCCGCCGGCCCCGGCGACCGCGAGAGCGAGCCCGGCATCGGGCTCGCCGAAAGGGGTGATGCCGATGATCATGTCCTCGGAGCGCACAGTGGACGTCATTGATTCTCCGAATCAAGGGTGAAACTGCACGGTGGGGGGTTCGGGACAGCAAAGGCGTGCACCGGTATTCCGGCGGGAAAGGATCACCGCGGAAGGCCGTGAAAAGCGCTTGTTCGAAGCGCGTTGAAGGTAGTGCGGTTATTACTCGCCAGTCAACGTTTGAACGACCGCCCGGTTTCCCGCCGTATTGATTCGGTCACCCTCGGAGAAAAGGCCACGGCGTAGGAAAACGGATCTATTGCGTTTCTCGCCGGTCCCGTTCATCCGGCCCACACATTGTTGAAACGCGCACGACCGAAGGAAATGGGTTCCTTTGGAGTGCATGTCCGAAACGGCGGCCGAAAGGTCCGGTCGCGGGTGGCTGCCGGGGAAAATCTGCATGTCGCGCCCGAGTGACCGGGAAGGGCCCCACCGTTTCCCCGGTGTCGCCCCCGCCGCCCGCGGCCGTGACACCGGCACGCGTACGGTAGTGTTCACCTGCGCGTTCCCACGATTCACCGGAACGCGACGGGACGTGGCGCAGCTTGGTAGCGCACTTGACTGGGGGTCAAGGGGTCGCAGGTTCAAATCCTGTCGTCCCGACCACATGAGGTGGTCGCAGGCCGTCTTCTCATACGAGGAGGCGGCCTTCGCCGTGCTCGGGCCTCGCCGTACTCGGGCTGTCACCGGCTCCCGGGTCGGCCCGCGGGCCGGTGACAGCCCGGTTCCGAGTCGGTCCGCGTCCGGCCCGCGGCTCAGATGCCGCCCTCGCGCGACGGGTACCGCGCCACGACCGCCCCCAGATACCCCCGCAGCATCACCTTCGCCTCCTCCAGCAGCGCCGCGTCCCCGGCAGGGTCCCGCCTGAACGCCTCCTGGGCCAGGGCGTCCGCCGCCAGGATCGCCGCGTGGCCGGCGCCGGCCA
>NZ_MUBA01000052.1 GCF_002154575.1 Streptomyces bobili
ATGAACGACTCCTCCCCCGCGGCCGTCCCGGCGCCCGACCCCGCCCGTCCCGCCGTCGTCCTCGATGTCTGGTGCGAGCTCCAGTGCCCGGACTGCCGTACCGCGCTGGCCGATCTGCGTGCCCTGCGCGAGCGGTACGGCGACCGGCTGGAGCCGCGGCTGCGGCACTTCCCGCTGGAGAAGCACCGGCACTCCTTCGCCGCCGCCCAGGCCGTCGAGGAGGCCGTGGAACAGGGACAGGGCTGGCCGTACGTCGAGGCGGTACTGGGGCGGGTCGAGGAGCTGGACCGTAAGGGCGAACCCTTCCTGGTCGAGGTGGCGCGGGAACTGGGGCTGGACGCCGAGGAGTTCGACACGGCGCTCATCGACGGGCGGCACATCCTGATCGTCGACGCCGACCAGGCCGAGGGCAAGGCGATCGGCGTCACCGGCACCCCGACGTACGTCATCGGCGGCGAGCGCCTCGATGGCGGCAAGAGCCAGGAGGGGCTCCGCGCACGCGTCGAGGAGATCGCGGACCGGCTGCTGGCCGAGCGGGGCTGAGGCGGCTCAGAGCAGCTGCTTGTAGAGGGAGTACCCCTCCGGCACATAGCCGAGCGAGTCGTAGAGGCGCTCGGCGGGCGTGTTGCCGACGAAGACGTTGAGGCCGATGACGGGCTTGCCGGCGGCGATCGACTGGGCCTCGGCCAGCAGCATCAGAGTGCGGCCGTGGCCCCGGCCGCGGAAGGGCTCGTCGGTCTCGACGTCGAAGACGAACGCGATGTCGCCCGCGAAGGACATCCACAGCGTGCCGACCCGGCGGCCCTCGTGTTCCAGGACGCTGAACAGCATGTCCTGGGTGTGCACGCCCTGCGGGGGCCGGCTGTCCCGCCGAGCCTTGGCCCAGGCCTCGTCCTCGGGAACCCCGCGGTCGATCCAGTCCTGCGCATACTCCGCGACGCCCCGCTCAAGCCACGGCTCGAACTCGGCCTCGGTCATGGGCCTGGCCCGGCTGCCGGCGGGCAGTTCGGGCGGGACGGCGCCGAGGGGCTTTCGCATCCCGCGGTTGCGGTGGACGTACCCGAGCGCGCGGACCAGACGCAGGGCGGCCTCGGCGTCGGCGGGGACCCGGATCTCGATCCTGTGGCAGCCCCAGCCGCGCGCCACCTCCTCGGCGGCGAGCGCGGCCACCGCGCCCCGGCCGCGCCCGCGGTCCGCCTCCTCGATGTACAGATGGTCGACGCGGGCGACCGCCGGACCGAATTCGGGGTGGGTGCAGAGGTGGACCGCGCCCACGGGGCGACTGTTCACGCACACCTGGAAGCGGCGGGACAACGCCCCGTCGGGGGTGCGCTGGAGCGGCTCGGTCGGCCGCAGGGTCGTGGTCATCACCGGTGTTCTACCCGCTGCCGGACCTCAAGTCAGCCGAATTAGAAGGAGCGGTGCGCGCCGGGCGGCGGTCCGGCCGCCCCTACGGATCGAGGTCGTCGCCGGCCCGTTCGGCGAAGATCCGCATCGCCTTGGTGGTCACCGGCCCGTCCATGCCCGGCAGTTCGCGGTCGTCGACGCGGTGCACGGCCTGGACGTCCCGCAGGGTGGAGGTGAGGAAGACCTCGTCGGCGCGCTCCAGCACGTCCAGCGGAAGGTCGGTCTCCTTGGCGCCGGTCCAGTCGACGGTCAACTCGCGGGTGATGCCCGCGAGGCAGCCGGAGGCGAGCGGCGGGGTGTGGATCTCACCGTCCAGGACGACGAAGACGTTCGACCCGGTGCCCTCGCAGAGCAGCCCGACGGTGTTGCCGAACAGCGCCTCGGAGGCGCCGCTTCGGTGGGCTCGGGCCAGCGCGACGACGTTCTCCGCGTACGACGTCGTCTTCAGGCCGGTGAGCGCGCCGCGCTCGTTGCGGGTCCAGGGGACCGTGATCGCGGCCGTGGAGTCGGGGCGGCGGCCGGTCTCGCCGAGGGCGACGACGAGGGTCGGCCCGTGCTCGCCGCGGTCGGAGCCGAGGGGGCCGTGGCCGCCGGTGTAGGTGATCCGCAGCCGGCCGAGCGGCATCGGGTTCGCGTCCAGGACGGCGGCGCAGGCGCGGCGGATCTCGGCGTGGTCGGGTTCGGGCAGGCCGAGGCCGCGCGCGGAGCGGGTCAGCCGGTCGAGGTGGCGGGTGAGCGCGAACGTCCTGCCTTCCACCGCCTTGACGGTCTCGAAGATGCCGTCGCCCACGGTCAGGCCGTGGTCGAAGACGGAGACACGGGCGGATTCGATGTCCTGCAGAGCGCCGTCGAGCCAGATCTTCACGTCAGTCCCTCTCCACTCACCTCGTACGCTCCCGACGCTACCGCGAGCAGTCGGGACGCCTTCAGCTCGGTCTCCCGCCACTCCGCCTCGGGGTCGGAGCCCCAGGTGATGCCGGCGCCGGTGCCGAAGCGCAGGACGCCTGCCGCGCGGTCGATCCAGAAGGTGCGTATGCCGACGGCCAGCTCCCCGGTGCGCCGGTCGGCGTCGACCCAGCCGATGCCGCCGCAGTACGGGCCGCGCGGCGCCGTCTCCAGTTCGTCGATGATCGCCAGGGCGCTGGACTTGGGGGCGCCGGTGACCGAGCCCGGCGGGAAGGCCGCGTCGAGCAGTTCGGACCAGCCGGCGTCCTCGCGCAGTTCACCGCGGACGGTCGACACCAGGTGGACTAGGCCCGGGTGCTTCTCCACGGCACACAGATCGGGCACGGTCACGCTGCCGGTGGCGCAGACCCGCCCGAGGTCGTTGCGCACCAGGTCCACGATCATCACGTTCTCGGCGTAGTCCTTCTCCAGAAGGTCCGCCTCGGTGCGCCCGGTGCCCTTGATCGGCCCGGACTCCAGGATCCGCCCGTCCCGGCGCAGGAACAGCTCCGGCGAGGCGGTGGCGATCTCGACGCCGCACCCGGGCAGCCGAATCGTTCCGGCGTACGGCGCCGGGTTGCCGCGGGCGAGCAGGGCGGTCAGCGCGTCCGCGTCGGCGCCGGGGGGCAGCGGCGCGGACAGGACGCGGCACAGGTTCGCCTGATAGACCTCGCCGGCCGCGATGTACTCCCGGATCCGGCGCACCCCGGCCGTGTACGCGCCGCGATCGAGGGACGACGTCCAGTCACCGGCCGCGGGCCCCCGCCACTCCCCCGGCACCGGCGCGGGCACCGGCTCCACCCGTACGTCGGCGAAGCGGGCGCAGACCGTACGGCCCTCGAAATCGGCGGAAACGGCCCAGAAACCCGTGGAATCGAGGGCTGAGAGGTCTTCCGTGACATCGAGGAGACCGGTGGCGACGCGGTCGCCGAAGCGGGCGAGGGGAGGGAGGTCGAGCACGATGTCGAGTCTAGGGCGGGTGTCCCGGCGGCGGCTCCGGGACGTCCTGGCAGGGGCCTGAGCAGGTACTCGGTGGAACACAGCGCAGCACGCTGCACAAACGCGTTTTTGTGCTGGCCCCGGAATCCGCTAGAGTTCAACTCGTCGCCGGGCCGCGAGAGCGGGCCGAAACGACAGGCGGACGTAGCTCAGTTGGTAGAGCGCAACCTTGCCAAGGTTGAGGTCGCGAGTTCGAGCCTCGTCGTCCGCTCGAAGGAAGAAGGGGACTTCACGGTTTCCTACACTCCTGGTGGAGTGGCCGAGAGGCGAGGCAACGGCCTGCAAAGCCGTCTACACGGGTTCAAATCCCGTCTCCACCTCCAAGGACGATTAGCTCAGCGGGAGAGCGCTTCCCTGACACGGAAGAGGTCACTGGTTCAATCCCAGTATCGTCCACTGGATCTTCGGCAGATCATCGAAGGTCCGTCCCGCGCGATTAGCTCAGCGGGAGAGCGCTTCCCTGACACGGAAGAGGTCACTGGTTCAATCCCAGTATCGCGCACGCAGCAGTCACGGCCTCCGGGTCGTGATCATCCCGAGGACGATTAGCTCAGCGGGAGAGCGCTTCCCTGACACGGAAGAGGTCACTGGTTCAATCCCAGTATCGTCCACACACCGAAAGCCCCCGGCCGCCAGCGCGGTCGGGGGCTTCTTCGTGCGCGCCAGGTCAGCTGGAGAAGAGCATGTGTCCGAAGCTCTTGTGGCGCTTGTTGCCGTAGTGACCGCCGTGGCCACCGTGACCGCCCTGCGGGGCGCCCCAGGCGGGAGCGGGCGCGACAGGAGCGGCCGGGTACGCCTGCGGGGCGGCCGGGGGCGGCGGGGCCGGCTGGGTCCACTGGGACTCGACCCGGGTCAGTGCCTCCAGCTCGCCGTAGTCGAGGAAGATCCCCCTGCAGTTGCTGCACTGCTCGATCTGGACGCCGTTGCGGTTGTACGTGTGCATCGGGGCATGGCACTTGGGACACTGCATGGTTCGGCTCAACTCCTCGCCGGTCGGTCCTGCTTCGCGTATCACCAGGACAGACTCTGTCCCGCTGCGGTCGGTTGCACCCTACTTCGCCGGGCTCGGCGCCAACTGGGCAGGTGCGCAGCCCATTCGGGCACAGGCGTCGACGAGGGCCTGCTCGACCTCGTCCAGATCCCTGCCCCGGTCGAGCGCCTTCGTCAGGGCTCGGGCCGCGGTCTGCACGGTGAGGGCGCGGGCCGGGACGTCGAGGGCGGGCCAGGGGTCGCCGTCGGCGGGGACGGCGGGGCCGCCGGCATCCCGGT
>NZ_MUBA01000520.1 GCF_002154575.1 Streptomyces bobili
ACCACCGCCTGTCCCGCCACCACCAGCACGACCTCCTCGCACTCGCCGGCGACCGCCGCGTTCAGCCGCCCCAGCTCGTCCCGGTACCGCCGCCCCGACGCCGTGGCCGGCACGATCCCCGACCCGACCTCGTTGGACACCAGCACCACCGGCCGCCGAGCCCTCCGTACGGCCCCTGCCAACTCCGCCACCCGCGAGCGGAGTTCCCGCTCGCCCCCGTCCGCCCACACCGCGTCGTCCCAGGCCCCGACGGAGTCCATCGCGTCGGTCAGCCACAGCGACAGGCAGTCGATCAGCAGGGGCGGAGCGCCGTCCTCCCCGAGCAGCGGCACGAGGTCGCAGGTCTCGACCGTCCGCCACGACCCCGGCCGCCGTTCCCGGTGGGTGGCGACCCGCGCCGCCCACTCGCCGTCCCCGCCCCGCGACCCGCCGGTCGCGACGTACAGCACGTCCGGGAAGGACTCCAGCCGCCGTTCGGCCTCCACCGACTTCCCGGACCGCGCGCCGCCCAGCACCAGGGTCCGCCGTGGCACGTCCGGCACCTCCTCGTAGACCCCCACCGTCAGCGTCGACCCGTCCGGCACCGCCCGCGCCCCCGCCGCGGCCAGCCGCCGCCGCAGCTCCGGGCCCGGCGGCACGTCGTGGTCCAGGTGGACGGCGACGACGTCTGTGGTGGGCCCGACCGCGCCCACCGCCCGCAGCTTCGCCAGCGCGTCCGGCCGCCCCACCACGTCGGTGAGCACCATGTCGTAGCGCTCGGCCGGCTCCCCGCCCTCCTCCAGCCCGGCGGGCGCGCCGCCCGGCGGCAGATACAGCAGCCGCTGCCCGTCCGGGCCGGTCACCGCGTACCCGGTACCGGGCGCGTCCATCGCGACCGCCCGCACCCGGTGTCCGGTCAGCGGCGTCAACTCCCGTCCGTCCGGCACCCGGCCGGGCTGCGGCAGCCCGGCCGGCACCTCGACGGCCGGCCCGTCGTGCGGATGCGACAGCAGCACCTGCCGTACGCCGCCCAGGGAATGCCCGGAGCGGGCCGCGGCGAAGGCGGCGCCCGGCGTGAGGTCGAGCAGCAGGGCCCCGTCCAGGAGCACCGCGGTCGCCGCCCGCGCGTCCACCCCGAGGGAGGTCGCGCAGACGGCACAGGGACAGTCGGGGCGGGGGAGTCCCGCGGGGGCACCGGTACCGAGCAGAGTCACTTCCACGGACCTGATTTTCGCGCGTCTGATCAGGTCTTGCGCATCCGGCTAGGCTGCGTGCCAGGAGCCGGACCAAGATCCGGCTTCTGCTCTGCATGTGCTCACACGTTGGAGGCGTACATGGCGGCATGGACGTGGCGGTTCGAGAAGGCCGACGGGACGGAGGTCCAGCCCGCGGTGCAGCCGGAGGAGTTCACCACGCAGGGGGACGCCGAGTCCTGGCTCGGTGAGCACTGGAAGGCCCTCCTCGAAGGCGGCGCCGACCAGGTGCGGCTGTTCGAGGACGCCACGGAGATCTACGGCCCGATGAACCTGCACGCCGACGAGGCCTAGGCCTCTCTTTCGGATCAGGCCGGGGTGGCCGGTCGACGGCCACCCCGCTCGTCCCCCGTACCGCCGCGCTACTGCTGGCCCAGCGTCACGTCGGCGGTCCGTTCGTCGCCGTTCCGGGTGAAGGTGACCGTGGTCCGATCGCCGGGCCGCATCGCGGCCAGTTCCTCCGCCAGCGAGGTGATCGTGGTGACCGGGGTGTCACCCAGGCCGGTGATGACGTCCCCGGCCCGCAGGCCCGCCCGGTCGGCCGGGCCGCCGCTCGTCACCTCGACGACCGCCACTCCGGCGGCCCGGTGGTCCGCGTCCACGACCGTCCGCGCGGTGATGCCGAGAGCGGCCCGGCCGGAGTCGGTGACCCTGCCGTCCTTCACGATCTGGCCGGCGACGGTGCGCACCATCGAGGCGGGGATCGCGAACCCGATGCCGGGCGCCGCACCCTGACCGAGGCTCGGGTCGACGGCCGCCAGCGTGGGGATGCCGATGACCTCGCCGTCGAGGTTCACCAGCGCGCCCCCGCTGTTGCCGGGGTTGATGGCGGCGGACGTCTGCACCATGTTGGCGATCGTCGCGCCCGTACCCCCGTCGGTGCCGCCCTCGCTGACCGTCCGTCCGGTCGCCGAGACGATGCCCTGCGTCACGCTCGACGACAGGCCGAGCGGAGAGCCCATGGCGAGCACGATCTGCCCCACCTCGACCTCGCCGGAGTCCCCCAGGCGGGCCGCCCTCAGCCCGTCGGGCACCCGGTCCAGCCTGATGACGGCGAGATCCTGCTCGGGGTAGCTGGAGACGAGCGTGGCCGCGAGGGGGTCCTCGCTGTGCGCGGTCGTCACCCGGAAGGTCTTCTCGTCACCGACCACATGCGCGTTGGTGACGATGTGCCCCGCGTCGTCGTACACGACCCCGGAGCCGAGATCGCTGCGCGCCTCGATCTGCACGACCGACGGCAGGACGTCCCGGATCACCTTCTGGTACGCGTCCTGGAGGTCGTCGGCCCGCGTCACGGCCGCCGGCTGCGCGGTCCGGGCGCTCTGCCGGCCGGCGTCCTCCCCGATCGGGGACCCGCCACCGGAGCACCCGGCGACCAGCAGGCCGAGGAAGCACATGAGGACCGCCGCGACGACGGCGGTCCGGGCACGCGTACGGACAGCATCCATGCCCCGAGTCTCACCACGGAGCGGACCTCCGGCGCGGGCAGCTCACCCGAACGAGCGCGCGGGGCAGCGGCTCAGCCCCGCACCCCGCACAGATGCAGCAGGGCCGCCACGCTGCGGTACGGGTCCGTCCGGCCCGCCCGCTCCTCCGCGGCCAGCAGGGGCTCCAGGTCCTCGGGGACCTCCGCGCGGTCCATCGCCGTGTCCGTGAAGACCCGTACGCCGTACCAGGTGTGCAGCGGTGCCCCGATGCCCGCGAGAGTCGCGGTCAGGGTCTCCCGGCGGTCCGCGCGGACGTCGAGGCCCAGCCGGTTGCGGTACGCGGTGGTGTCGAAGGCGCCCAGCGCACCCGCCCAGTCCCCGGCCAGGCCCGGACGCATCGCCAGCGCGTCGGCATTGCGGACGAGGAGGGACAGCAGCCCGCCGGGGGCGAGCACGCGCGCGAGGCCCGCGAGAACCGGGTCCGGCTCCTGGACGTACATGAGCACGCCGTGGCAGAGCACCACGTCGAAGCTGCCGGGCAGGAAGTGCACGCCGGTGTCCCGGCCGTCACCCTCCATGATCCGCATCCGCTCCCGGATGCCCTCGGGCTCGCCGGACAGGGCCTCACGGGCCGCGGCGATCATCGTCGCGTCCTGTTCGAGCCCGGTCACCTGGTGACCGAGCCGGGCCAGCCGCAGCGCCTGCGTGCCCTGGCCCATCCCCACGTCGAGCACACGAAGCCGCTGCCCGACCGGATACCGCCCGGCTATCTGTTCGTCGAGCTGCCGGGCCACCAGCTCCTGCCGTACGACATCACGCAGTCCACCCAGCCTGCTCAGCCAGGCCTTCGCCGCGCCCCCGGAGAAAGAAGCAGTGCTCAGGGCCGCTCTCCGCGCTTGACCTGCGGCTTGGGCAGCCGGAGCCGACGCATCTGCAGGGAACGCATGAGCGCGTAGGCCACCGCGCCCCGCCGGTTCTGGTCCGGGAAGCGCTCGGCGAGCCGCTTCTTCAGACGGAACCCGGTGAAGAGCGAGTCCAGCACGATCAGCACGATCACCACGAGCCACAGCAGCAGCGCGATCGTCTGGAGCGAGCCCACCCGGACCATGCTCAGCACGAGGATGACCACGGCCATCGGGAGGAAGAACTCCGCCACGTTGAACCGCGAGTCGATGGTGTCGCGCGCGAACTTGCGGACCGGACCCTTGTCCCGGGCCGGCAGGAACCGCTCGTCACCACCTGCCAGCGCCTGACGCTGGCGCTCGAGCTGGGCTCGGCGCTCCTCGCGCTGACGTTTGGCGGCGTCCTTGCGCGACGACGACGTATTGGCGACGCTGCGGCGCTGGGACTGGGCCTCACTGCGCTTGGGCGTGGGCCTGCCCTTCGGGGCCTGCGGGTCGCGGGTCTGCTTGGAGTCGGTCAGCGGCGCCTTGTCGGCCACCGATGCCTTCTCTTCCTTGGCACGGCTACGGAACACAAAACCCAAGGGTAAGCGCTCGCCGGGCATGGACCACAGCCCGGCGGGGAACGATCCGGCAACACCAGTCGTCTGAAGAGAGGACGGACCCGGGACAGACCGGTGGAGAGGGGACAAGCGGTGACGCGGCGGTCACCCTGACGGTCACCTACTCCTTACGCCGGAGCAAGGCCTTGGTCAGTCGTCCTTGGGGATGAGCGCATCCGTCCCCGAACAGTGCGTCAATGGATGCAGGGCCCGTACTGTGGGTTCTGTCGCAGAGCTGGAGCTGGACGTCAGAAGGGGGCGCGCGAAGCCCATGAGCGGTGTCATGAAGCGTATGGGGATGATCTTCCGCGCGAAGGCGAACAAAGCCCTTGACCGGGCCGAGGACCCGCGCGAAACCCTCGATTACTCGTACCAGAAGCAGCTGGAGCTTCTCCAGAAGGTCCGCCGCGGTGTCGCGGACGTGGCCACCTCGCGCAAGCGGCTGGAACTCCAGCTGAACCAGTTGCAGTCGCAGTCCGGAAAGCTGGAGGACCAGGGCCGCAAGGCGCTCGCGCTGGGCCGTGAGGACCTGGCCCGCGAGGCGCTCTCCCGCCGCGCCGCCCTCCAGCAGCAGGTCACCGACCTGGAGACGCAGCACCGCACGCTCCAGGGCGAGGAGGAGAAGCTCACCCTCGCGGCCCAGCGCCTCCAGGCCAAGGTCGACGCCTTCCGCACCAAGAAGGAGACCATCAAGGCCACCTACACCGCGGCGCAGGCGCAGACCCGGATCGGCGAGGCCTTCTCCGGCATCTCCGAGGAGATGGGCGACGTCGGCCTGGCGATCCAGCGTGCCGAGGACAAGACGGCCCAGCTCCAGGCCCGCGCCGGCGCCCTCGACGAGCTCCTCGCCTCCGGAGCCCTGGACGACCCCACCGGCATGGCCAAGGACGACCTCCAGGCCGAGCTGGACCGGCTCTCCGGTGGTACGGATGTAGAGCTGGAGCTTCAGCGCATGAAGGCCGAGCTGGCCGGCGGGACCTCGTCCGGGCAGCAGGCCATCGAAGGCGGCGCCAACCCGTCGCAGAGCCAGCAGCCGCAGGACACCCCGCGCTTCGACAAGCAGTAGCTTCGGCGCCGGGGCCGGAGCCGAGGAGGCCGACATGATCGTCCGGATCATGGGGGAGGGCCAGTGGACACTGGCCGACTCCCACTTCGCCGAGCTGAACAAGCTGGACGACGAGCTGCTGGCCGAGATGGAGGGCGGCGACGAGGACGGTTTCCACCGCACCCTCGGCGCTCTCCTGGACGCCGTCCGGCGCCTCGGTGAGCCCCTCCCGGACGACTCCCTGGAACCTTCGGAACTGATCCTCCCGGCCCCGGACGCGAGCCTGGAGGACGTCCGGGAGATGCTGAGCGACGACGGGCTGATCCCCGGGTGAGACGGGCTGGTCCCCTGGGCGAAAGCTGATCGACGGGCGAAGGCGGACGGTCCCCGGGCCGCCCGGCTCCGGTGAAGGCCGGTCGATCCGGCCCGTCCGGCGGCTGAGGACGGGGCACCCAGGCCGTTCGGGCCGACAGTGCGGGCGCCCGCCCCCGGCAGCGGTCTCCCAGCGACGGCCAGGAAAGCGACGGTACGCAACAGTGACGCCCCTCGCCCGAGCGCAGCGCCGGCTGAAAGCCCACCCCCTCGCCCTGGACGCCGCCATTGCCGCCGGCGTACTGCTGTGCATGCTGGCAGGGTCCTTCGTCGACCCGCACGGCGAACGAGGCGTCAGCTGGAGCCTGCGCACCCCCGACCCGCTCAGTCTGCTGCTGATCACCCTCGGTGCCGCCGCCCTCGTCTTCCGCCGCAGCGCCCCCATGACGGTCCTCGCGCTCACCGGCACCTGCTCCGTGGCCGAGAGCGTCACCGGCGACCCCCGCGCCCCCGTCGCGATGTCCGCCGTCATCGCCCTCTACACCGTCGCCTCCACCACCGACCGCCCCACCACCTGGCGGGTCGGCCTGCTCACCATGACGGTCCTCACCGGCGCCGCCATGCTCGCCGGGCCGCTGCCCTGGTACGCGCAGGAGAACCTGGCGATCTTCGCCTGGACCGGCATCGGCGCCACCGCCGGGGACGCCGTCCGCAGCCGCCGGGCCGTCGTACGGGCCATCCGCGAGCGGGCCGAACGGGCCGAACGCACCCGCGAGGAGGAGGCCCGCCGCCGGGTCGCCGAGGAACGCCTGCGCATCGCCCGCGACCTGCACGACGTGGTCGCCCACCACATCGCCCTGGTCAACGTGCAGGCCGGGGTCGCCGCCCACGTCATGGACAAGCGCCCCGACCAGGCCAAGGAGGCCCTCGCGCACGTCCGCGAGGCGAGCCGCTCCGCGCTCAACGAACTCCGCGCCACCGTCGGCCTGCTGCGCCAGTCCGGCGACCCGGAGGCACCCACCGAACCGGCCCCCGGCCTGGACCGGCTCGACGAACTGGCCGGCACCTTCCGCAACGCCGGAATCCAGGTCGAGGTGGCCCGCGCCGACCACGGCACCCAGCTTCCCGCCGCCGTCGGACTGGCCGCCTACCGCGTCATCCAGGAAGCCCTCACCAACGTCCAGAAACACGCGGGACCGGACGCCAAGGCCGAGGTCAGCGTCGTACGCGTCGGACCGAACGTGGAGGTCACCGTCCTCGACGACGGCGCGGGGGACGCCCCGGTGTCGCGGGACGGCGGCGGCCACGGTCTGCTCGGCATGCGCGAGCGCGTCACCGCCCTGCGCGGCACCCTCACCACCGGTCCCCGCTACGGAGGCGGCTACCGCGTCCATGCGATCCTGCCCGTCAAGACCCGCTCCAGCGCCCCCGAGGACTCCGCATGACCATCCGCGTCCTGCTCGCCGACGACC
>NZ_MUBA01000521.1 GCF_002154575.1 Streptomyces bobili
CGATCGTCCGCCAGCACCGGGACACCCAACGCCTGGCCGACCTGGGGGTCCCGGTGCTGGCGGACGATCGAGACCGGGTCGGCGGTGTCGGGGTCGAAGTGGTGCTTGAGGAAGTAGCGGCCGCGAGTGGTGCGCAGCCGGTAGCCGCGGTTCAGCAGCCCCTGGTCGACGGGCTCGCAGGAGAGCGCGGACCCGGCGGCGTAGCGCCGGAGCAGGGCGCCCAGAGGGGGCGCGTGATTCATGAGGGGTGGTACACAGAAGCGCGGCACGCGCCGATGTTAGGGCACGCGACGAGGCTGTGAGCTGGGCGTTGTCACAGAACGTCACCGGCTGTCATAAGTGATCTCGGGTGGTCGGCTTGGGGTGCGCCTCGGCTGCGAAGTGGTCCTGGGGGCGTCGTGCGCCCTGCGGACGGTCATGTGCGGCGGGCGCGGAGGCACTCCCGGGCGTGAACTCTTCCCGTGGCCTGGGTGCGCGGGATAACGTGCCCCTGCTCCGGCCTCCTGCAAGGCTGTGACCTGGCCGCTTCCCGACTTTGCCGATTTACTTGGAAATCCAAGCAAAAACGCAGGTCAGGAGGTGTTTCACAGAAATGTGGCGCACTGGGTAACGTGAGGCTTGCAGGGCGCTCGCCGGGGCACCTGTCACGCCTGTTCCGGCCGAGGGCACCCACCCCGTGCACGGGTTTTCGGAACAGGTGAGCCGCTCCCCCAGGCTCTGAAACGAGCTGGGGGGACCCCCAGCCACCCGGCAACCCCGGGGGCCGGACCGACGGAGGAGCACACGTGACCGTGGAGAGCACTGCCGCGCGCAAGCCGCGACGCAGCGCCGGAGGCAAGGCCGGCGCCACCGGCACCGGCACCGAGACGGCGGCAGAGGCCACCGGCGCGGCGGCCGAAGCCACCGGCACCGGCGCCAAGCGCGCCCCCCGCACCACCCGCGCCGCCGCCAGGAAGGGCACCGCCGAGCCCCAGCTCGTGCAGCTGCTGACGCCCGAGGGCAAGCGCGTGAAGAACGCCGAGTACGACCCGTACGTCGCCGATGTCACGCCCGATGAGCTGCGCGGTCTCTACCGCGACATGGTGCTCACCCGCCGCTTCGACGCCGAGGCCACCTCCCTCCAGCGCCAGGGCGAGCTGGGCCTGTGGGCCTCGCTGCTCGGCCAGGAGGCCGCCCAGATCGGTTCCGGCCGGGCCCTGCGCGACGACGACTACGTCTTCCCGACCTACCGCGAGCACGGCGTGGCCTGGTGCCGCGGTGTCGACCCGGCGAACCTGCTGGGCATGTTCCGCGGGGTGAACAACGGAGGCTGGGACCCCAACAGCAACAACTTCCACCTCTACACGATCGTCATCGGCTCCCAGACGCTGCACGCGACGGGCTACGCCATGGGCGTGGCCAAGGACGGCGCGGACTCGGCCGTCATCGCCTACTTCGGCGACGGCGCCTCCAGCCAGGGCGACGTGGCCGAGTCGTTCACCTTCTCCGCGGTCTACAACGCGCCGGTGGTGTTCTTCTGCCAGAACAACCAGTGGGCGATCTCCGAGCCGACCGAGAAGCAGACCCGTGTGCCGCTCTACCAGCGCGCCCAGGGCTACGGCTTCCCGGGCGTCCGCGTCGACGGCAACGACGTCCTCGGCTGCCTCGCGGTCACCAAGTGGGCGCTGGAGCGGGCCCGCAGGGGCGAGGGCCCGACCCTCGTCGAGGCGTACACCTACCGCATGGGTGCCCACACGACCTCCGACGACCCGACCCGCTACCGCCACGACGACGAGCGGGCGGCCTGGGAGGCGAAGGACCCGATCCTGCGCCTGCGCCGCTTCCTGGAGGCGTCAAACCACACGGACGAGGGATTCTTCGCGGAACTCGAGGCCGAGAGCGAGGCGTTGGGAAGGCGAGTGCGCGAAGCGGTCCGTTCCATGCCGGACCCGGACCATTTCGCCATCTTCGAGAACGTGTACGCGGACGGGCATGCGCTCGTCGACGAGGAGCGAGCCCAGTTCGCCGCCTACCAGGCGTCGTTCGCGGACGCTCCCGAGGGGGGTAACTGAGATGGCGGAGAAGATGGCCCTCGCCAAGGCGATCAACGAGTCGCTGCGCAAGGCCCTGGAGTCGGATCCCAAGGTCCTCGTCATGGGCGAGGACGTGGGCAAGCTGGGCGGCGTGTTCCGGGTGACGGACGGTCTCCAGAAGGACTTCGGCGAGTCGCGCGTCATCGACACCCCGCTCGCGGAGTCGGGCATCGTGGGCACGGCCATCGGCCTGGCCCTGCGCGGTTACCGCCCGGTGGTGGAGATCCAGTTCGACGGCTTCGTCTTCCCGGCCTACGACCAGATCGTCACCCAGCTCGCGAAGATGCACGCGCGTGCGCTCGGCAAGATCAAGATGCCGGTCGTCATCCGCATCCCCTACGGCGGTGGCATCGGTGCCGTGGAGCACCACTCGGAGTCCCCCGAGTCGCTCTTCGCGCACGTGGCGGGCCTGAAGGTGGTCTCCCCTTCGAACGCCGGCGACGCCTACTGGATGATGCAGCAGGCGATCCAGAGCGACGACCCGGTGATCTTCTTCGAGCCCAAGCGGCGCTACTGGGACAAGGGCGAGGTCGACCCCGAGGCGATCCCCGGCCCCCTGCACAAGGCGCGGGTCGTCCGCGAGGGCACCGACCTGACCCTCGTCGCCTACGGTCCGATGGTGAAGCTCTGCCAGGAGGCCGCCGCCGCGGCCGCCGAGGAGGGCAAGAACCTGGAGGTTCTCGACCTGCGGTCGGTCTCCCCGCTCGACTTCGACTCCATCCAGGCGTCCGTGGAGAAGACCCGCCGTCTGGTCGTCGTCCACGAGGCGCCGGTGTTCTTCGGTTCGGGCGCGGAGATCGCCGCCCGGATCACGGAGCGCTGCTTCTACCACCTGGAGGCCCCGGTGCTCCGGGTCGGCGGCTACCACGCCCCGTACCCGCCGGCCCGTCTGGAAGACGAGTACCTGCCGGGCCTGGACCGGGTACTCGACACCGTCGACCGCGCCCTGGCGTACTGAGGAGAGGGTCGTGACGACGATGACGGAAGCGTCCGTACGCGAGTTCAAGATGCCCGACGTGGGCGAGGGACTCACCGAGGCCGAGATCCTCAAGTGGTATGTCCAGCCGGGCGACACGGTGACCGACGGCCAGGTGGTGTGCGAGGTCGAGACGGCCAAGGCCGCCGTCGAACTGCCCATCCCCTACGACGGTGTGGTGCGCGAGCTGCGGTTCCCCGAGGGCACCACGGTCGACGTGGGCATGTCGATCATCGCGGTCGACGTGTCGGGCGGGTCGGCCCCGGCCGCCGCCGCCCCCGAGCCCGCACCCGCTGTGGAGGAGGAGCCCGAGGAGCCGAAGGCGCAGGGGTCCGGCCGTCAGCCGGTCCTCGTCGGCTACGGCGTGGCCACGTCCTCGACCAAGCGCCGCCCGCGCAAGTCTGCCGAGATCCCGGCCCAGGAGTCCGCGCCGGTCTCCGCGGCCGTCCAGGCGGAGCTGAACGGACACGGGACGGTTCCCGAGGCGGCCCCCGCCCCGTCGGCCCCCGTCTCCGTACCGGCCACGGCCGCCGACCGGCCGCGTCCGCTGGCCAAGCCGCCGGTGCGCAAGCTGGCCAAGGACCTGGGCGTGGACCTCGCCTCGGTGGTCCCGTCCGGCCCGGACGGCATCATCACGCGCGAGGACGTCCATGCGGCGGCAGCCGCCCCGGCGCAGGCCCCGGCCCGGCCGACGGCACCGCAGCCCACGCCGGCGGCGACCGCGCAGGTCAGCACGGCGCCGGTCACGACCGCGGCTGCGGCCCCGGCGGCCTCGTACGACTCGGGCCGTGAGACGCGTATCCCGGTCAAGGGGGTGCGCAAGGCGACGGCGCAGGCGATGGTGGGCTCGGCGTTCACGGCGCCGCATGTCACCGAGTTCGTGACGGTCGACGTCACGCGCACGATGAAGCTCGTCGAGGAGCTCAAGGGTGACAAGGACATGCAGGGGCTGCGGGTCAACCCGCTCCTGCTGATCGCCAAGGCCCTGCTGGTCGCCATCAAGCGCAACCCGGATGTCAACGCGTCCTGGGACGAGGCCAACCAGGAGATCGTGCGCAAGCACTACGTCAACCTGGGCATCGCGGCCGCGACCCCGCGCGGGCTGATCGTGCCGAACATCAAGGACGCCCACGACAAGACGCTGCCCCAGCTGGCCGAGGCACTCGGCGAGCTGGTGGCGACGGCGCGCGAGGGCAGGACGTCCCCAGCGGCCATGCAGGGCGGCACGGTCACCATCACCAACGTCGGCGTCTTCGGCGTCGACACCGGCACGCCGATCCTCAATCCCGGCGAGTCCGCGATTCTCGCGGTCGGCGCGATCAAGCTGCAGCCGTGGGTCCACAAGGGCAAGGTGAAGCCCCGTCAGGTGACCACCCTGGCGCTCAGCTTCGACCACCGCCTGGTCGACGGTGAACTGGGCTCCAAGGTCCTCGCCGACGTGGCGGCCGTCCTGGAGCAGCCGAAGAGATTGATCACCTGGGGCTGAGGTGCCACCCCGTCCGGGGAGGCCGCGTACCCGGTGACGGGTACGCGGCCCCCTCCCAAGGCGAAGGCCGAAAGCGGGACAAAGGCAGAGGTCGAAGGCGGGACGCAGGCGAAGGCCGAGAGCGGGGTCGGAGGCCGGGGCCGGACGGAGGTGGGTGAGGGCGGAACACCCTCACCTCCCCCCGGCACTCCCCGGCTCGCGCATCCAATGCCCCTCGGTGCTCCACCCCAGCAGCCGTCGCCCCGCGCCCGTGTCCGCCGAGCCGCCTTCCGCGACCTGGCGCAGACCCGTGAGCGCCGGGGCCAGACGGTCCGTGACATGGACGGGCTGGCGCCCGGCCTCCTCCGCCACCCAGTTCAGGGTGCGGGCCTGCTCCTCCCCGGTGCAGAGGGACAGGTGGAACAGCATCTGGCGCCAGGCGTAGGCGGCGTCCTTGATGGTGGTCAGGGGGCGCGGGTTGCCGTGGACCTGCGCGGTCAGCCGGCACACCGTGCCGAAGCTGCGCCGGGCCAGGTCCTCCCAGCCGGTGGCCGGGGCGATGCCGACCCGGTGGACCAGCGTGGCCAGGTTGTGCGTGGTGAGGATCTGCGCCTGCTCGATCACCGTGCCGTTCGCGGCCGTGGAGCCGAAGTACCGGTGGCCGGACGAGGAGCCCGCGGCCCGCTCCGCGCACAGTTTCGCGAATCCCGGCGAGGTGCGCGGCCGGTTCCGCCCGGTCTGGGCCTCGGCGGCCTCGATGATCGCCATCGTGCGGATCGCGCGGTAGTCGACGGCGTAGTAGCGCTCGTACAGCGAACCTCCGCCCAGGAGTTCCGCCGCGACGCGGGCCGCGGCGAGGAACTTCGGGGTGAACGTGCCCATGAAGATGTCCGCGGCCAGCTCCTCCACCAGGGGAGCGCCCAGCTCGGCCTGGCGGGCCAGCACGGACAGCTCGCGGACCAGCGGATTGGGCAGGACGGTCGCCGGGAACGCCTGCACGGCCAGCTCGCCCAGCTGCCGCAGGGCGAGCGCGGACTCCTCGCCCGCCTCGGCGGCGGAGCGCCGCCCGGCCACCGCCGTCACCCAGGGCAGTTCCTCCGCCCGCACCTGCCGTTCGAGGTTGAGCAGCAGCAGCGAACGGCGGTTGCGGAAGGCCCGGTAGCCGGCGGCGGCCAGCGTGCGCAGGGCCTCGTCCGGGTAGGCCTGCGCGGTGGTCACGGCGACGAGCTGCGGGACCAGCTCGGCCAGCACCTCCGCGGACGGCACGAGACCGCGCTCCACGAGCGTGCCGACGGGCGCGCTCAGCGCGACCTCGACGGGCCGCCGCAGGGCGGCCGGGACGGCGGCTCCCGCGGGCAGCCCGGTCTCGCGGGCCTCGTCCTCGCTCACCGGAACCAGGAGCGGCGCGATCTCCGCGACCCCCACCTCCTGCGGCAGCCCGGCCAGTCGGCGCAGCACGAGCTGGGCGAGCGCGTGGTGCGAGGGCAGCGCCGCCTGGACGGCCTGCTCCCGGCGCAGCGCCGTCAGCCGGGCGGAGCCGGGCAGTCCGCGCCGCCGCACCATGGAGGTGACGGCGTGCCGCAGCAGCCCGGACCGGCGCGCGTCCAGTTCCCGCCCGCCGACGGTCTCCTCCAGCGCGCTCCGCAGGATCGCCACGTTCTGCTTCGGACGGAGGTGCTTGGTGCAGTACGTGTGCCGGTCCGCCAGGTCGGCGTAGCGGCGCAGCAGTGCGGTGCCCCGCTCGCGCCAGCCGGCGCCGGGGGTGCGGGCCAGGACGAGCCCGTCCGCGTCGGCCGTCTCCAGCCAGAGGGCGAGCAGTTCGTCCCCGAACGGCTGCCAGACGGTCAGCGCCTCGCGCTGCGTCTCCACGGCCCGGCTGGGCGTGCGCCGCACGAGCGTGTCGACGGCGTCGCCGACGGTACGGCGGTGCACGGCTCCGGGGTCGGGAGCGGGCAGGTCGGACGGCTGCGGCGCGAACCGCAGGCGGTCGGCGAACGGGGCGAGTTCCTCGACGAGGTCGAGGGCCGCGTCCGTCTCCCCGGCCCGCGCCAGCCACGCCACGGTGAGCAGGGCGGCCTCCTCGGGCACGGTCACCTCGTACCGTCCGGTGTCGAGAAGCTCGTGGAGCAGGCCGAGGCCCTCCTCCGAGAGCCAGTACGCGAACAGGTCCCGCCGGTTCTCCGGGACGCCCGCCCGGCGGGCGGTTTCGCACTCGTGGGCGAGCAGGGGTCCGCCGGCGGCCGGCTGCCCAGTGGCGAAGCCGCCGCGCACGACCTCGGGCGTGACCCAGGCGGGCAGGCCCGCGACGGGGGTGCGGGAGCCGATCGTCAGCAGCCCGCCCGCCATGCCCGACAGGACGTCACGCCAGCGTCGGCCCCGGTCCTGCGCGCGGCGTCGGGTCTCGGGGTCCTGGTGGGTGCGGGCGGTGGTGAGCGCCTTGGCCAGTTGGCCGGACGCGTAGCCCGGGTTCGCCTCTACGAGGTGCTGCTGGTCAGCGTCGTGATTCATAAGCCGGCGTGACGGGTTCTGCCCCCGTGCCCTCCGGGTCTCAAGCCCGGTGCTCTGCTGCTGAGCTACACGCCGATGCGCCGACGTGGCGGGTTCCGCCCCCGCGCCCTCCGGGTCTGGAGCCCGGTGCTCTGGCTACTGAGCTACACGTCGTTGGCGATGACGCTAGATCGTGAACGGGCTTGCGACAACTGGGTTTCCCCGCCTGGTCCGCCGGCAGGGCGGCGGGCACTACGCAAGCCCTACGCAAGCCCTACGCGGGCACGTGCACCGACGACACCCGGCTCGCGACCAGCCGCTCCTTCTCCCGGCGGGCCGCGCGCGAGCGCAACCGCAGGATCTGGCTGACCCCGAGCGCCTGGAGCAAGAACACCGAGGAGAAGGCGATCCGGTAGTCGTCGCCGGTCGCGTCCAGCAGGACGCCGACCGCGAAGAGGGTCGTCATGGAGGCGACGAATCCGCCCATGTTGGTGATGCCGGACGCGGTGCCCTGCCGCTCGGGCGGATTCGCGGGCCGCGCGAAGTCGAAGCCGAGCATCGACGCCGGTCCGCAGGCGCCCAGCACGGCGCACAGCGTGATGAGCAGCCACATCGGCGCGTGGTCGCCGGGGTAGGCCAGCGTGGTCGCCCACACCAGCGCGGTCGCCCCGACCGTGCCGAGCGCCAGCGGAAGCCGCGCCTCGTGGTGCCGGGCGACGACCTGGCCGTAGACGAGTCCGACGGCCATGTTGGACAGGACGACCAGGGTCAGCAGTTCGCCGGCGGTGGCGCGGGTGAGGCCCTGCGCCTCGACGAGGAACGGCATGCCCCACAGCAGCAGGAACACCATCGCCGGGAACTGCGTGGTGAAGTGCACCCACAGCCCCAGCCGCGTGCCCGGCTCCCGCCAGGACGCGGTGATCTGCCGCCGTACGTAGGCGGCGCCCCGGTGCGGGAACGGCTCGGGCTCGTGGCCCTCGGGGTGGTCCTTCAGGAACAGCAGGAGCAGGACGAGGACGACGACGCCGGCGAGCGAGCTGCCCGCGAACGCGGACGTCCATCCGATGCCGTGCAGCAGCCGGGCAAGGAGCAGGGTGGAGACAAGGTTGCCCGCCATGCCGGCCAGGCCGGCGAGCTGCGCGACGAGGGGTCCGCGCCGGGCGGGGAACCAGCGGCTGCCGAGCCGCAGCACGCTGATGAACGTCATCGCGTCCCCGCAGCCGAGCAGCGCGCGGGAGGCGAGGGCGGTGCCGTACGTGGGGGAGAAGGCGAAGCCGAGCTGTCCGGCCGTGAACAGGACGACGCCGATGGCCAGCACCTTCTTGGTGCCGAGCCGGTCGACGAGCAGGCCCACGGGTATCTGCATGCCCGCGTAGACCAGCAGTTGGAGGATCGAGAAGGTCGACAGGGCCGAGGCGTTCACGTGGAAGCGGTCGGCGGCGTCGAGGCCGGCCACGCCCAGCGATGTACGGAAGATGACGGCGACGAAGTAGACGGAGACGCCGATCCCCCATACGGCTGCCGCGCGCCGCCCGCCGGGAGGGTCACCCGGGCGGGTGATGTTGCTCATCGGACCTCACCTCGCGCGAGGTGCGAGAACCAGCCGACGTGCCGGTGGACGATCCCGACGGCCGCCTCCGCGTCACCGGAACGCAGGGCCTGGAGTATCTCCTCGTGTTCGGCGAGGGTCTTGGCGATCCGGTCGGGGTGGGAGTGCATCACGGCGACGCCCATCCGCAGCTGGCGGTCGCGCAGTTGGTCGTAGAGCCGGGACAGGATGTCGTTGCCGCCGCTGCGGACGATCTCGGCGTGGAAGCAGCGGTCGGTGACGGCGGCCCCGGCCAGGTCACCGGCGGCGGCCTGCGCCTTCTGCTGCTCCAGGAGTTCTTCGAGCCGCCGGATCAGCCCGGCGGGTGCGGGTACGGCCTTGCGTGCCGCGTGCTCCTCGACCAGCAGGCGGGTCTCGACGACGTCCTTGATCTCCTGCGCGGAGACCGGCAGGACCAGGGCGCCCTTCTTCGGATAGAGCTTGATCAGCCCTTCGGCCTCCAGCCGCAGCAGCGCTTCGCGCACCGGCGTGCGGGAGACCCCGACGGCCTCGGCCAGCTCGCCCTCGGTGAGGAGGACACCGCCCTCGTAACGGCGGTCCAGAACACCCTGCTTGACGTGGGCGTAGACGCGGTCGGCCGCGGGGGGCTGCTTGACGGTCGCGGGGGCGGGCGCGGCGGAGGCGGGAGGCATGCGAACAGGATAGATACAACACGTACTCAAGGGGAGGCGGGTCCAGTATGTGGTCGGCCGGGCCGTGCCACCTTGTCGACGGGACGGCTTGAACGGGTGGGTCCGAAAATCCGTCGCAGCGGGCGCACAACCATCTGTGCTACTTACGTGTCACACACATGCGGCCCCTTCTGTCTTCCCCTTTTCAACTCGGCCGCATCGTAGGGGCATTCGACGTAATCGGGGTATTTCAGTTGATAACCGCCACCAAGGGCTTCCGTGTCCGCAGAGCCGCCGCCGTCGCCGTGACGGCCGGAGCGATGCTCTCCACGGCAGTGGTTTTCGCGGCACCGGCGCAGGCTGTCACGGTGCCGACGATCACCGCCAAGGGCGCGTACCTGATGAACAGCGCGACCGGCGCGACGCTCTACGGCAAGTCCGCCGACTACAAGAGGCTCACCGCCTCCACCACGAAGGTCATGACCGCGAAGGTCGTGCTCTCGCAGGCGAACCTCAACCTTGACGCCAAGGTCACGGTCAAGTCGGCCGTCAGCGACTACATGGTCCGCCAGGGATACCCCTCGTCGGCCAGGCTGATCGTCGGCGACAAGGTGACCGTCCGTCAGCTGCTGTACGGGATGATGCTGCCGTCCGGCTGTGACGCGGCGATGGTCCTCGCCGACAAGTTCGGCACCGGCACGACCGTCGCGGCCCGCACCAAGAACTTCATCGCCAAGATGAACACCACGGCGAAGAACCTGGGCATGACGAACACGCACTTCGACTCGTTCGACGGCCTCAGCAACGGCTCGAACTACTCGACGCCGCGCGACCTGACGAAGCTCGGCCGCAGCGTGATGAAGAGCTCCACCTTCCGGGCCGTCGTGAAGACCAAGGCCTACACGGCGAGGACGATCACGAAGACCGGTGCCACGCGCACCATGGCGACGTGGGCCAACACCAACACCCTGCTCGGCTGGAACGGCACGCTCGGCATCAAGACCGGTTCCGGCACCCAGGCCAAGTACTGCCTCATCTTCGCCGCCACGCTCAACGGCGAGTCGGTGGTGGGCACCGTCCTCACGGCTCCCGACGCGGCGAACCGCACGGCCGACGTGAAGAAGCTCATCAACTACGGCTACGCCAAGATCAGCTGACGCCGGTACAGCTACGCGACGGGCCCGCCGTGATCATCACGGCGGGCCCGTTCCGTCGCGACTGCCGTCGGCGTTACTTGGTCACCGCGAAGTTCCGCAGGACCGCAGCCGTCAGTTCCGGCTCGCCCTCCGCCTTCACGCGGTCCGCCACCGCCTCCGGGGTCACCCGGCCGCAGGCCAGGCGGACGTACGTCTCCCAGTCGAGGGAGAAGGCGGCGGCCGGGCCGAGCGCGGGGGCCGTCTCCAGGGTGCCGCGGCCCTGGATGTCGACGCGGATCGTGCGCAGGAACTCGATGGGCCCGTGGACGTCGAAGACGATCGCGGAGCTGCGCGGTGCGTCGGCCTTCTCGGCGACGACGGCGGGCAGCGCGTCGAGCAGCACGTCACGGGCGATGTGCGCGCCGGGGGAGTCGAGGTTGCCGGGGCGGCCGAGGGCGGTCCGCAGGTCCTGCTCGTGCACCCACACCGCGAAGGCGTGGTTGCGCATCGACTCCTCCAGGGTCAGCTCGGTGCCGAGGTGACCGCGGACCATGGTGTCCGGCTGACGGTTCTCGTTCCGCAGCTGGCGGTTGCGCCGGATGATCGACAGTTCCAGTTCGGAGGTCATCTCCGGTGCCGTGTGGTGGCGGCGGACGTCGACCTGCATCTCCATGTAGCGCTGGAAGTCGTTGGTGACGTGGAAGAGGTCGCGCGGCAGGGTGTGGATGGGGCGCGGATCGCCGTACATCTCGCTGTCCAGGCCGATGACATGCGAGACGAGGTCGCGGACCGACCATCCGGGGCACGGGGTCCGCCTGTTCCACTCACCCTCGACAAGCGGCTGCACCAGCTCGGATATCGCTTCGATGGAGTGGGTCCAGGCGTCGGCGTAGGGCTGGAGGGTGGGATGCAGACTCACGGAACGGGACCCCTCGGCGGTCGGTACTCGGGCGGTGGTGGCGGGTTTGCCAGCGGGAGGTGGCTCTCGGCGGTGTCTTGGAACTCCCCCAGTCCTCGCCTGCGCTCGAGGCTGGGGGGACCCCCAAGCTACGCTGCTGTGAGGCACCCCGGCAGTGCTTTCGTGTGACGATCGTAGGCCCGTGTGAACGGCTCGAATGCCAGGACGGTGGTAGTGTGCGCGCCTCTCTGATCCAGATCGCCGTAGATGAGGGCGAATCGGTCGAATCGCGGCGGGAGCGGGTCGCGTCTCTCGTACGTGATCAAGCCGGTGTCGCCGACCTGGTCGTCCTGCCCGAACTGTGGACGACCGGAGCCTTCGCCTACGAGGAGTTCGCCGCCGAGGCCGAGCCGCTGGACGGCCCGACGCACGAGGCGATGGCCAAGGCCGCGAGCGACGCGGGCGTGTGGCTGCACGCCGGCTCGATTCCCGAGCGGGACCCCGACGGTCCCCTCTACAACACCTCGCTCGTCTTCTCCCCCTCCGGTGAGCGGGCCGCCGCCTACCGCAAGATCCACCGCTTCGGCTTCGACAAGGGCGAGGCGGTGCTGATGGGCGCGGGCCGGGATCTGGTGACGGTACGCCTGCCCGAGACGACTGTGGGTGTGGCCACCTGCTACGACCTCCGTTTCCCCGAACTCTTCCGCGGTCTCGTCGACGCCGGCGCCGAGACCCTGGTCGTCTCCGCGGGCTGGCCGGAGCGCCGCCGGGCGCACTGGACGCTGCTGGCTCAGGCGCGGGCGGTCGAGAACCAGGCGTTCGTGCTCGCGTGTGGAACGGCCGGGACGCACGCCGGAGTTCCGCAGGCCGGTCACTCGATCGTGGTCGATCCGTGGGGCGAGGTGCTGGCCGAGGCCGGGCCCGGCGAGGAGATCCTCACCGTGGAGTTCGACCCGGCGAAGGTCGCGAGGACGAGGGAGCAGTTCCCGGCCCTGAAGGACCGGGTCCTGGGTCTCGAACCACCCCGCCGCTGAGGCTGCTCCCGCCCGGTGAGCCCTCTCAGTCCTCCCGTTCCTTCTCCGCCAGGTGGATCACGCACACCGCGACCGCGATCAGCAGCGCCGGATCGGCGTCGTCCCGTACGACGTCGACGCCGTACGTCTCCCGCACGCTCAGCCGCCGCCGGGAGATGACGGCGAGCAGCTCACCCTCGTACTCGACGGCGAACTCCCGGTCGAGGATCTTGCCGCTGACGTCCAGGACGGTGCGGCCGTCCGCGAGGGAGACGCGGTAGTGGTTGCGCAGCAGGGACAGCCGTTTGCGGCGGATCGTGGCCAGGGGCTCGCCGTCCCGTTCGATCACCATCGTGTCGCGCAGCGCGAACATCTTCTGGTGGATGTCGATCAGGACCCGCCCGCGGGTGTCCTTCAGTTCGAAGGTGTCCCGCAGCCGGATCGCCTTGCCGTCGACGAGGAAGACCTTGTTGCCCTGCTCGTCCTCGATCCAGTAGTCGTCACCGAAGCCGAGGATGCGGTCGCGCACGAGGAATCTCATGTCCTCACCGCTTCCCCGGCGGGCGGTCCGAAACGCCGCCAGTAGGCCGATGGGCTGAGCCCGGTCGCGAACCTCCGCACGCGCGCGCGGAGGTTCGCGGCCGTCCCCAGCCCGCTGCGGGCTGGGGACCACGTCGAGCCGTTCCTCACCGCGCTCGATCAGCCGGCACGCCAGCGCCACCCTCTCCCCCGTCAGCCAGGCCAGCGGGGTCGTCCCGAGCTGCGCGCGGAAGCGCCGGTGCAGCGTGGCGGGGGAGAGGGCCGCCCGCGCCGCCAGGTCGGCCACGGTCAACGGCTCCCCCAGCCGCTCCTGCGCCCAGGCGAGCAGCGGACCGAGCGACTCGTCGGGCACGTCCGGCACCGGCCGCTCCACGAACTGACGGCCGACACGTGGGAGCGGGCCGGCGGCCGGGGCCTGTACCTGGTGGACGCCGTCACCGAGGGGTGCTGGGGGCACGGCCCGGACGTCCCGTACGGCCGGCGTGAGTGCCCGCGACCGGAGGGCAAGGGCGTGTGGTCCGACCTGCCCGTACGGCCGCCGGTGACACCCTGACCGGCCCATGGCGGGCCCGGCCCGGTTGTCGGACCCTGGTGGCACCCTTGATCCATGACCGACTCCGCGCCCCGTCGCGTCCGCGTCCGGGCCCCCGAGCTGATCGGCGAGGGCGGCTGGCTGAACACGGGCGGCAAGCAGTACAGCCTCGCCGAACTGCGGGGACGCATTCTCGTGCTGGATTTCTGGACGTTCTGCTGTGTGAACTGTCTGCATGTCCTGGACGAGCTGCGAGCGCTGGAGCAGAAGCACCGGGACACGCTGGTCGTCATCGGCGTGCACTCGCCGAAGTTCGTCCACGAGGCGGAGCACGAGGCCGTGGCCGACGCCGTGGAGCGGTACGGCGTGGAGCATCCGGTGCTGGACGATCCGGAGCTGGCCACCTGGAAGCAGTACGCCGTGCGGGCGTGGCCGACGCTCGTGGTGGTCGACCCGGAGGGGTATGTCGTCGCCCAGCACGCTGGTGAGGGGCATGTGCACGCCATTGAGCGGCTGGTGACGGAGCTGGAGGCGGAGCACGCCGCGAAGGGCACCCTGCGGCGCGGCGACGGGCCGTACGTGGCGCCGCAGCCGGAGCCGACCGACCTGCGCTTCCCCGGCAAGGCGGTGGTCCTGCCGTCCGGGAACCTCCTGGTCAGTGACACCACCCGGCATCAGCTGGTGGAGCTGGCGGCCGACGGGGAGACCGTGGTGCGCAGGATCGGCCAGGGCAGCCGAGGGGCGACCGACAGCACGTGGATCCGCTCACGCTTCAGCGAGCCGCAGGGGCTGGCACTGCTGCCGGACGGCTCCGTGGTCGTCGCCGACACGGTCAGCCACTGCGTCCGCCGCTTCGACCCGGAGTCCGGCCGCACCACCACTCTGGCCGGCACGGGCTTCCAGTGGATGCGGGGTGACGACACCTCCGGCCCCGCCCGCGAGGTCAACCTCTCCTCCCCCTGGGACGTGGCCTGGTGGGAGGGCAAGGTGTGGATCGCCATGGCCGGCATCCACCAACTGTGGACGTACGATCCGGCCGAGGGCACGGTCGGTGTCGCCGCCGGCACGGCGAACGAGGGGCTGGTGGACGGAGCCGCCGCCGAGGCCTGGTTCGCGCAGCCCTCCGGGCTCGCGGCGACCCCGGACCGGCTCTGGGTGGCCGACTCCGAGACCTCCGCCCTGCGCTGGCTGGACCGGGACGGCGTCGTCCACACCGCCGTCGGCACCGGACTCTTCGACTTCGGCCACCGGGACGGCCCCGCAGGCCAGGCCCTTCTCCAGCACCCGCTGGGCGTCACCGCGCTACCGGACGGATCGGTCGCCGTCTCCGACACCTACAACCACGCCCTGCGCCGCTACGACCCGGCCACGGATGAGGTGACGACACTTGCGACCGACCTGAAGGAGCCCAGCGGTGCCGTCCTCGTCGGCGACGACATCGTGGTCGTGGAGTCGGCCAGGCACCGGCTGACCCGGCTCCGACTCCCGGCGGAGGCGGCCGAGGCCGGCGCCGTCGCCCACCGCACCCAGTGTGCCCCCACCGAAGTGGCGCCCGGCCGCCTCCGGCTGGACGTGACCTTCCGGGTGCCCGCCGGACAGAAGCTCGACACGCGGTACGGCCCCTCCACCCGCCTGCTGGTCTCCGCGACCCCGCCCGAGCTGCTGCTCGCGGGCGAGGGCGCGGGCCCGGACCTGTCGCACACGCTGGAGTTGAACCCGGCCGTACCGGAAGGGGTGTTGCATGTCTCCCTGATGGCCGCGGCCTGCGACGACGACTCCTCGGTCGAGTACCCCGCCTGCCATGTCCACCGGCAGGACTGGGACGTTCCGCTGCTCCTCACCGAGAGCGGCGCCGACCGCCTGCCGCTGGTGCCGGCCGGCCTCGACGCCTGATCCCGGGGAGCCGTCACACCCCGTACCCGTCGCCGTATCCCTCGCGGTGATGACGGTGGTCGTGCCGGTCCGTCTCCACGACGGTCGATGCCGGGGGGACCATCACGCGGCGGCGTCGGGCGATGCTGCTGAAGGTCGTCACGCCGATCAGGCCGACGATCATCAGGATGACGCCGACCATGTCGAGATTGACGCCCTGCATCTGCCAGTCGGTCGCGAAGGTGAGGATGGCTCCCACGGCGATGAGGATGATGCACCCGCCGAGGCCCATGACTGTCGCCTCTCTGCTCGGTGTACCGGTCGTTCCGGTCACCGAAACCGGGTACCCCGGCGGGCAACTCCCATGCGGGAGAACAGATTTAGCGGCCCGTCGCTAACCCTCCAGGAACGCCACCAGCGCGTTGGCCAGCAGGTACGGGTCGTCCGCGCCGCTCAACTCCCGTGCGCTGTGCATCGACAGGATGGCCACGCCGATGTCGACGGTGCGGATGCCGTGCCGGGCCGCGGTGATCGGGCCGATGGTGGTGCCGCACGGCATGGAGTTGTTGGAGACGAAGGACTGGAAGGGCACGCCGGCCTTCTCGCAGGCGGCGGCGAAGACGGCCCGGCCCGAACCGTCCGTGGCATACCGGTTGTTGACGTTGACCTTGAGGATCGGGCCGCCGTTGACGCGCGGGTGGTGCGTCGGGTCGTGCCGCTCCGCGTAGTTGGGGTGGACCGCGTGCCCGGTGTCCGAGGACAGACAGACGGTGCCCGCGAAGGCCCTCGCCCGGTCCTCGTACGACCCTCCGCGCGCGAACACCGAACGCTCAAGGACCGTACCGAGCAGCGGTCCGTCCGCGCCGGTGTCCGACTGGGAGCCGTTCTCCTCGTGGTCGAAGGCGGCCAGCACCGGGATGTACGGCAGGGTCGCGCCGCTCGTCGCGACGGCCGCCAGGGCCGCCGTACCGGCGTGCACGGAGAGCAGGTTGTCCATGCGCGGGCCGGCCAGCAGTTCCTCGTCGCGGCCCAGGTAGGCGGGCGGCTCGATGGAGTGCACCATCAGGTCCCAGCCGGTGACCTCGCCCGCGGACAGCCCGGACTCCTCCTCCAGGAAGGCGATCAGGTCGCCGTCGCGGACATCGCCGCCGAGGCCCCAGATGGGCTGGATGTGCCGCTGCTTGTCCAGCTTGAGGCCATCGGTGTTGACGGCCCGGTCGAGGTGGATGGCGAGCTGCGGCACCCGCAGCAGCGGCCGGCCGATGTCGACCAGGCGGGTCGAGCCGTCGCGCAGGGTGAGACGGCCGGAGAGGCCGAGGTCGCGGTCGAGCCAGGAGTTGAGCAGCGGACCGCCGTAGATCTCCACGGCGACCTGACGCCAGCCGTGCGCGCCGGTGTCGGGGAGCGGCTTGACGCGGAGGTTGGGCGAGTCGGTGTGGGCGCCGATGATCCGGAAGGGCGTGTGCGGTGCGGTGCCCTCGGGGACGTACCAGGCCACGATCGCGCCACCGCGCAGCACGTACTTCCCGCCGCTCGTCCCGTCCCAGGCGTCCGTCTCGGCGACCTGTCGGAACCCTGCCTTCTCCAGCCGCTCGGCGGCGGTCGCCACGGCGTGGTACGGCGAGGGGCTCGCCGTCAGGAAGGACATGAGGTCGTCGGTGTGGCCGCGGTCGAAGCGGGAGGGTGCGCTCATGGGGTTCACCTTAACGACGTACGAACGCCCGCTCCCGGCGATCAGGGAGCGGGCGTTCGTGTGGACGGTGTGGAGGTCGGCGCAAGCGTGCCGAAGCGGACGCCGACGGCTGCGGGCCGGTCGCTCACCGGGTCCGGAAGGCCCCGATGAGCGCGATGAGCGCGAAGACCGAGATGCCGCTGCGTTCTGTTGGAACGCAGCCTCGTCCTCTTAGAACGCGGCCTCGTCCAGCTCCATCAGGTCCAGCTCGACGCCGGTCGCGATCTTGCGGGCGAGCGTGACGCCCGGCAGGACGTTGGCCGCGAAGAACTTCGCCGCCGCGATCTTGCCGGTGTAGAAGGCCTTGTCCTTCGGGGAGGCCGTCTCCAGCTTCTCGGCGGCGATCGCGGCGCCCTTGAGCAGCAGGTAGCCGACGATCACGTCACCGGAGGCCATCAGCAGGCGGGTGGTGTTGAGGCCCACCTTGTAGATGTTCTTGACGTCCTGCTCGGTGGCCGCGAGGTCGGTCAGCATCAAGCCGACGATGGCCTCCAGCTCGACGGCGGCCTTGGCCAGGTGCTCGCGGGCGCCCGCCAGGGCCTCGCCGCCGGTGCCGAGTTCCAGGAACTTCTTGATGTCCTCGGCGAGGGAGTTCAGCGCGGCGCCCTGGTTGCGGACGATCTTCCGGAAGAAGAAGTCCTGGCCCTGGATCGCGGTGGTGCCCTCGTACAGGGTGTCGATCTTGGCGTCGCGGATGTACTGCTCGATCGGGTACTCCTGGAGGAACCCGGAGCCGCCGAAGGTCTGGAGCGACTGCGCGAGCTGCTCGTAGCCCTTCTCGGAGCCGTAGCCCTTCACGATCGGCAGGAGCAGGTCGTTCAGCGCGTGCTCGGTCCTGGAGTCCTCGCCGTCGGCCTCCTTGACGGCGATCGCGTCCTGGATCGAGGCGGTGTAGAGGACGAGGGCGCGCATGCCCTCCGCGTACGCCTTCTGCGTGATCAGCGCGCGGCGCACGTCGGGGTGGTGGGTGATGGTGACCTTGGGCGCGGTCTTGTCGCCGAAGGCCGCCAGGTCGGAGCCCTGGACGCGCTCCTTGGCGTACTCCAGCGCGTTGAGGTAGCCGGTCGAGAGGGTGGAGATGGCCTTCGTGCCGACCATCATCCGCGCGAACTCGATGATCCGGAACATCTGACGGATGCCGTCGTGCTTGTCGCCGATCAGCCAGCCCTTGGCGGGGTGCTGGTCACCGAAGGTCATCTCGCAGGTGTTGGAGGCCTTCAGGCCCATCTTGTGCTCGACGTTGGTGGCGTAGACGCCGTTGCGCTCGCCCAGCTCGCCGGTCTCGAAGTCGAAGAGGTACTTGGGCACGAGGAAGAGCGAGAGGCCCTTGGTGCCCGGCCCGGCGCCTTCCGGACGCGCGAGGACGTAGTGGAGGATGTTCTCCGACATGTCGTGCTCGCCGGACGTGATGAAGCGCTTCACGCCCTCGATGTGCCAGGAGCCGTCCTCCTGCTGCACGGCCTTGGTGCGGCCGGCGCCCACGTCCGAGCCGGCGTCCGGCTCGGTGAGGACCATCGTGGAGCCCCACTGCTTGTCCACGGCGATCTTCGCGATGTGCTTCTGCGTCTCGTTGCCCTCGTCGAAGAGGATGCCCGCGAAGGCCGGACCGGAGGAGTACATCCACACGGCCGGGTTGGCGCCGAGGATCAGCTCCGCGTACGACCAGATCAGCGACGGAGGCGCGGTGGTGCCGCCGATCTCCTCGGGCAGGCCGAGACGCCAGTACTCGGAGTCCATGAAGGCCTGGTAGCTCTTCTTGAAGGAGGCGGGGACCGGCGCGGTGTTGGTCTCCGGGTCGAAGACCGGCGGGTTGCGGTCGGCGTCCGTGAAGGACTCCGCCAGCTCGTTCTCCGAGAGGCGGGTCAGCTCGTCGAGGATGCTTTTCGCGGTCTCGGTGTCCATCTCCTCGAAGGGGCCGGTGCCGTACAGCTTGTCGCGCCCGAGTACTTCGAAGAGGTTGAACTCGATGTCGCGGAGATTCGACTTGTAGTGCCCCATGGCGACTGCGCTCCGTAGAGAGAGATCGGCGAGGCACTTGATCCTCGCGCTAGTTCACGTACCAACAAGTAGCTCCGATGATGCTACCCGTCGGTAATAAGACGCAACCCCCACTCGGTCAAGTGTGAGAAGGGTCTACCCACGGACGGCGCGGTTCGGGCTCGGTACGCTTGCGCCCATGTATGGATACGGCCAGCCCATGGACGGTGGCGCCGCTCAGCAGCAGTACGCCCAGCCGCAGCAGCAGATGCCCGGCGGCCAGGGCGGATACGGCCAGCAGGCGCCCCTGTACCCCGAGCCGTCCCCGCCCTCGCTCGCCGACGCGGTGCGGGCCTTCACCACGGGGCAGATGGCCGCCGAGGACTTCCAGCAGGTCTTCGCCACCTCCAAGGTCTACTGCCCGCGCGGCGACAACCCCGGTTTCCTCGCCCTGCACAACACCCAGCAGCCGGTGATCCCGATGTTCACCACGCTCAAGGAACTGCGCCGGTACGCGGGCAAGGAGTCCAAGTACTTCGTCATCACCGGCGCCGAGGTGCTCGACCTGCTGCCCACCGGTTACGGCTTCGTCCTCGACATGGAGGGCGAGCACCGGATGGTCTTCGACGCCAAGGCGGTCGAACAGATGGTCGACTTCGCGATGCGCCGGATGTACGGCTGACACGCTGGAGAGGCACGCTTGATTCGCCTCGCCGGGCCCCGCTGAAGCCGGGCCGAGCTGATGTACGGCTGACGGTCGCGCGCGCGACCGAAAACCCCACCCCCTTTGTCACAGGCATGCCATAGGGTTTCTCCCTGGCAGCCGCGCCCCGCGCACCACCGCTCTCACGGTGGGTGCGGGCGCCGCGCGGCGCTCTCATCACCCGGACGACCACCGGGTTCCTTTCGTGGGGGTACATCACTGTGCGTATGCGCAGCACTTCGGTCGCGACGGCGCTCGCGGTCCTTTTCAGCTCGGCGGCGCTGAGCGTCGTATCGGCCGGCACCGCCTCGGCGGCCGCCACCACCGTCGCCAACACCGGCGGCCTCGTCGTGGACGGCACCCTCCAGCGGGTGTTCGTCGGCGACGCGGCGAACGGACGGATCCTCGCCGCCGACTACAACGGCACCCTCGTCGACCTCAACGTCGGCTTCGGCAGCGTCAGCGACCTGGCCCTGTCCGACGACGGCACCACCCTGTACGCGGCCCTGCCGAACAGTCACGAGATCGTCGCCCTCGAGGCGGCCACCCTCAACGTCAAGACCCGCTACGCCATCCCCACCGACACCGGCCCGCGCCACCTCGCCTTCGCCGGCGGCAAGGCCTGGTTCTCCTACGGCGACCAGTGGGACGGCGACCTCGGCTCGGTCGATCCCACCGTGGACCCGGCGAGCGGGACCGACCCGGTGGCCATGGCGCAGGTTCCGACCGAAGGCACCTCCATCGGCCTGTGGGGCCAGGCACTGCTGGACACCGACCCGAACCGGCCGGGCATGCTGGCCGTCGGCCAGACCGGCATCTCCACCGACGACATGGCCGTACTCGACGTATCCGACGGAACGGCGAAGGTCACCGCCTGGTACGACGGCGACTACACGCTGAACCAGGGAATCGGCGACATCGACCTCGTCGCCGGAGCCGACGAGGTCCTGGTCAACGGCACCGACCGGGACACCTACGCGGACGGCAAGTTCAGCAAGGCCGGCTCCTACCCGGCAGGCAACGGCGCCGACGTCGCGGCGAACGGGCTGGTCGCCCAGGCCGTCGGCTCGAAGGTCGCGGTCTACCGGCCGAACGCCACGCAGCCGCTGCGCACCTACACCACCGGCTCCGCATCCTCCGACTACGCTCCCGTGACCGTGCGCTGGGCCCCCGACTCCTCGCGGATCTTCGCGCTCGTCCAGACCGGCGGCGTCTACACGCTGAAGGCCCTGACCCAGCCGACGCTCAACGTCCCCACCCTCACGGCCAACGCCCCCGCCTCGGCGCCCCGCGCGAAGAAGCTCACCGTCACCGGCAAGCTCTCGGCGACGGTGCCGCTCCCGGCCGGCGCCCGGCTCGCGGTCACCCGCACCGACCTGGACAGCCCCGGCGGCAAGGCGCTTCCCGCCGTCGCGGTGGCGGCGAACGGCACCTACTCCTTCACGGACACCCCGCCGGCCGGCGGCACGGTCACGTACAAGGTGACGTACGCGGGCGACGCCGCGCACACCGCGGCCTCCGCCACCGACAAGGTCGCCGTCTCCCGTGCCGCGACGGCGCTGACCCTGAACAACAACGGCAAGCTGTACAACTACGGCACCGACGTCAAGTTCACCGCGCACCTCGGGACGACGTACAAGAACCGGACGGTCCAGATCTGGGCGGACCCCTTCGGCACCGACAAGCCGAAGAAGCTCATCAAGACCGGCACGGTCAACTCCAGCGGCAACATCAGCGCGTGGGTGGACATGACCCGTGACACGGCCGTCACCGCGGTCTTCGCCGGTGACGCCCGGTACGCGCCGAAGTCGGTGAAGGTCGACGCCTACGCGCGGGTCAAGGTCTCCACCGCCGTCTCGCGGCACTACAGGACGGCGAAGATCGGGTCGACCTCCTACTACTGGTTCCACAAGAACACCGACCCGCTGCTCACGACCACGATGACCTACTACCCGGGCCGTCAGCAGCGCTTCGACCTCCAGGTCTACTTCCAGGGCACCTGGTACTCCTCGGACTCGGAGTACTTCCCGCTCGGTTCGAACGGCAAGTCGGCCGTCAGCCTCGGCGCCCCCGGCGAGTCCGGCATCCGGGCGCGGATGCGGTCGGTGTACGTGAACGGCTCGTCCGGTGACACGGTGAACTCGACGACGTACGGGGCGTGGAAGTACCTGTACTTCAGCAACTGACACGGAACAACGGCACGACACTGATCGTCCAGACGGCGCGGACCCGGAGGGAATGTCCTCCGGGTCCTCGTCGTTCTGGGTGGCAGAAAGTTCAATGCTCAACTAAAGTGGAACGCACGTCACCCAAGGAGGTACGGACATGCCCGCAGTGACCGTCGAGAACCCGCTGACCCTGCCCCGAGTGGCCGCGCAGGCCGACGCCGTGGCACGTCCCGTGCTCACCGTGACCACCGCGCCCAGCGGCTTCGAGGGCGAGGGCTTCCCGGTGCGCCGGGCCTTCGCGGGGATCAACTACCGCCACCTCGACCCGTTCATCATGATGGACCAGATGGGCGAGGTGGAATACGCGCCTGGCGAACCCAAGGGCACTCCCTGGCACCCCCACCGCGGCTTCGAGACCGTCACCTACATCATCGACGGGATCTTCGACCACCAGGACAGCCAGGGCGGCGGCGGCACCATCACCAACGGCGACACCCAGTGGATGACGGCCGGTTCCGGTCTCCTCCACATCGAGGCGCCGCCGGAGCAGCTCGTCATGTCCGGCGGTCTCTTCCACGGCCTCCAGCTGTGGGTGAACCTCCCGGCCAAGGACAAGATGATGGCGCCGCGCTACCAGGACATCCGCGGCGGCAGCGTCCAGCTGCTCACCTCCCCCGACGGCGGCGCGCTCCTGCGTGTCATCGCCGGCGAGCTGGACGGGCACGCGGGCCCCGGTATCACGCACACCCCGATCACGATGGTCCACGCGACCCTCGCGCCGGGGGCGGAGATCACCCTGCCGTGGCGCGAGGACTTCAACGGCCTCGCGTACGTCATGGCGGGCAAGGGCTCGGTCGGCGCCGAGCGCCGCCCGGTCCACCTGGGCCAGACCGCCGTCTTCGGAGCGGGCTCCTCCCTGACCGTCCGCGCGGACGAGCGGCAGGATTCCCACACCCCGGACATGGAGGTCGTCCTCCTCGGCGGACAGCCCATCCGTGAGCCGATGGCCCACTACGGCCCGTTCGTCATGAACACCCGTGACGAACTCCAGCAGGCGTTCGACGACTTCCAGAAGGGACGGCTGGGCACGATTCCGGCGGTCCACGGAATGTCCGAGGGTGGCCCGCGGGGCTGAAACTCCGGCTAACGTACGAGAGGGCCCGAAGTCGCAACTTCGTTTTGCGACTTCGGGCCTTCTCTCGTCGGGGCGCCCCCGCTACGGCAGTACGTAGATGGGCGCCCCGTCCGCGGCACAGCCCGTCTGCCGCATGCAGCCGCGTTTGAGTAGCGTGCGGAGGCAGTCGTGGACGCGGGCAAGGGAGAGCCCCGTACGAGCGGCGATCTCCTCCATGCGGTAACTGGCCTCGCCCCGGACGAGTGCGGGCGCCAGGTAGGCCGCCACCGCGTGGATGTCCTCGGTGAAGACGAGGTTCTTGGCCTTCCAGGCGGCCAGGAGCTGCTGCGGCGTCAACTCGGGTTCGGGGCGGCGTCCCCTGAGGACCTGCGCGATGTCCTGGAGCGCCTCGGCGATGAGGCCTTGGCTGCGGGCGATCGATGCCTGGCTGTTGCTCATCTGGCGGAGGAGAGCGGTCTGCTGTTCCTGGGCGGCCGCCAGCATCTCGTCGGCCTGGATGTTCCTCGTCTCCAGCCGCACGATGGCGTCGGCGACTTCCTGCGGCATGACGTACGCCGTGCCGCCGGTGGGGGCGGGCTGTACGGCGGCCGGTTCGAGGCTGTAGCTGCCGTCCCGCTGGATGGCGGCGATGACTTCGGAGACCCAGATTTTGAAGGGCTGGGACTCGGGTTTGGTGCAGCCGTTCACCAACCTGATCAGCCCTGGGAGATTCACCAGATTCATGTCTCGTCGCCACTCCCGACCTGCGGGAATGCCGAGAGTGTGCTTCAGGAGCACACTCTCGACACTGGCGAAGTTGGCCATGTCGGCGATGTTCCGCAGAGCGGAACCCACATGTGAGTAGCCCAGGTTCCTGCACACATCGACGGCCGGGAACCAGTGTGTGCCGTCCGGCGTGGTCAGCCTCCGTACCCGCGCCCCCGTGGCCGCGAACACGAAGTCGTTGATGTCGATCGCGTCCCGCTGTGTCGTCGTCTCGTCGGGCGGCGTGTTGTTGTGCTCGTACATCGAGCATCACCTCCACCTCGGACGCTAGGCATATGCCTGGGGGGTTCGGACGATTGTCGGAGATGTTCATTCCCCAGGGGACTGAGGCATCGATTCTGCTGAGGGGGTGTGCTGATGACGGGGCGTCACCCGGCCGGTCGTCCGCGCAGGACAACCCGTGTGGGGCGTGATCCGCTGGAGGGGTGCCGTCGCTGCTTCCCGCCCCCGTTCGTCGTCTGGCCGCCTGGTGTGTGGTGATCCTGCTGGTGTCGGGGGTCGTGTACGTCGGGATCCGGCTGTGCGTGGAGTTTCGTACGGCGGTCGTGCCGGTGTTGCTCGCGTTGCTCGGGACGGCGTTGCTGGGGCCGTTTCACCGGCGGCTCGTCAAGGCGCGCGTCAACCGGTCGGTGGCCGCGGGGGTCACCTGTGTGGCTGTTGTCGCGGTGGTGGGCGGGGCGGTGTACATCGTGGTCGCCGCGCTCGTGAACAGCGGTGACGAGATCGTGGCCTCGCTGAAGGACGCGGCGCGGGGGCTCACCGAGCATTTCGGGGCGGCGGGGACCTCGCTGGACGACATCGCCTCCAACGCGCGGGAGTTGCTGACGAAGTTCGGCGGGACGGCCGCCTCCGGGGTGATCAGCGGGGTGAGTGTGGTGGGCGAGGGCATCGCCATGGCCGTACTGGCGCTGCTGCTGGTCTTCTTCTTCCTGCGGGATTCCGACCGGGCCGTGGACACGCTGCGGGCCCTTGCCCCGGACGGGACGGCGGACGGGCTGGAGGCCATGGGGCGGCGGGCTTTCCAGGCCGTCGAGGGGTTCATGCGGGGGACCTCGCTCATCGCGTTCATCGACGCGGTGTGCATCACCGTCGGGCTGCTCGTGCTGGACGTGCCCGGTGCGGTGGGGCTGGGGGCGCTCGTGTTCGTCGGCGCGTACATCCCGTATCTCGGCGCGTTCCTCTCGGGGGCGGTCGCCGTGCTGGTGGCGCTGGCCGACCGGGGGTTCGTGATCGCGTTGTGGGTGCTCGGGGTGGTGCTGGCCGTGCAGGTGCTGGAGGGGCATGTGCTGCAGCCGATGATCCAGAGCCGGACGGTGCAGATGCATCCGGCGGTGGTGATGCTCGCGATCACGGCGGGGGCGTCGGTCGCCGGGATTCTCGGCATGCTGCTCGCCGTACCGCTGACGGCGGCGGCGTTCGGGGTGGTGCACGAGCTGCGGCAGCGTTACGCCGCCCCCGAGGCCGCCTCCCCTTCCGACGCCGGCTCGTAGAGCTCGAACCAGATGGTCTTGCCCTCGCCGCGCGGGGCCACGCCCCACTCGTCGGCGAGCAGTTCGGTCAGGACGAGGCCGCGGCCGGACGAGGCCAGTTCGCCGGGCCGGCGTTTGTGGGGCAGGGAGTCGCTGGTGTCGGTGACCTCGATCCGCATCCGGCGTTCGCCGGGGTGGCCGGCCACCTCCGCCACGAGCAGCGCGTCGTCGTCGGTGTGCACGAGGACGTTGGTCAGCATCTCGGAGACGAGGAGGACGGCCGAGTCGACCTGGTCGTCGCTGGGCCAGTCGTGCAGGAGGTCGCGGAGCTGTGCGCGGGCCTCGGCGATCCGCTCGGGTTCGGCCTGCGCGATGGTCAGCATGGTGCGCCGTACGGCGGCGCGTGCGGGTGTGGTGGCGCCGAGTCCTCCGCAGCCCGCGCCGCCGTGGCGGCAGACGAGCAGGAGGGCGATGTCGTCCTCGCGGCGGTCGGCCAGCGGACCGGTGGTGTGGTGCGAGGACGGCCCGTGCACGGCTTGGACGAGGGCGTCCGCCAGCTCTTCCAGGCCGCCGTCGTGTTTCTCCAGGATCTTGCGGACGCGCCGCCAGCCGGTGTCGAGGTCGTGTCCGCCGGTCTCCAGCAGGCCGTCGGTGCACAGCATCAGGGCCTCGCCGGGTTCGAGGGCGAGGCGGGTGGTGGGGTAGTCGGAGTCGGGGTCGATGCCGAGGGGCAGTCCGCCGGCGGTTGCGTGGACGAGGACCGTGCCGTCGGTCATCCGGATCGCCGGGTCGAGGTGTCCGGCGCGGGCGGTTCTCAGGACGCCGGTGACGGGGTCGACCTCGATGTAGAGGCAGGTCGCGAAGCGCAGGTCGGCGTGGGCATTGGCGTCCCCGGTGTGGGTGAGGCCGTAGAGGAAGCGGGAGGCGCGGGAGAGGACGGCGTCGGGGCCGTGGCCCTCGGAGGCGTAGGCCCGCAGGGCGATGCGGAGCTGGCCCATGAGGCCGGCGGCCCGCACGTCGTGGCCCTGTACGTCGCCGATGACCAGCGCGAACCGTTTGTTCGGCAGCGGGATCATGTCGTACCAGTCGCCGCCGACCTGGAGGCCGCCGCCGGTCGGTATGTAGCGGGCGGCGAGGGTCATGCCGGGGATCTCGGGGCCGAGCGTGGGCAGCATGGAGCGCTGCAGCCCGTCCGTCAGTTCGCGCTGGGTCTCGGCGGCGCCGGCCCTGGTGAGGGCCTGGGCGAGCATGCGGGCCACGGTGGTGAGCACGGACCGCTCGTCGGGGGTGAACGCGACGGGATAGGCGAAGCCGGCCATCCAGGCGCCCATGGTGCGCCCGGCCACCGTCAGCGGCAGGAACGCCCAGGAGTGGCGGCCGAACTGTGCGGCGAGCGGCCAGGTGAGGGGGTAGCGGGACTTGTAGTGCTCGGGCGAGGAGAGGTAGACGGCCCGGCCGGTGCGGACGACCTCCGCCGCCGGGTAGTCCGTCTGGAGGGATATCTGGGTGAAGGGGTCCTCGTCGTCGGGCTGCTGTCCGTGGTGTCCGATGATCGTCAGCCGGTCGCCCTCGACGCCGAACACGGCGAGGCCGTCCGGTGAGAAGCCGGGCATCGACAGATTGGCCGCGACCCGCAGTACCTCCTCGGTGGACCGGGCCTCCGCCAGTGCCCGGCCCGCGTCCAGCAGGAACGCCTCGCGGGAGCGCCGCCAATCGCCGGTGACGGCGCTGCGGCCGGCCGGGGTGCCGGGTGAGGGCTCGGTGACCTCCTGGAGGGTGCCGATCAGCTCGTACGCCTTCCTGACCGGATCGAAGGAGGGTTTGGATCTGCTGCGGACGACCCGGACGATCCGGCCGTGCTCGTCCATGATCCGGATGCGGACCTCGGCGAGGGTGCCCTCGGCGACGGCCAGCTGGATCACGCCGGTGATCTCGTTCCAGTCGACGGGGTGCAGCCGGGCCCGGGTCTGGGCCTCCGTGAGGACGGCTCCCTCGGTGGGCAGCCCGAGCAGCCGGGCCGCCTCGGCATCGACCGTGACCAGGCCGGTGGAGGTGTCCCAGTGCCAGAGGCCGGTCGCGAGGGAGGCCAGGACATCCCCCACGGCGGGCAAGGGCTCGCCAGTGCGCATTGCCCCACTTTAAGAACAGACGATCGAAGAGTGCCACTGATCGCGTGGTTCATCGTGGATGGATCGCCCGGTTCACCGTCGGCGGATCACCGGGTTCCTCATGGGCGGATCACCCGGTTCCTCGTGGTGGGAGCCGATCGAAGAGGGGCGCCGATCAATGGTGGGAGCCGATCACGGGTGGCCCGGTACGCTGGGGGTTGTTTCACGTGAAACACGCCCCCGATCCGCGAAGACTGGATGAACGACGATGCATCGGTACAGGTCCCACACCTGCGGCGAGCTCCGCGCCTCTGACGTCGGCACCGACGTCCGGCTGAGCGGCTGGCTGCACAATCGGCGCGACCTGGGCGGCATCCTCTTCATCGATCTGCGCGATCACTACGGGATCACGCAGCTCGTCGCCCGTCCCGGTACGCCCGCGTACGAGGCCCTCGACAAGCTGACCAAGGAGTCGACGGTCCGCATCGACGGCAAGGTCGTCTCCCGCGGAACCGAGAACGTCAACGCGGACCTGCCCACCGGTGAGGTCGAGGTCGAGGTCGGCGAGGTCGAGCTGCTCGGCGCCGCCCAGCCGCTGCCCTTCACGATCAACACCGAGGACGGGGTGAACGAGGAGCGGCGCCTGGAGTACCGCTTCCTCGACCTGCGTCGCGAGCGCATGCACCGCAACATCATGCTGCGCACGGCGGTCATCTCGGCGATCCGTCACAAGATGGTGGCGCTCGGCTTCAACGAGATGGCGACCCCGATCCTGACCGCGACCTCCCCCGAGGGCGCGCGTGACTTCGTGGTCCCCTCGCGTCTGCACCCGGGCCGTTTCTACGCCCTTCCGCAGGCGCCGCAGCAGTTCAAGCAGCTGCTGATGATCTCCGGCTTCGACCGCTACTTCCAGATCGCGCCCTGCTTCCGCGACGAGGACGCCCGCGCGGACCGTTCGCCGGGCGAGTTCTACCAGCTCGACGTCGAGATGAGCTTCGTCGAGCAGGAGGACGTCTTCCAGCCGATCGAGAAGCTCATGACCGAGCTGTTCACGGAGTTCGGCGGCGACCGTGAGGTCACCTCGCCGTTCCCGCGGATCCCGTTCCGTGAGTCGATGCTGAAGTACGGCTCCGACAAGCCGGACCTGCGCGCCCAGCTGGAGCTGGTCGACATCACCGACATCTTCGAGGGGTCGGAGTTCAAGGCCTTCGCCGGCAAGCACGTGCGCGCGCTGCCGGTGCCGGATGTCTCGGCGCAGCCCCGCAAGTTCTTCGACCAGCTCGGTGACTACGCCGTCTCGCAGGGCGCCAAGGGCCTGGCCTGGGTCCGTGTCGCCGAGGACGGCTCGCTGTCCGGCCCGATCGCGAAGTTCCTCACCGAGGACAACGTGGCCGAGCTGACGAAGCGGCTGTCGCTGGCCGCCGGGCACGCGGTGTTCTTCGGCGCGGGCGAGTTCGACGAGGTCTCGAAGATCATGGGCGCGGTGCGCGTCGAGGCCGCGAAGCGGGCCGGGCACTTCGAGGAGAACGTCTTCCGTTTCTGCTGGATCGTCGACTTCCCGATGTACGAGAAGGACGAGGAGACCGGGAAGATCGACTTCTCGCACAACCCGTTCTCGATGCCGCAGGGTGGCATGGACGCCCTGGAGAACCAGGACCCGCTGGACATCCTGGCCTGGCAGTACGACATCGTCTGCAACGGTGTCGAGCTGTCCTCCGGCGCGATCCGGAACCACGAGCCCGACATCATGCTCAAGGCCTTCAACATCGCGGGCTACGACGACGAGACCGTGGAGCGCGAGTTCGCCGGCATGCTGCGCGCGCTCCGCTTCGGCGCCCCGCCGCACGGTGGCATCGCCCCCGGTGTCGACCGCATCGTGATGCTCCTCGCGGACGAGCCGAACATCCGCGAGACGATCGCCTTCCCGCTCAACGGCAACGCCCAGGACCTGATGATGGGCGCGCCGACGGAGCTGGAGGAGACGCGGCTGCGGGAGCTGCACCTGACGGTGCGCAAGCCGCAGCCGAAGTAGGCGGTGTGAGGGAGTGGCCCGGAACCGATGTCGGTTCCGGGCCACTTTCGCGCTCTCCGGGTCTTCCCCTTTGAGGGCGACCTCACCGGCGTCCCACAGGAACGCCGGGGCCCCTCCACAGCGGGGCGGCGTCTCATGGGAGGCGCAGGGTGCGGGGTCGGTGGGGCGAGGGAGGAAGCCAGGCATGGGGTTCATGGGCGTGTGGTCGGTGCTGCTG
>NZ_MUBA01000522.1 GCF_002154575.1 Streptomyces bobili
GCCTGATCACCGCCGGCTCCGGCCAACCCGACGCGACACAGACTTGGATTGATTCCATTTCTTGAACCGTTCGTGTTTATCGGGGTAGGTTGGGTTCATGACCGCACCCGGAAGTCCGTCCACGGCGGAGGAGCTGCGCGGCGCCGGCCTGCGGGTGACGGCCGCCCGCGTCGCGCTGCTCGACACCGTCCGCGACGGCGACCACCTCGGCGTCGAGGCGATCGCCGCCGGCGTGCGCGGCCGGGTCGGCCACATATCGTTGCAGGCCGTGTACGAGGCGCTTCACGCGCTCACCGCGGCCGGCCTCCTGCGTCGTATCGAGCCGCCCGGCAGCCCCGCCCGGTTCGAGGGACGCGTCGGCGACAACCACCACCACCTCGTGTGCCGCTCCTGTGGCACCGTCGCCGACGTGGACTGCGCGGTCGGCCACGCCCCCTGCCTGACCGCCTCCGACAACCGCGGCTTCTCCGTCGACGAGGCCGAGGTCATCTACTGGGGCCTGTGCCCCGCCTGCTCCAGCAGCCCCGATGGCCACCTGTGACCTCTGTCCGCCGCCGCAACCCCTGTGACCACCTGATCCACGCAGTACCTCAGCACCGTGATCCCCGTAGTTCGGAAGGACTCCCCCAATGACCGAGAACCATGACGCGATCGTCACGGAACCGAAGGCGGAAGAGGCGGGCGGCTGCCCGGTCGCGCACGGGCGCGCCCTCCACCCGACCCAGGGCGGCGGAAACCGCCAGTGGTGGCCGGAGCGCCTGAACGTCAAGATCCTTGCCAAGAACCCGGCCGTGGCCAACCCGCTCGGTGAGGAGTTCGACTACGCCGAGGCGTTCAAGAACCTCGACCTCGCGGCCGTGAAGCAGGACATCGCCGAGGTACTGACGACCTCGCAGGACTGGTGGCCCGCCGACTTCGGCAACTACGGCCCGCTGATGATCCGGATGGCCTGGCACAGCGCCGGCACCTACCGCATCAGCGACGGCCGCGGCGGCGCCGGCGCCGGTCAGCAGCGCTTCGCCCCGCTCAACAGCTGGCCGGACAACGCCAACCTGGACAAGGCCCGCCGTCTGCTGTGGCCGGTCAAGAAGAAGTACGGCCAGAGCCTCTCCTGGGCCGACCTGATGGTCCTCACCGGCAACGTCGCCCTGGAGCAGATGGGCTTCGAGACCTTCGGCTTCGGCGGCGGACGCGAGGACGTCTGGGAGCCCGAGGAGGACGTGTACTGGGGCCCCGAGACCACCTGGCTCGACGACCAGCGCTACACCGGCGACCGCGAGCTGGAGAACCCGCTCGGCGCCGTCCAGATGGGCCTCATCTACGTCAACCCGGAGGGCCCGAACGGCAACCCGGACCCGCTGGCCTCGGCCCGTGACATCCGTGAGACGTTCCGCCGGATGGCGATGAACGACGAGGAGACCGTCGCGCTGATCGCCGGCGGCCACACCTTCGGCAAGACCCACGGCGCCGGCCCGGCCGACCACGTCGGCGACGACCCCGAGGCCGCCTCCCTCGCCGAGCAGGGCCTCGGCTGGAAGAGCACCTACGGCACCGGCAAGGGCGGCGACACCATCACGTCCGGCCTGGAGGTCACCTGGACCGCCACGCCGACGCAGTGGAGCAACGGGTTCTTCAAGAACCTGTTCGAGTACGAGTACGAGCTGACCGAGTCCCCGGCCGGCGCCAAGCAGTGGGTGGCGAAGAACGCCGAGGCGATCATCCCCGACGCGCACGACTCGTCGAAGAAGCACCTCCCGACGATGCTCACCACCGACCTCGCGCTGCGCTTCGACCCGGTCTACGCGGAGATCTCGCGTCGCTTCTACGAGAACCCCGACCAGTTCGCGGACGCCTTCGCCCGCGCCTGGTACAAGCTGACCCACCGCGACCTGGGCCCGAAGTCGCTGTACCTCGGCCCGGAGGTCCCGGCGGAGACCCTGCTGTGGCAGGACCCGCTGCCGGCGCGGACGTACGAGCTGATCGACGCCGCCGACATCACCGCTCTCAAGGAGCAGGTCCTCGCCTCGGACCTCACGGTGTCCCAGCTGGTGTCCGTCGCCTGGGCGTCGGCCTCGACGTACCGCGGCAGCGACAAGCGCGGCGGTGCCAACGGCGGCCGTATCCGTCTCGAGCCGCAGCGCGGCTGGGAGGCCAACGACCCCGACCAGCTCGCGCTCGTGCTGCGCACCCTGGAAGGCATCCAGCAGGCCTTCAACTCGGGCCGCACCGACGGCAAGCAGGTCTCGCTGGCCGACCTGATCGTGCTGGCCGGTGCCGCCGCGGTCGAACGGGCCGCCAAGGAAGGCGGCTTCGAGGTCGAGGTTCCGTTCACGCCGGGCCGGGTGGACGCGACCGAGGAGCAGACCGACGCGGAGTCCTTCGCCGCGCTGGAGCCGACCGCCGACGGGTTCCGCAACTACATCGGCAAGGGCAACCGCCTGCCGGCCGAGTTCCTGCTGCTCGACAAGGCGAACCTGCTGACCCTGAGCGCGCCCGAGATGACCGTCCTCGTCGGCGGCCTTCGTGTCCTGGGCGCGAACCACCAGCAGTCGCAGCTCGGCGTCCTCACCGCCACGCCCGGCTCGCTGACCAACGACTTCTTCGTCAACCTGCTCGACCTGGGCACGACGTGGAAGTCGACCTCGCAGGACCAGACCACCTTCGAGGGCCGCGACGCCGCCACCGGCGAGGTCAAGTGGGCCGGCACCCGCGCCGACCTCGTCTTCGGCTCGAACTCCGAGCTGCGCGCCCTGGCGGAGGTCTACGCGAGCGACGACGCGAAGGAGAAGTTCGTCAAGGACTTCGTCGACGCCTGGGTCAAGGTCTCCAACCTGGACCGCTTCGACCTGGTCTGACCCGCGCACCTCGCGCACCGCGCATAAAACGGCCGGTCCGCTCCTTCGGGAGCGGCCGGCCGTCGGTGTCCGGGGCGCGGGCCTGCGCTCAGTCCCGCCACCGCCCGTCCCGGACCGCCGCGACGAAGCAGGACCAGCCCCGAGCCCGGAACACGAGCACCGGCCCGTCCGGGACCTTGCTGTCCCTCACCGGGACGGCGGCGGCGAAGTCGTCGGAGACCTCCAGGCAGGCGCCACCGTCCTGGTTGCTGTGGCTGCTCTTGCGCCAGGAGGCGGCAGTCAGGTCGCTGGATCGCACGGTGCTTCCTCCAACATCCGCAGGATGAACTTGCGCGACTCAGCCGGAGTGAGCGCCAAGTCACGCACCGCATCGTACGTGTTCTGCAAACGCACAACCGAGCTGGATTCCTCGATGAGTTCGCCCCGGTATCCATTCTCGGTATACGCGACGGTCCTGCCCTCCGGCAGGAGCAGGTACCACATCAGTCCAGATGACCAGGGACGCCACCCATCGAAGGCGGTCCCACCCCCACACCCCCCACACAC
>NZ_MUBA01000523.1 GCF_002154575.1 Streptomyces bobili
GACGCGGGGTGTCTTTTCGAACTGGGCTGTGCTGCGGCGCAGTTGGGTGAGTTCGCCCCCGCCGCCCCTTCCCGACCCGCTGGGGGCGGAGCCCTCTGGGCGGCAACACCGGACCACGTGACCCCCTACGACGCCGTGCGGCAAGCCGTCCCCGCGGGCGACCTCTTCGCGCGGCACGCCGATGCCCTCGACCGGGGGGACGCGCCCGGACTCGACGCCGTCGCAGCCGAGTTGGAGGAACGCGGGTTCCTCCTGTTCGCGGCCGAGGCACACGCTCGGGCCGCACAACTGCACCGGGACGCCCGCGCGGCCCGCACCGCCCGTACCCGGGCCCTCGCCCTGGCCCGCCGCTGCCAGGGCGCCCGCACCCCCGCCCTGGCCGGCCTGGTGCTGGGCGAACTCACCACCCGTCAGCGCCAGATCGTCACCCTCGCCGCGGCCGGCCTCAGCAACCGGCAGATCGCCGAGCGGCTGACCCTGTCCGTGCGCACGGTCGGCAATCACCTGTACGGCGCGTACACCCGCCTCGGCGCGAACGACAGGGCGGCGCTGCCGTGGCTCGTGGAGCTGCCGGACACCAGGACCGCCTGACTTCCGGGCGACGGCGGGCGTTCAGGCGGCGCCGAACGCGGTGAACGCCCACCCCGTCGCCTGGTGCGGCGCGTCCCCCGGCAGGGCGGCGCGGGCGTCACGCAGGGCCTCCGCCAGGGACAGGCCGGCGCTGACCCCCTTGTGCAGGGCCAGCATCAGCGCGACGACCGCCTCGTCGTTGACGGGCGCGCTGCTCGCCACCACCCCGGCCGTGCCGAGCGGCAGCAACGCCGCGACCAGACCGAGGAGTTCGTCGGCGCCCACCGAGGCGAGGCGGGCGGTGTCACAACTGGACAGGATGATCCGGTACGGGCTGCGGGCGAGGCGCTCGAAGTCGTGCACGATCAGCGGTCCGTCGGCCATCCGCAGGGACGAGAACATGGGGCTGTCGGCCCGGAAGGTGCCGTGGGCGGCGATGTGCGCGAGCGCGGCCCCGTCCAGTTCCTCCAGAACCCGCGACGCGCGGGCGTCCTCGTGCTCCAGCACCGTCGGCCTGCCGTACCGGCCCGCCACCTCCGGTACCTCGGCGCCCCCGGTCGCCAGGCCCGGCCCCCGCACCAGCACCCGGCGCCCGCCCGGCGTCGGCTCGGTCTCCCGGGCGCGCAGCCAGCTGCTCGCCGACGGCGACACACTGAGCACCCGGTCCCGCAGCGACGGCAGCAGCGCCCACGGCACCTGATGCAGCCGGGCCGGGGGCACGACGACGACCGGGCCGGAGCCCAGCCGCGCGGCGGCCTCGCCGAGGAGCAGTTCCTCCAGTCGCCGGCCGGACGCCTCGACCACCGGCAGCCGCGCCTCCGCCCCCGGATGCGCCAGCCGCCGCAGCCCGGCCTGCACGTGCTCGGCCTCCCGCTCCGCCTCGGCCACCGCCCCGCCCGCGAACCGTCGCACCCGCCCGTCCCCGCACAACAGCACCTGCACCCGCCCGTCCAGTACGGCGATCTCGACCAGCCGTCCGCCGCCGAGCCGTTCCAGCAGCCGGCCCACGTCGAAGCGGTCGCCGTCCCCCGGGGACTCCCCGCGGATGTGCAGGGTGCGGGAGCGGATCTCCCGCTCCAGCCGGCGCTGTTCGCGCTCCAGCGTCGGCACCGGGCGGCCGTCCATCCGCGCGCCCTCCGCGCGGGCGGCGATCTCACGGTAGGCGGTGAGTCCGCTGAGCAGCGTGGGATCGGCGGGCGGCCGGGTGGGCGGCGCCGACAGGACGGTGGCCCGCCAGCGTTCGCTCCACATCAGCAACTGCCGCGGCCCGCCCCGCTCCAGGCTCACCTGCTGGGCGAGCGCGGCGAGTTCGGCACCCTGCGCGGTGGCGCGGGCCCGCAGTTCGGAGGCGCCCAGGGTGGTGCGGTGGTCGTCGAGGACGTCGAGACCGCGCCGGCAGGCTTCCAGCACGCCCCGCCCCGAACCGGTCGCGCGCGCCCACAGCGCCTGCGCCGCCCAGCCCGTCATCCGGGCCAGCGGCGGACCGCCCCGCCGGCTGCGCGCGGCGACCGCGAGATAGCGTTCGGCGTCCTCGGCCCAGTTCAGGTCCAGCGCGATGCGGCCGGCCAGCAGCCAGCCCTCCGGCGCGGCGGGCGCCCCGAACGAGGACAGCCGTTCGGCGACCCGGACCGCGTCCGCGACCAGGCGTCCCGAACTGCGCCCGGTCGCCACCCGTGCCTCGATCAGCACCAGTTGGGCGTGCGCCTCCCACCAGGTGCGGCGCTGTCCGGCGAACAGCCGCACGGCCAGGGCCGCCCGCGCGGTCGCCGTGACCGGATCGCCCGCGAGCCGGGCCGCCCGCGCCGCGGCCAGCAGCAGTTCGGCCTTGCGGGTGGACTGCCCGCCGAGCCCGTCGAGGACCGTGATCGCCGCGTCCGCCTCGGCGAGCGCCTCGGGCGCCAGCCCGGCCGCCATCAGCACCTCGCAGCGCCGGATGTCGAGCATGAAGGTGGGCGTGCCCAGCTTGGCGTACCGCTCCTCGGCCTCGTCGAGCAGCCGTAGCGCCGCCGGCACGTCACCCGAGCGGAACGCGGCCAGCCCCCGGCTCTCCACCGCGTCGGCCTTGTCGTGCTCCTGGCCGGTGGTGTCCCACAGTGCCTCGGCCGCCGTGAAGTCGGCGTCGGCCCGGTCCACCGCGCCGAGCGCCAGGTGCACGGTGGCGCGCAGGGTGAGGGCGCGCGCCGTCCAGATGACGTCGCCCGCCTGCCGCAGCACGGTGATCGCCCGGCGTACGTCGTCCAGCGCCTCGCGGTGATGCCCGAGGACCCACCAGGAGTAGGCCCGCCGGTACAGCACGCGCGCGCGGGTGTGCCCGGTGCCGCGCTCGATGCCGCGCTCGAACGCCGCGAGGCCCTGCCGGGTGCGGCCCGCGTGGACCAGGGCCACGCCGAGCGTGCCCAGGACGTCGGACTCCCGCTCGGCGGAGTCGGCGCGTGCCGCCAGTGTGCGGGCGCGCCGCAGATGTTCCAGGGCGAGACGCATGTCGCCCCAGTCCCGCTGCCAGATGCCGATCACCTGGTGGGCGACCGAGGCGTGCAGGGGCGGGGGATCGGTGTGGAGCACTCCCTCCGCCCGTGCCAGGGCGTCGTTGGGGGCGGCGAACACCATGGGCAGCAGTTCGAGAACCGTGTCGTTTCCCGCTGTCACCCCACGGATGGTAGTGCTCCGGTCGCATGTCACACAGGGCTGGAGTGGTTTCAGGACGTATCAATTGGACGTCGCGTCAACGGGCCGCGCGCACCGCCCGGCGCACGCCCTGGGGCGCGCGGCGCGTACGTCGAGGGCGCGAGGCCGCAACCGCACCCCTGGTCCCTGTCGTCGCACCACCTGTATCAGATGAGGGTCTCGCGGCTCTGACTGAAGACCATCGGGTTCAGGGGAGGACACGCCATGGCACCACAGCGATTCCACGAGCAGTTCGGGCAGATCCAACGCGCGCTGCCGGGAGTGCCGTTGGCGATGGGGCCGGACGACTCCGGCGAGTTCATCTACGAGAAGGGCGTCGTCCTCGCGCGCGACGGCGAGGAGGCCCAGGTCGTCGAGGACGCCGTCCGCACGCACTTCACCGCGGCGCCCGACCTCACGCCCGACCATGTGCGCCGGTCCGGACCGCAGGCCAACCGCTCCGGCATCACCCGCATCCAGGTCTCCGACCCCGGCCAGGGAGTGCCGGGCGCCGACCGCGCCGTCGCGGGAGCGCTGCGCGCCCTGCGCGGGGCCGAGAACCGCGTGGGCCGCCGGCTGGTCAGCCGCAACCACGTGGTGTCCATCGCGGTCAACGCCTGCCCCGGCGACGAGCCGGTCCCCGCCGCCTACAACGCGCCGCCCAACCCGGCCGCGGTCCAGGCCGCCCACGACCCGGCCGGCGCCGTCGGCGTGCTCGTCGTCGACACCGGCCTGATGCACGACTACCGCTCCTACCCGCTCCTCGCCCATACCGAGGGCGACGCGCAGATCCGGGAGACCGACGACAGCGGCGTCCTCCAGCAGTACGTCGGCCACGGCACGTTCATCGCCGGGCTGGTCGCGGCCGTCGCCCCCAACACCGACATCACGGTGCGCAACACCCTCAACGACGCCGGGGCGATCCTGGAGTACGACTTCGGCGACAAGCTCTTCGAGGCCGTCGAGGAGGGCGGCTGGCCCGACATCCTCAGCCTCTCCGCCGGCACCTCCAACGGCCGCGTCGACGGCCTCCTCGGTGTCGCCGCCTTCATGGACGAACTGCGCGCCCAGCGCACCCTGTTGGTGGCCGCCGCGGGCAACAACTCCAGCGCCACCCCGTTCTGGCCGGCCGCCTACGCCTCGCTGCCCGAGTACGCGGACGCCGTGCTGTCGGTCGGCGCGCTGCGCGGCGACGGCGAGTTCGGCGCCTGCTTCAGCAACCACGGCCCCTGGGTGCGGGTCTACGCCCCCGGCGAGCGCCTCACCAGCGCCCTCACCGGCTTCGGCAGCCCCGTCCCCTACGTGTACCAGCACTCCACCTACGACGCCTGCCGCTACGGCTTCGCCTACTCCTGCACCTGCCAGTCGCCGCGCCACACCGGGCAGTTGAGCGAGGAGACGGCGGCCACCGCGGGCAAGCCGGACCAGGTCATGTTCGAGGGGCTGGCCTCCTGGAGCGGCACCTCCTTCGCGACGCCCGTCGTCGCCGGACTGGTCGCCGCCCACATGACGGCCACCGGCCAGAGCGACCCGCGCGCCGCCGCCCGGGAACTCCTCGAGGCCGAGGCCGAGTCGGCCGAGGTGCGCGGCGCCCACGTCCCGGCGCTGCTGCCGGCCACCTGGACCCCGGTGCCCGTGGGGCAGCCGGCCGTCCCGGCGTGAGGCCGTCATGAGGTCCGGAGCCGGCCCCGTCACGGCGTACGATGACTTGCCGTACACAAGGGGTGGGACCGTGGACCGTAGTGAAGTCGGCGCGCTCGTCCAGTCCGCCGTAGACGGTGACACGGCGGCCTGGAAGGCGATCGTGGAAGGGCTGAGCCCGCTGGTCTGGTCGGTCGTGCGCGCGCATCGGCTCTCCGATGCCGACGGGCACGAGGTGTACCAGACGGTGTGGTTCCGGTTCGCCCAGCACCTCGGGCGGATCCGCGAACCCGACAAGGCGGGATCCTGGCTGGCGAGCACCGCGCGCAACGAGTGCCTGAAAGTGATCAAGAGCCTGCGGCGGCTGACACCGACGGACGATCCCCAGCTGCTCGACCGGGTCAGCGAGGAGCGTACGCCGGAGCAGTCGGTGCTGGACTCGGAGGAGGCGGCCGCGCAGAGTGAGCGCGTCCGCCACCTCTGGCAGGAGTTCGAGGCGCTCGGTGAGCGCTGCCGGCAGTTGCTGCGGGTGCTGATCTCCTCGCCGCCGCCCAGTTACCAGGAGGTCTCGGCCGCGCTGGGTATCGCCGTGGGCAGCATCGGACCGATGCGCCAGCGATGCCTGCGCCGCCTGCGGGCCCGACTCGACGCACGGGGAGCCCTGTGAACCACATGGACGACGCCATGGACGATGCCATGGACGACACCGACGACACCTTCGAGGAGGCCCCCGGTGAGGGGGAGTCCGACGACAGCGCCCTGGAGGCGGAACTCCGCGAGGCCGCCGCGATCCTCGACCCGGTACCGGCCGAGCTGCGCCTCCTCGCCGTCGAGGCCTACGCGCTGCACGACCTGGACGCGAAGATCGCCGAGCTGACCTTCGACTCGCTGGTCGACGCCATCCCGGTCAGGGGAGCCGTGGACGTACCGCGCATGCTCACCTTCCACACCGGCGGGCTGACCGTCGACGTCGAGGTGACCCCGCGCGGCATCATGGGCCAGCTGCTGCCCCCGCAGTCCGCGTCGATCGAGGTCCTCGACGGCCCCCGCGCCGGAGCGGCCCTGACCGCCGACGACATGGGCCGCTTCACCAGCGAGGCCCGGCCCACCGGCCCGTTCGCCCTGCGCCTGCGCGCGGGCGGCGAGGTCGTGGTCACCGAGTGGATGCGCGCCTGACGCGACAGGCACCTCCCGGCGGGCCGGCCGGCCCCGGTCAGCCGGAGACCGCGTCCACCAGGTCCGCCAGTGCCTCGGCGAGCCGGGTGAGGCCGGGGCCCGCCGGGCCGCCCGGTTCGCTCATGTAGGTGTCGCGGCGGATCTCCACCATCAGGGCGGAGACCCGCGGGTCCGTCCCGTAGTACGCCAGCGGCACGTACGTCCCGCCGAACGGGCTGTCGAGTCCGGTCTCCCCGATCGCCGCGAACGCCTCGCGCGCGGCGGCCGGCAGGTCGGGCGGGGTGTGGAAGGCGTCGGTGCCCAGGCACACCGGCGGGCGCGGGCCCTCGCCGTGCAGCTCGTAGGGGAGCGGCCCGGTGGGGTAGGAGTGCACGTCGATGATCACGGCCCGGCCGACGGCCGCCAGCCGCTCGCCGACGGCGTCGGTCATCGCCGCCGCGTACGGACGGAAGTACCTCTCGATCAGCGGCTCGGGATCGGCGTCCGCGCCGCGCAGGACACCTCGGTGGGTGGTCCGTGTGTACACCGCGCCCATCCCCACCGACAGCATCTCCTCGCGCTCGTCGGGGAACCGCTCCGGGTCGACGACCAGCCGTGACAGCCGGTTGACGAACCGCCACGGCGTCACCGCGGCCCGCCGCGCCGCCGCCTCGGCGATCTCCGCGGTGTGCGCGTCGGTGATGTGGTCCAGCTCCCGTTCCAGCGCCGGACCGTCCAGGACGATTCCCCTGCGTACGTCCGGCGGTATCTCCCGTGCCGAGTGCGGCACGTGCAGGATCACCGGCGACCCGCTTGCACCGGGCAGAAACGTGAAGGACGGTTCGGCAGGGGTCATACGAGGGCTCCCAGGCGGCTGATCGGATGCGAAGCTGCACGATCAAGGTGCCACATCGCCGAGGCCGCCCCGCCACGCACCTCCGCCCCGGCCGGGCGGTGCACCGGTCGGGGCGGAGGCGTGCGGGCGGGTGAGCGTCAGCTCAGGGAGGCGAGCAGCTCGTTCCAGGTGGCCGACGGGCGCATGACCGCCGCCGCCTTCTCCGGGTCGGGCCGGTAGTAGCCGCCGATGTCGACGGACTGGCCCTGGACGGAGTTCAGCTCCTCGACGATCTTCTGCTCGTTCGCCGCGAGGGACTCGGCGAGCTGGGCGAAGGCCTTCGCGAGGTCGGCGTCCTCGGTCTGCCGCGCCAGCTCCTGCGCCCAGTACAGGGAGAGGAAGAAGTGGCTGCCGCGGTTGTCGATGCCGCCGACGCGACGGGTCGGGGACTTGTCCTCGTTGAGGAAGGTCGCCGTGGCGCGGTCGAGGGCGTCGGCGAGGACCTTCGCGCGGGCGTTGCCCGTGAACTCGGCGTACTGCTCCAGCGAGGGGACCAGTGCGAAGAACTCACCGAGGGAGTCCCAGCGCAGGTAGTTCTCCTTGACGAGCTGCTGGACGTGCTTGGGCGCGGAACCGCCGGCGCCCGTCTCGAACAGGCCGCCGCCCGCCATCAGCGGGACCACCGACAGCATCTTGGCGCTGGTGCCCAGCTCCAGGATCGGGAACAGGTCGGTGAGGTAGTCGCGCAGCACGTTGCCGGTCACCGAGATGGTGTCCTCGCCGCGGCGGATGCGCTCCACCGACAGCTTGGTGGCCTCGACCGGGTTGAGGATCCGGATGTCCAGGCCCTCGGTGTCGTGCTCCGCCAGGTACGTGTCGACCTTGGCGATGAGCTGGGCGTCGTGGGCGCGGGTCTCGTCCAGCCAGAACACCGCCGGGTTGCCGGTGGCGCGGGCACGGGTGACGGCCAGCTTGACCCAGTCGCGGATCGGGGCGTCCTTGGTCTGGCAGGCACGGAAGATGTCACCCCGGGCGACCGGCTGCTCCAGGACGACGTTGCCGTCCTGGTCGACGAGTCGGACCGTGCCGGCGGACTTGACCTCGAAGGTCTTGTCGTGGGAGCCGTACTCCTCGGCCTTCTGCGCCATCAGGCCGACGTTGGGGACCGAGCCCATGGTCGAGGGGTCGTAGGCGCCGTGGGCGCGGCAGTCGTCGATGACGGCCTGGTAGACGCCGGAGTAGGAGGAGTCCGGCAGCACCGCGAGGGTGTCGGCCTCCTCGCCGTCCGGGCCCCACATGTGGCCGGAGGTGCGGATCATGGCCGGCATCGAGGCGTCGACGATCACGTCGGACGGCACGTGCAGGTTGGTGATGCCCTTGTCGGAGTCGACCATCGCCAGGGCCGGGCCCTCGGCCAGCTCGGCCTCGAAGGAGGCCTTGATCGCGTCGGCCTCGGGCAGGGCCTCAAGGCCCTTGAGGATGCCGCCGAGACCGTCGTTCGGGGTGAGCCCGGCGGCGGCCAGGGTCGCGCCGTACTGCTCGAAGGTCTTCGGGAAGAAGGCGCGCACCACGTGACCGAAGATGATCGGGTCGGAGACCTTCATCATGGTGGCCTTGAGGTGCACCGAGAACAGCACGTCCTCGGCCTTGGCGCGGGCGATCTGCGCGGTGAGGAACTCGCGCAGCGCGGCCACGTGCAGCACGGACGCGTCGACGACCTCGTCCTTGAGGACCGGTACGGACTCGCGCAGGACGGTGGTGGTGCCGTCCTCGCCGACCAGCTCGATGCGCAGGGAGCCGTCCCCGGAGATCACGGCGGACTTCTCGGTGGAGCGGAAGTCGTTCTCCCCCATGGTCGCGACGTTGGTCTTGGACTCGGAGGTCCAGGCGCCCATGCGGTGCGGGTGGGTCTTGGCGTAGTTCTTGACCGACGCGGGGGCGCGGCGGTCGGAGTTGCCCTCGCGCAGGACCGGGTTCACGGCCGAACCCTTGATCTTGTCGTAGCGGGACTGGATGTCCCGCTCCTCGTCGGTCTTGGGGTCGTCCGGGTAGGCCGGCAGCGCGTAGCCCTGCGCCTGAAGCTCGGCGATCGCGGCCTTCAGCTGCGGGATCGACGCCGAGACGTTCGGCAGCTTGACGATGTTCGCCTGGGGCGTCTTGGCCAGCTCGCCCAGTTCGTGCAGGTCGTCCGCGATCCGCTGGTCCTCGGTGAGGTACTCCGGGAACACGGCGATGATGCGCCCGGACAGCGAGATGTCCCGCGTCTCCACGGAGACACCGGCCTGCGAGGCGTACGCCTGGACCACCGGCAGGAAGGAATACGTCGCCAGGGCCGGGGCCTCGTCAGTGTGCGTATAGATGATGGTCGAGTCAGTCACCGGGTGCTCCGCTCCACGTCTGCAACATTGCTCGACATCAAGATATCTCGTGACCGACCCGGACTCGACAGGACCCCACGGCGGGCGCGTACCCGGTGCGGGACGCCACGGCGGCCGGTCCCGTACCGGACCGGCCGCCGTGGGCGAGATCCCGCCAAGGGGATCGGCTGTGCGGAAGGGGGTCAGTCGTGCAGGGCCGTCGGCGGCACCAGGTCGTCGCCCGTGCGCTGCTGCGGGATGACCACCGCGCCCTGCTGGAGGGCCACGGTCCGGGCGGGCGCCGGGATGCGGATGCCCTCGGCCTGGTAGCGGCGGTGCAGCCGCTTGATGAACTCGTGCTTGATCCGGAACTGGTCGCTGAACTCGCCGACGCCCAGGATCACCGTGAAGCCGATCCGCGAGTCGCCGAAGGTGTGGAAGCGGACCAGCGGCTCGTGGTCGGGGACGGCGCCGGTGATGTCCGTCATCACCTCGGTGACGACCTCGCAGGTCACCCGCTCGACGTGCTCCAGGTCACTGTCGTAGGCGACGCCCGCCTGCACCAGGATGGTCAGCTGCTGCTCGGGGCGCATGAAGTTGGTCATGTTGGACTTGGCGAGCTGCCCGTTGGGGATCACGACCAGGTTGTTGGAGAGGTTGCGCACGGTCGTCTGCCGCCAGTTGATGTCCTCGACATAGCCCTCCTCGCCGCTGCTGAGCCGGATGTAGTCGCCACGCTGGACGGTCTTGGAGGCGAGGATGTGGATGCCCGCGAAGAGGTTGGCGAGGGTGTCCTGGAGGGCCAGCGCGACGGCCAGACCGCCGACGCCGAGGGCGGTCAGCATCGGCGCTATGGAGACGCCCAGGCTCTGGAGCGCGACCAGGAAGCCGAGCGCCAGGACCAGGACGCGGGTGATGTTGACGAAGATCGTGGCGGAGCCGGCGACGCCGGAGCGGGAGTGCGTGACGCTCTGCACCAGCCCCGCGACGACCCGGGCCGCCGACACCGTCACCGCGAAGATCAGCAGGACGGTCAGGCTCTGGTTGACGGTGTGCTGGACCGGCTTGGTCAGCGGCAGTACGGCCGCCGCGGCCGCCCCGCCGGCCACCAGCGCCGCCCACGGTACGACCGTGCGCAGCGCGTCCACGACGACGTCGTCGCCGCTCCACTTGGTGCGCTTGGCGTGCTTGCCCAGCCAGCGCAGCAGCGTCCGTGACAGGAACGCCACCAACAGGCCGGTGGCCAGGGCGATTCCGGCGAGGACGGCGTCGTCGAGGGTCAGCGCGCGGTTCACCGGTCGCCTCCGGAGGGACGGTCGGCGGCGAAGCGGGTCGCCGACGGTCGGATGTGAAGTGTGCTCACGTGGTCACCTGCTCGATTCCGGGAAGTGCGAAGTGCGGTCGCGTCCGTCACGTGCGCGGACGCGACCGCTCATCCTGCCGTACGAGGAACGGCAGTTCGTACCCGGCGACCGGCTCAGACGATGCCTTCGGCCAGCTCCGCCCGTTCCCGGTCCGAGCCGTACGCGGCGGCCGTGGGCGTGCCGTAGGAACGGCGGGCCACGAACCACCACACCGTGGCCAGGACCAGCACGACGGCGAGGGCGAGGGAGGCGTAGTTCATCGTGCCCGCCGTCACCGGTGAGGACTGCGGCAGGCAGAACAGGACCGTCACACAGGCCACCCACACCACGGCGATCCAGCCGATCGGCCTGCTCCAGCGGCCCAGACTCCAGGGACCTGGCCGGAAACGGTCCCCGGCGCGCAGACGCAGCAGGATGGGGATGGCGTACGCGGGCGTGATGCCGATGACGTTGATCGCCGTGACCGCGCCGTAGGCCGTCGCGGAGTACAGCGACGGCAGGGCGAGCACGCCGGCGACGACGACCGACAGCCATACGGCGGCGACCGGGGTCTGGGTGCGGGCGCTGACCTTGCGCCACAGGTGCGAGCCCGGCAGGGCGCCGTCCCGGCTGAACGCGAACACCATCCGGCTGGCCGCGGCGACCTCGGCGTTGCCGCAGAACAGCTGGGCCACGATCACGACGAGCAGCAGCGCGCTCGCCCCGTCCGTGCCGAGCCCGTCCAGGAGGATCTGCGCGGGCGGTACGCCGGTCTCGGTGGCGAGCGTGGCGTCGTAGTCCTGGATGGCGAAGGTGAGGCCCGCGAGGAGCACGAAGCCCGCCGCCCAGGACACCCAGATGGAGCGGACGATGCCGCGCGCCGCCGACACCGACGCGTTGGCGGTCTCCTCCGACAGGTGGGCGGAGGCGTCGTAGCCGGAGAACGTGTACTGCGCGAGGAGGAGGCCGATCGCCGCCACGTACAGCGGGTTCTCCCAGCCGGTGTTGTTGACGAACTCGCCGAAGACGAAGGACGGCGACCGGTGGTGGTCGGGGACGATCGCCAGCGCGCCGACGATGAGCGCGACGCCCGCCAGGTGCCACCAGACGGAGACCGAGTTCAGGACGCTGACGAGGCGCACGCCGAACAGGTTCAGTACGGCGTGCAGCAGCAGGATCGCCACGAAGATCAGCATCGTCTTCTCCGGCGTCGGCTCGAAGCCCCACTGGAGATTGGCGAACGCGCCCGCGAACAGGGCTGCGCCGTAGTCGATGCCGGCGATCGCGCCGAGCAGTCCGAGCAGGTTCAGCCAGCCCGTGTACCAGCCCCAGCGCCGCCCGCCGAGCCGGTCCGCCATGTAGTAGAGGGCACCGGACGTCGGGTACGCGCTGGTGACCTCGGCCAGCGCCAGCCCCACGCACAGCACGAACAGGCCGACCCCGGCCCAGCCCCACAGCATCACGGCGGGACCGCCCGCACCCATGCCGAAGCCGTACAGGGTCATGCAGCCGGAGAGGATCGAGATGACGGAGAAGCTGATCGCGAAGTTGCCGAAGCCGCCCATACGGCGGGCCAGCACGGGCCGGTAGCCCAGCTCGCGCAGCCGCTGCTCCTCGTCGGGCCGCGGGACGGAGGCGGGGACCGCCGGTTCGGGCGCGGGCAGTGGTGGTTCGGATGTGCTGGACATGCCAGAGCCTCCCAAGTGGGGTGGGTGGTGGGGGAAGTGACGGCTGGTCAGGGCCGCGCGGGAGGGCTGTTTCAGCCGTCCGCGGCCGGTGTGGCCGACCGGCTGCGGGTGCGGGCCCGGAGGAACACCTGCGCGGCCTCGCCATGGTCGCCGGGCACGGCGGTGCGGTACGCCCAGGGCACAGGCGTGTGACAGGGGCCGATCGCGTCGAACACCTGCGCAGCGTCGGCGAATCGGTGCGCTCCCCACAGCGCGTGGGCGAGATGGTTGAGGTCCAGCGGGGAGCGTTCGGCGGGGGCGCTGGGCCCGAACCAGGCCGTGTGCGCGTGCAGCGCCTCGCGGGTGGCGTCCTCGGCCACCCAGTGCAGGTCCAGGGCGGCCTCCCGCCCGCCGCCGCGCCGGTAGCGCTCGACCCGGACGTACAGCGGCAGGACGTGCAGCGCGGAGCCCGGCGGGGCGTCCTCGGCGGCCAGGTAGGCGAAGCCCGCCGCCTCCGCGAGCCGGCCGGACGCCGACCGCGCGTACAGGAACTGCAGCATGCGGTGGTGGGCCTCGCGGTTGTGCGGGTCGCGCTTGACGGCCTCGTCCAGCAGCCCCCACGGGCCGGGCGGCAGGGTCGGGTCCGGCGGCGGCGCCCGGTGCTCCTCCCACGCCTGCTCGCGGTCCAGCTGGGCCAGGGCCAGCAGGCACACCCACGGCACCGGATCCGACGGGGCGGCGCGGGCGGCGCCCTGGCTCATGTCCCAGGCCTCGATCCACAGTTCGTGGGTACGGCGGTGCCGTTCGCGGTGCGCCCGCAGGGCCCGCTCGACGGCGACCCGGGCCCGCATCACGGCGGCCGGCACGCTGTCCGGTTCCTCGGCGAGCCATGCCCGGATCACATCGGTGCCGGCCGCTCCCGCGGCGAGGACCTGGGTGCGCTGCGTCCACTGCCACCAGTGCGTCGTGCGCTCCAGCAGGATCCGCATCGACAGCCAGCGGCCGGCGCGCACCTCCTGGAGCGCGGTCCGCAGTTCACCGTCGTGGCCCGCGGGGTCGTAGGCGGGGAGTGCTCCGTCTCTGGCCATCAGCCACTCGCTCCCGGTCGGGGGTCGAGCGGGACGGCAAGGTGGAGTAACAACAGCCCTCCTCGGGGCGGCGGATGAGGAGATCGCCTGGGTTCGGCGGTCACTATAGGGCGGGCCGCAGCCCGTCGCGCATGCTTTCGGATCGATGCGACAGGGCTTGTCAATACTGCAATTGACTGGTGATCGGCCGGTGTCCGGGTGGCTGGATCGGTGCAGGTGGGGGCCTCTTGACGGAGCGGCCCGTCCGACGGCAGGCTGAGCGTCTCTCGTTTGGATCACGCCGGGCTCGCGGGGTCTGGCACCGCACCTCGCCACGTCGTCGTCGGTCTCCCCACTCTCGGCTTCGCTCGAGCGGGAGGGGCCCCCACGGGCTCCGCCCCTGACTCCCTCCTCCGCCTTGCGATGCTCCCCCACTGCCCGAAAGGCGTGGGAGGTGCCCCCAGCACCAGACGCCGCTACCTGATCCGGCCTGATCCAAACGAAAGAGCCTAGCCCGCCGATCACCTAGGGAGGAACGTGATGACGGGTCCGGTACTGGCCGTCGACCAGGGCACGTCCGGCACCAAGGCCCTGGTGATCTGCCCCGAACGCGGCGTCCTGGGCACCGGTTTCGCGGCCGTACGCCCCCGCCCCCTGCCCGGCGGCCTCGTCGAGGCCGACCCGGCCGAGCTGTACGCCTCGGTGCTGGACGCCGGCCGGCGCGCGCTCGCCGAAGCCGGCGAACCCGTCGTCGCGATGGGCCTCGCCAACCAGGGCGAGACCGTCCTCGCCTGGGACCCGGCGACCGGCCGGCCGCTCACCGACGCCCTCGTCTGGCAGGACCGCCGTGCCGACACCGTCTGCCACGAACTCGCCCCGCACGCGGACGAGTTGCGCGAACTGACCGGCCTGCCCGTCGACCCCTACTTCGCGGCCCCCAAAATGGCCTGGATCCGCCGTCACCTCACCGCCGAGGGAGTCGTCACCACCAGCGACGCCTGGCTCACCCACCGCCTCACCGGCGCCTACGTCACCGACGCGGCGACCGCGGGCCGCACCCAGCTCCTCGACCTCGACAAGGTCACCTGGTCACCGCGCGCCCTCGACCTGTACGGCCTGTCGGGGGAGCGGCTCCCCGAGATCGTCGACAACGCCCGACCGGTGGGAACGACAGGCGTCTTCGGGTACGACATCCCGCTCACCGGCCTCGCCGTCGACCAGCAGGCCGCCCTGCTCGCCCAGCGCGTCACCGCACCCGGCACCGCCAAGTGCACCTACGGAACAGGCGCGTTCCTCCTCGCCCCGACCGGCACCACCCCCCGGCGCGCCACCTCAGGGCTGGTCAGCTGCGTCGCCTGGCGGCTCGCCGGACGCGCCGAGTACTGCCTCGACGGACAGGTGTACACGGCCGCCTCCGCCGTACGCTGGCTCGCCGACCTCGGCGTCATCACGGGCGCCGCCGACCTCGACCCCGTCGGCGCGGCCGTCCCCGACAGCGGTGGCGTCACCTTCGTCCCGGCCCTCGCGGGACTCGCCGCCCCCTGGTGGCGCGGCGACCTGCGCGGCTCCCTCACCGGACTCGGCCTGGACACCACCCCCGGCCACCTGGTGCGCGCCCTGTGCGAGGGCCTGGCCGCACAGGTGGTGGAGCTGGCCGAGGCAGCGGCGGCCGACCTCGGCACCCCCGTGACGCTGCTGCGCGTCGACGGCGGCCTGACGCGCTCCGCCCTCCTCATGCAGACCCAGGCCGACCTGCTGCAACGCCCGGTCGAGGTGTCCGCTCTGCCCGACGCCACGGCCCTCGGCGTGGGCGCCCTGGCCCGCCTCGGCGCCGCTCCGGGCACGACGTTGGCCGAAGCGCTCCCCGAGGGCAAGCCGTCGGCAGTGTACGAGCCCCGCGTCTCGGCCGACGAGGCGGCGGACCGCCTGGGCCGCTTCCGCGCCGCCGTGACCGCCCTGCTGGACGGCGCCCCGGCATGACGGTGACCGCCCGTGGCCCGCTGCCGGCGGAACCGTACGACGTGGTGATCGTGGGCGCCGGTGTCGTCGGCTGCGCCATCGCCCGCGCACTGGCCCGCCGCCCCCGCCTGAGGGTCGCCCTCGTCGAGGCACAGGACGACATCGGCCAGGGCACCTCGAAGGCCAACACCGCGATCCTGCACACCGGTTTCGACGCGGTGCCCGGCTCCCTGGAGGCGCGGCTCGTCCGCGAGGGCGCCCGCCTGCTCACCGCGTACGCCGCCGAGTCAGGCATCCCCCTCGACCCGGTCGGCGCCCTCCTCGTGGCCTGGGACGAGGAACAGCTCGCCGCCCTGCCCCGCCTCGCGGAGAAGGCCGAACGCAACGAGTACCGGGACGCCAGCCTCCTCGGCCCCGCCGAACTCCACGAGCGCGAACCGCACTTGGGGCCCGGCGCGCTCGGCGCCCTGCACGTGCCCGGCGAGAGCGTCATCTGCCCGTGGACCACTCCGCTGGCGTACGCCACCCAGGCGGTCCAGCACGGAGTCGACCTCCACCTCAACTCCCGTGTAGAGCAGGTGAGTCGGCGCGGCGACACGCACACGCTCGGCACCGGCCGGGGCACCCTGCGCGCCCGTCGCCTCGTCAACGCGGCCGGACTGCACGCCGACACCCTCGACCGGCGCCTCGGCCACCACGACTTCACCGTCACCCCGCGCCGCGGCCAGCTCATCGTCTTCGACACCCTCGCCCGCGACCTCGTCCGCCACATCCTGCTGCCCGTCCCCACCGCCCTCGGCAAGGGCGTCCTCGTCGCCCCCACCGTGTACGGCAACGTCCTCCTCGGCCCCACCGCCGAGGACCTCGACGACAGACGGGCCACCCAATCCACCGCGGAGGGCCTCACCGCCCTGCGTGCCCAGGGCGCCCGCATCCTGCCCGCCCTCCTCGACGAGGAGGTCACCGCCGTCTACGCCGGCCTGCGCGCCGCCACCGAGCACGAGGACTACCGCATCACCGCCCACCCACGGGACGGATCCGTCACCGTCGGCGGCATCCGCTCCACCGGCCTCACCGCGTCCCTCGCCATCGCCGCCCACGTCACCGGCCTGCTGGCGGACGAGACCGGCCTCGACCTCGGCCCCGCCCGCGCCCTGGAACCGGTGCGGATGCGCGACCCCCGCCCCAGCGCCGACCGCATCGCCGCGGATCCCGAGTACGGCACCCTCGTCTGCCACTGCGAGCACGTCTCCCGCGGCGACCTCCGCGACGCGCTCGCCGGCCCGATCCCGCCCCGCACCCTCGACGGCCTGCGCCGCCGCACCCGCGCCCGCGCGGGCCGCTGCCAGGGCACGTACTGCGGGCCCGCCGTGCGGGCCCTGCTGGAAGAGACGACGCGGGCGTGACGACCGCACGCGAGGTCGACGTCCTCATCGTCGGCGCGGGCCCCGCCGGGCTCGCGGCAGCCGCCCGCCTCGCCGCGGCAGGCGTCGGCCGGGTCGAGGTCCTGGAGCGGGAAGCGGCAGCCGGCGGAGTACCCCGCCACTGCGCGCACGGCGGCTACGGCACCTTCCTGCACCCCCTGACCGGCCCGGCGTACGCCCGCCTCCTGGTCACCGCGGCAGGGCAGGCCGGCGCCACCGTCCGCACCGGCGTCACCGCCCTCGACTGGGCCGGCCCCCTGTCCCTGCACACCCTGAGCCCCGACGGCCCCGAGACGGTCGCCGCCCGCGCGGTCGTCCTCGCCACCGGCGCCCGTGAACGCCCCCGCGCGGCCCGCCTGGTGCCCGGCACCCGCCCGGCGGGGGTCCACACCACGGGCGAACTCCAGCGGGCCGTCCACCTCCACGGGCAGCACATCGGCACGCGGGCGGTGGTCGTCGGCGCCGAGGACGTCTCCTACACGGCGGCCGACACCGTACGGGCCGCGGGCGCCACCGTCGTCGCGATGCTCACGGAGCACACCCGCGCGCAGACCGCTCCCGCACGCGCCGCCGACCACCGGCTGCGCCACGGCGTTCCACTCCTCACCGGTACCACGGTCACCGAACTCCTCGGCCACGGACGCCTGTCGGGCGTACGCGTCCGGCACCGGGACGGCCGCACTGCCGTACTGCCCTGCGACACCGTCGTGTTCACCGGCGACTTCGTCCCCGACCACGAACTGGCCCGCCGCGCCCGCCTGCTGCTCGACCCCGGCACCCGAGGCCCCGCCGTCGACGGCGCGCTGCGCACCTCCCGTCCGGGCGTCTTCGCGGCCGGCAGTCTGGCGCACCCCGCGGAGAGCGCGGCGACCGCGACCCGCGACGGCGTCCACGCGGCCGGCGCCGTCCTGGCCCACCTCGGGGGCGCCCGACTCCCGCCCGGCGTCCCCCTGGCGGTGGCCGCGCCCCTGCGCTGGATCGCCCCGAACCGCGTCACCCCGTCCGACCGGCTCCCGTACGTCCTGCGCACGGCGACGGAACTGGCCCGCCCTGTCCTGTACGTCACCCAGAACGGCCGGGTCCTGCACCGCGAGCGGCTGCGCACCGCGCTGCCGAACCGCACCCTGCGGCTGCCGGCCGGCTGGACCCACCGGGTCGACCCCGGCGCGGGGCCGGTGTCGGTGTCGGTGTCGGTGTCGGTCACGGTGAGCTGATCAGCCGGGGACGCCCGCCCGGTCCAGCAGGGCCGTCATCTCGGCGACCGGCAGCAGCGGGTTGGCGGCGGCGGCGAACCCCACCTCGGGGTCGTCCAGCAGCTCGACGACCCGCCGCACCGCCAGCCTGCGGTCCGATGCCGCCATCAGGCGGACGAACCCGTCCGGGTCCCGACTCAGCCGCTCCACCAGCTCTGGCGTCGCGGCGGGGTCGCGCAGCGCGAGGGCGCGCGCCTGCGGATCGGCCGCGTCGGCGAACCGCTCCGCGAGCCCGGCCGAGGGGAACCCGGGCCGCGAGACCAGTACGCCGACGGCCCGGTGCGTCCCGTGCAGGTACAGGTCGAGCAGCAGCTCCGGCGGCGCCTTCGGATGCCGCTCGGCCAGCAGCAGCCGTACGGCGAAGTCCTCGTCGTCCGCGAGGAGTCCGACGCAGTCGTCCGGCAACTCGGCGCACACCGCGGCACTGCGGCGCAGCCAGGTGTGGGCCGACCGGGCGCACCGGCGCAGCAACTCCCCGTCCGCACGGCCCCGCCACACCCACACCAGTGGCTCCAGCCGGTCCTCCTCCGTCACCTTCCAGTCGATCGCCGCGCGTTGTTCCTCCGTGAGTTCGGCACGGGCGGACACCGCGAGGCGTACGGCCGGATCCTCGTGCCCGGCCAGCGTGGCCGCGAGGTCGGCGGGGAACGTGGGGTTGCCCACGAGCCGGGCGAGTCGCGTGGTGTCGGTGTCCAGGAACTCGGCGAGCAGGCGTTCGGCGAGGCCGCACTCCAGCCGGCCGTGCGCGAGGACGTCCCACAGCCAGAGGTGGTCGGCGCGCGTCTCGACCAGCCAGGCGGTGCGCTCCTCGTCGTCCGCCATGACCTGCAGCGCCGCCGCCGTACGCACCTCGGGGTCCGGATCGTCGAGCAGGGCCCCACGCACCTGCGGCGCCAGCTCATCCCAGATCCTGCGGCAGGCCGCGCGGCGGAAGAACGGGTCCTCGTGGGTGGCGAGCGGCAGCAGGACATGGGCGGGCGTGGAGGGCGCGTTCGCCGTCTCGTACCGGACGTTGGCGTTGTCGTGGGCCAACAGCCGCTCGTAGGCCGCGTCGGGGAGCGGCGGCGCGGTCGTGCCGTACGGGTGCGGGCCGCAGGCGACGAGGATCGCGTCCGAGGCCGGACCGTCCAGGAGACGGGCCCGCAGCGCGGGATCGGCGCCCGCGCTCTCCGCCAGCGCGCCCCGCACCCGCCGGTCGGGATGCGCCAGCAGAGCCTCCGCCACCTCGTCGGGCACCGACGCCCGATACGTCAGCCGGGCCACCGTGGACCACTCGTGATCGAACTTCAGCAGCCGCAGGAGGACGGAGGCGGGAGCGGCCGGGTTGGCGGCCAGACCGGGTACCGCGTCAAGTGCCGCCATGGTGATCTGGTTCCCCCGTCGTCGTCGGACCGAGGGGACAGTGTGCCTGAAGGAGCAGGCAGGACGGCGTGCAGGTGCCGTCCCTCAGATCACCTTCCACCGCACCAGCACGCCCGGCGTCACCGCCCCCGGCAGCATCGGGAGCCAGACGGTGATCACACGGTAGGCGAGGACGACCGCCGTGGCTACCGCCACCGGACCGCCCGCCGCCACCAAAGCCACGGTCAGCGCCGCCTCCACCGAGCCGATGCCGCCCGGCGTCGGCACCAGCGCGACCGCGACGGTGGCCGCGAGGTAGGCGATCACCACGTGCCCCGTCGGCACCGTCAGGCCCAGACGCCGGGCGACCGCGGCCAGTCCCGCCGCCTGGAGCGCCGGGAAGGCGAGGGAGCCGCCCCACAGGGCCAGGGCCCGTGCGGGCCGGGTGTGCACCGACCGGGCCTCCCCGAGCGCGGTGCGCAGGAACGCCGTCACGGCCGCGCGCAGCCGCCGTACGCACAGCAGCACGGCGACCGCCAGCACCGTGGCCCCGCCGAGCGCGGCGAGGAGCGGGCCGAACGCGCCCTCGGGCAGCAGCGGACCGAGCCGCAGCGGGCCGGGGAAGGCCGCCAGCAGCGCGGCCAGCAGACCCACCCGCGCGATGCTCTCCGCGAGGAGGTACAGCGCGAGGGCCGCCGAGGAGCGGGCCGGCGGCACCCCGCACACGGTCATGAACCGCAGGTTCACGGCGCTCGCGCCGAGACCGGTCGGCAGCAGGTGGTTGGCGGCGCCCGCCGCGAACTGGGTGGCGAGCAGCCGCAGCCGGGGCAGCCGTTCGACGACCGCCCCCTGCCGGGTGACGGCGGCCGCGACCCAGGTCAGACAGGTCGCCCCGGCAGCGGCCACCAGCCACGGCCACCGAGCGGTCCGCAGCTGCCCGAAGCCTTCCGCGAGAACCGGCCAATTGCGGACCGCGACGACGCCCACGAGGACGAGCGGCAGCAGGCACAGCACCCGGCGGACCGGAAGGCTCCGCAGGAGCCGGGCCCTGGGGAAAGGGCCCTGAGAGGGCGGTCCTGGGGGAAGAGGACCTCGGGGAAAGTGAACGGCTGTCACACCTGGAGAGCTTCTCCCGCTCACGCCAACGCCGGATGGCCGAAGCGTGGACGGTGGCCGGGAAGCGCACATCGTCATGTTGACCTCAACCTTGGTCGAGGTCCTACCGTCCTCTGCATGAGCATGGAGACCACGGCCTGGACGCAGCTGTACAGCGTCATGAACGCCCGGCACGAACGCCGCCCCTTCCACCGCGCGACGCTGCGCCGCATCGGCGCCTTCGCCCGCCCGCACCGCCGCCGTATCGCCGCCTTCGTCCTGATCGGCGTGGTGACCGCGCTGTTCGCGGTGGCCACCCCCGTCCTCGCGGGCAAGGTCGTCAACACCATCGTGTCGGCGGACGGCGAGTCCCGGACCGTGGTCCGGCTGGCGCTGCTCATCGCGCTGATCGCCGTACTGGAGGCGGTGTTCGGCATCCTGGGCCGCAGACTCTCGGCGACGCTGGGGGAGGGGCTCATCCTCGACCTGCGCACGACGGTGTTCGACCACGTACAGCGGATGCCGGTCGCGTTCTTCACCCGCACCCGCACCGGCGCGCTCGTCTCCCGCCTCAACAACGACGTGATCGGCGCCCAGCGCGCCTTCAGCAACACTCTCTCCGGCGTCGTCAGCAACCTGGTCACGCTGGTCCTCACCCTCGCCGTCATGCTCACCCTGTCCTGGCAGATCACCCTGCTCGCCCTCGTCCTGCTGCCCGTGTTCGTCGTGCCCGCCCGCCGCATGGGCCGCCGGATGGCCGAGATGCAGCGCGAGGCCGCCACCCTGAACGCGGTCATGGGCACCCGCATGACGGAACGCTTCTCCGCACCCGGCGCCACCCTCGTCAAGCTCTTCGGCCGCCCCGAGCAGGAGTCCGCCGAGTTCGCCGCGCGCGCCGCCCAGGTCCGCGACATCGGCGTGCGCACCGCCACCGCCCAGTCGGTCTTCATCACCGCCCTCACCCTGGTCTCGGCCCTCGCCCTCGCCCTCGTCTACGGCCTCGGTGGCCGGCTCGCCCTGGGCGGCACCCTCGACCCGGGCGCCGTCGTCGCCCTCGCCCTGCTCCTGACCCGCCTCTACGCCCCCCTCACCGCGCTCGCCGGAGCACGCGTCGAGGTGATGAGCGCGCTGGTCAGCTTCGAGCGCGTCTTCGAGGTGCTCGACCTCAAGCCGCTCATCGAGGACAGGCCCGACGCCCGCGAGGTGCCCGAGGGCCCGGTCTCCGTCGAGTTCGACGACGTCCGCTTCGGCTACCCGTCCGCCGACAAGGTCTCCCTCGCCTCCCTGGAGGAGGTCGCCACCCTCGACACCCGCGACGGCGCGGAGGTCCTGCACGGCGTCTCCTTCCGCGCCGAACCCGGCCAGACCGTCGCCCTCGTCGGCTCCTCCGGCGCCGGCAAGTCGACCATCGCCCAACTCCTGCCCCGCCTCTACGACGTCGACGAGGGCGCCGTCCGTATCGGCGGGGTCGACGTCCGCGACCTGAGCGCCCCTTCCCTGCGGGCGACGCTCGGCATGGTCACCCAGGACGGCCACCTCTTCCACGACACCGTCCGCGCCAACCTCCTCCTCGCCCGTCCCGAGGCGAGCGAGGACGAACTCTGGGACGCCCTGCGCCGCTCCCGCCTCGACGACCTGGTCCGCTCCCTGCCCGACGGCCTCGACACGGTGGTCGGCGAACGCGGCTACCGCCTGTCCGGCGGCGAACGCCAGCGCATGACCATCGCCCGCCTGCTGCTGGCCCGCCAGCGCGTCGTCATCCTCGACGAGGCCACCGCCCACCTCGACAACACCTCCGAGGCAGCCGTCCAGGAGGCCCTCACCGAGGCACTCCAGGGCCGTACCGCCGTCGTCATCGCGCACCGCCTGTCCACCGTGCGGGCCGCCGACCTGATCCTCGTCGTGGAGGCCGGCCGGATCGTGGAACGCGGCACGCACGAGGGGCTGCTGGCGGCGGACGGCCGCTACGCGGAGCTGTACCGCACCCAGTTCGAGAAGCCGGGGACACAGGTGCCGACGCCGGCGTGACCGGGGACCGCTCCGGGCGGGTCCGATCGGCGGGCCTGCGGGTCCGCGGACGCCGATTGGCAGATTCGGGACAGAGNNCTCTGTCCCGAATCTGCCAATTGCTCGGCCTGGCGGAGGGAGCAGTCAGGCGCCGCGCCGGGGCGTCATGCTCAGCCCGTTCGCGGCGACCACGGCGCCGATTCCCGCCCACTCCGTCCACGCCAGGCCCTGCCCGAGCCCGATCAGGCCGACGAGGGCGGCGAGTACGGGGTTGACGCTCATGAACAGACCGAACGCCTGGGCCGGCACCCGGCGCAGCGTGAACAGGTCGGCCAGATACGGCACGGCGGAGGAGAGCACCCCGGCGGCCACCGCGCAGCCGACGGCCGCGAGCGTCGGCGGATGCCGGGCGACGACGACCAGGCCGACCGGCAGGAACATCAGGGCGGACACCCCGGCGGCCGTCGCGGCCCCCTGCGCGCCGGGGAGCCGGCGGCCGACGGCGCGGTTGAGCAGGATGTACGACGCCCAGCAGGCGGCTGCGAGCAGCGCCAGGCCCATCCCCACGTAGTCGGCGGAGGGCCGTGGCCGCATCAGCGTGACGACACCCGCCGCGGCGATCACGGCACAGCCGGCGTCCACGCGGTTGCGGGTCGCGGCCAGGGCGACGGTGAGCGGACCGAGGAACTCCAGCGTCACCGCGAGCCCGAGCCCGATGCGGTCGATGGCGCTGTACAGGGACAGGTTCATCGTCCCGAACACCCCTGCCAGCAGCAGCACCGGCCACCACTGCCCCCAGGTGAAGCTCAGCGGACGCGGCCGGCCGACGGCCAGCAGCACGATCGCGGCGACATACTGACGCACCGCGACCACCCCGACCGGCCCCAGCACCGGAAAGGCCAGGGACCCCACGGCGGCCCCGACCTGGTTCGACAGCCCGCTGCCCGCCATCGTCACCACACCGCCGAGCCGTCGCGCGCTGGGCCGTCGCGTGCTGGGCCGAGAACCGGCGGATACGTCACCCGGTACGGATTCCACTGTCATGGGCAGATGGTGACCGGGCCGCACGCATGCCCAAAATGCGTAGCTGCTCTCATCTATACGCTGAGGTAATGGATGCGGACGTGAGACGTGAGGGTGTGGAGCTACGGCAGCTGCGCTGCCTGGTGGCGATCGTCGACGAGGGCAGTTTCACCGACGCCGCCATCGCCCTCGGCGTCTCCCAGGCGGCCGTCTCCCGCACCCTGGCCTCCCTCGAACGAGCCCTGGGTGTACGGCTGTTGCGGCGAACCTCCCGCCAGGTGGCACCGACCGCGACCGGCCTGCGCGTGCTGACCCAGGCCCGCCGGGTGCTCGCGGAGGTGGACGACCTGGTCCGCACGGCGGCCTCGGGCCACAGCAGCCTGCGCATCGGCTACGCGTGGTCAGCGCTCGGCCGCCACACCTCCGCCTTCCAGCGCCGCTGGTCCCAGTCCCACCCCGAAACGGACCTGCACCTGGTCCGGGTCAATTCCGCCACCGCAGGCCTGGCCGAGGGCGCCTGCGATCTCGCGGTCCTGCGCAGACCACTGGAGGACCGGCGCTTCGACTGCGCGATCATCGGCCTGGAACGGCGACTGTGCGCCCTGGCCGCCGACGACCCCCTCGCCGGACGCCGCTCGGTCCGGCTCGCCGACCTCGGCGGACGCACCTTCCTCATCGACCGCCGCACCGGAACGACGACGACCGACCTGTGGCCGCCGGACTCCCGCCCCGCCACCGAGGAGACCCACGACGTCGACGACTGGCTCACCGTGATCTCCAGCGGCCGCTGCGCCGGCATGACCGCGGAGTCCACCGCCCACCAGTACCCCCGCCCCGGAGTCGTCTACCGCCCGGTCCGCGATGCCGAACCGGTAGCCGTCCGTCTCACCTGGTGGCGCGACGACCCCCACCCGTCGACCCAGCCGGCGATCGAACTCCTGACAGCCCTGTACCGCAAGGACTGAGCACACGGGCGTCGGCGTGGTCGGCGAGGCCGGCGGGCTGGGGTCGGGACAGCAGGTGGCCACGATGACGGGCGGCATGCCGCGAGAGTGCGCGGTCGGTTCCCCGTAGTTCCCGGCCGCCGTCAGGGGTGGGTCGTGGTGGCGCGGGCCGCGAAGGCGGACGGGGTGAGGCCGGTTCGGTCGCGGAAGAAGCGGCCGAAGTTCGCGGGATCGGTGAAGCCGAGGTGGACGGCCACCGTCCGGGCGTCCCACCGGGCAGCGCCCAGCAGGCGCCGGGCTTCGAGGAGGCGCCGCTCGTCGATGAGGTCACGTACTCCCTTGCCGGTGGCGTCTCGGGCGGCGCGGCTGAGGGTGCGGACCGAGCAGCCGAGCAGCTCGGCGTGGTCCGCGGCTTGGCCCCGGCATCACCGAGCGGCTGGTCACCGACGCGGTCGAGGATTCCTACGACCGGGTCGCCCAGCGGCTGCCCCGACGCACGCGCCCGGAGACGTAGGGGCGCGAGTCCGGCCCTTCCTTTCCGACAGTCTGCGGACCCTCGGGGTCGTCGTCCAGGCCCCTTGGCGGGGGCAGACAGTATATCCAGTAGCAGGTATCAATGCGGGAAAGCAACCGCATTTTCGCAGGTGCACCCCTTCTCGCTGCAGGTGTTCACGCCACGAGAGTTCTTGGCCTTGGTCGCGGTGGTGCGGGCCGCATTGATTACCGAACTCCGGTGACGGGCCCCGGCTGCATGGTGGTTACGGCATTCATACCTCTCGTTCGGGAGTTGTCGCTGGATGGCGTTCAACTGCTCCCGTGCCGCAGTTGAACGCCAACGCCCGTGCGGGACAACGGGGATGCGCCCCTGTGGCGGTTGCGGGCGAAGCGTTCCTGCTATGGAGCAGATTGCGAGATTGGGGATTAATCGTCCGGTAAGCGCGATATCCCGGCACGGACCCGAAGCGGCGGGAGCGACGCCAACCCTCGACAGATCCGCGCGGACGACGGACCATGTGAACGTGTTCGAACGGGAGTTGGAAGACTCCGCGGACTCGCGGAGCAACGCTGCCACGGGAGACGGGTCGCCGGCCTGTGTGGCGACCGCGTGCGCGGTGCGCGGTGCGTCTGGTGCTCGATTTTGTCGCATTCGATTGCTATGGGGCGTATGTCGCCCAGTGGGAGTGGGGCCACTGTAATCCTGTTTCGCGTTCCGCTCGAATGCCCAGATTGCTAATTCGTGTACGCCCGTACGCAGTGACGGGTGCAGTTGTTCCACCTGGGAAGCATTTCGCAGCAAGTGATGCTTATCGTCAATTCCGGCGGGGGAGTAAGCATGAGTCGGTACGACACGATCGATCTTCTGGAATCCAAACTGAAAGGTGGGAGCGCCGACCTGACCGAATCGGCATCAACTGCCGCGAGTAGTGAGCGAGTCATCATATCGGTTCCCATTTCCTTACTGCTTCCCGGCGATTCCCCTCGCCTCGGAGGCCATGACGCGGATCACGTGACCCGGCTGGTGGAGCTGGACACCAAACTCCCTCCCATCCTTGTCCACCGGGGGAGCATGAGGGTGATCGACGGGCTTCATCGGCTCATGGCTGCCTTCCTGAAGGGCGATGAGACGATCGATGCCGAGTTGTTCGACGGCACTGCCGACGAAGCGTTCCTGCGGGCGGTGCAGGCGAATGTGACGCACGGTCTTCCGCTGTCCAGAGAAGATCGGCGGGTCGCGGCCGCACGGATCATCTCGTCCCACCCCGAGATGTCGGACCGCGCGATAGCACGGGTCGCGGGTCTGGGTGCGAAGGCCGTCGCCGCGGTCAGACGCAGAGCGCTCGACACTCCGTCGGTGCGGGCGCGTGTCGGCAGGGACGGCAAGGTACGCCCGCTGAACAGCGAGGAAGGCAGGAAGCGCGCCGCCGAACTGGTTGCGGAGAATCCGCAGGCGTCGCTGCGCGAGGTGGCGAGGCGTGCCGGTATCTCGCCGGCGACGGTGAGCGATGTCAAGAAGCGGCTGCTGTCCGGCGAGTCCCCGTTGCCCGAGCGAAGATCCCAAGCGTCCAAGGACGAGGCTGAAGAGTCTGGCGCAGCGCTTCCGCAGCAGTTGACCGAGCAGAGTGCCGGACGGAAGGTGCGGCACATCCAACCGGATCCCGCATCCCTGGTGGAGCGGCTGCTGCGTGATCCGTCGCTGCGGCACAAAGAGGAAGGGCGGCACCTTCTCAGGGTTCTGCAGCAGAACGCCATGGTCGAACAGCGCTGGGCGAGATTGGCTGCTGCCGTTCCGTCGCACTGCGGTGGGATCATCGTCGACCTTGCCAGGCAATACGCGGAGACCTGGACGGAATTCGCCAGCGAACTGGACAGCCGTATCGTCGGTGACGCTCCACAATGAGGAGCCACTTCGTCGACGTCTAGGGCCTAGGCCATGGAATTCGCTACGGCAGGGAACGAACACGGCACGAGTGACCTTCGAGGGTGCCGTGTTCGTTCCCCTTTCTTCCTGTGTCGCGGTTCCGGAATGCGGCGACCTTGACCTTCCAGCGCCCAGCGTGTCAGCGTATTTTTCCTGCGGCCAGCCGCCGTTTCAGTTGATTCCCGGTTTCTCGAACTCGAGCGCATTTGGAGAGGTGCCCGCATGCAGGTTGATTCGTCTCAGAAGGCACCCCGGATCAATCTGGTGGATCCCGAGCTGTATGCGGACGGCGATCCCTTCGAGCAGTGGCGCTGGCTGCGTGCGAATGCGCCGGTCTACTGGCATCCACCCGCCGAACTCCCCGGCTTCTGGGCGCTCACCCGATACGAAGACATACGGACGGTATACCGCGATGCGGCGACCTTCAGTTCCGCGAAGGGAATTCTGCTGCGGCCGGCCGACCACGGGGAGGACCCGGGCGGCGGGCGCACGCTGGCGTTGACCGACGCACCACGGCACCGGCAGCTCAGAGGGCTGGTCGACGAGTGGTTCGCGCTCCGATCAGTGCGGGGATTCGAACCGGAGATGACGGAGGTCACCCGTCGGGTCGTGGACGAGGCACTGGAGTCGGGGACGTGCGACTTCGTGACAGACGTCGCCGCCCGTGTGCCGCTGTACGTGATCTGCCGCATGATGGGCGTGCCCAGCTCCGACTGGGACCACCTGTTCATGCTCACCAGCCAGGCGTTCGGCGCCAGCGATCCGCTGACCCAGAGGTTCGCCCATCTGGACATCATGAGCTACTTCGAGGAACTGCAGGCGGCCAAGGCGGCGAATCCAGGCGACGACCTGGTGAGCATTCTGGCTACGTCCGAAATCGACGGGGTGCGGCTGACCCCGGACGAAATCCTGCTCAACTGCGACAACCTGCTGGTCGGCGGCACGGAGAACACGCGGATCGCGGCAGCCGGCGGCATGCTGGCATTCCTGGAGCACCGGGACCAGTGGGACGCGCTGGCGAAGGAGCCGGAGCTGCTGCCCTCGGCGGTGGAGGAGGTGCTCCGCTGGACGTCCACAGCGACGCACATCATGCGCACCGCACTGCGCCCCACAGAGATCCACGGGAACCAGGTGGCCGCAGGCGACCGCGTCACGCTGTGGCTGCCGTCCGCGAATCGCGACGAGAGCGTCTTCGACCGTCCCGACGAGTTCGACATCCGCCGCAAGCCGAACCGGCATCTGGCCCTGGGCTTCGGTGAGCATTTCTGTCTGGGAAGCGTGCTGGCCCGCGCCGAATTGCGAATTCTGTACCACGAATTGTTGCGCCGTGACATCCAGATCGAACTCGCGGGCACACCGACCCGCCTGACCTCGATCGTCGTCAACGGCCCCGAGGCCCTTCCGGTCCGGCTGACCGCCGGCCAGGACGCGCGCCCGCGGGTGACGACTGGATAAGCCCGCGAGCGGCGGTGAAGGCGAACAAGCCGTCCACCCACACCGCCGCCTGTTCGAAGATCCACTGTTGACCGTACAGACGCGGGCCTCGAGACTGTGTGTGCTGTCGGAGTGTGATTCCGAATTCATCGGATCACGCCCTACGGCCAGGCATGTCTCAGAGGCCCGCACTGCCATGTTCAACTGCTGCCGGAGCGCAGTTGAACATGTAGGGCGATGATCGCCAGGATTGATTGGGCATGCGGCCTGGCCCATAGTGAACTGGGTCTGCCAGAGGCTGTGGTTGAAATGAACTGGCCGCATGGACAGTAAGTGCATTCGATGACGGACCTGCCAGTTCGGATTCCACTCGCCTCGATTACAAGTTGCCTCTCACGGTTCGCCCCATCTGAGACGCGGTGTGAGCCCCGCCGCGGTTTTTGTAAACAGGAGGAACTCCGATGATCCCGTTGTCGTATGCGCAGCGCCGGCTGTGGTTCATCGGCCAGCTGGAGGGCCCGAGCGCGACGTACAACATTCCGATGTCGTTGCGGCTGACCGGCCGGCTGGACCGGCGGGCGTTGGAAGCGGCGTTGGTGGATGTGCTGGGGCGGCATGAGGTGCTGCGGACGGTGTTTCCGGTGGCGGACGGGGAGCCGTATCAGCAGATCCTGCCGGTGGGGGAGTGCGGCTTCGAGCTGGCTGTCACCGAGGTCGGGGAGGAAGGGCTAGCCGGTGCGGTGGCGGAAGCGGCGCGGTATGCCTTCGATCTGAGTGCTGAGATTCCGCTGCGGGCGAGCCTGTTCGGGGTGGGTCCGGATGAGCATGTGCTTGTGGTGGTGGTGCATCACATTGCGGGTGACGGCTGGTCGATGGGGCCGCTGGCGCGGGACGTCTCGCTGGCATATGCGGCGCGGTGTGCGGGTGGGGCGCCGGTGTGGGATGCGTTGCCGGTGCAGTATGCGGATTATGCGTTGTGGCAGCGGGAGTTGCTGGGCGATGAGAGCGACCCGGAGAGTGTGCTGTCGCGTCAGGTGGCGTATTGGCGTGGTGTGTTGGCGGGGGTGCCGCAGGAGTTGGGGTTGCCGTATGACCGGGTTCGTCCGGTGGTGGCGTCGCATGAGGGGCATGCGGTGCGGTTGGAGGTTCCGGCTGGGGTGCATGCGCGGTTGCGTGAGGTGGCGCGTGAGCGTGGTGTGACGGTGTTCATGGTGTTGCAGGCGGCGTTGGCGGTGACGTTGCATCGGTTGGGTGCGGGGACGGATATTCCGATCGGGTCGGCGATCGCCGGGCGGACGGACGAGGCGCTGGATGATCTGGTCGGCTGTTTCGTGAATACGTTGGTGGTGCGTACGGATCTGTCGGGTGATCCGTCGTTCGGTGAGTTGTTGGATCAGGTGCGGGAGCGCGGTCTGCGGGCGTTCGAGCATCAGGATGTGCCGTTCGAGCGGCTGGTGGAGGAGCTGGCGCCGGCCCGGTCCGCGGCGCGGCACCCGTTGTTCCAGGTGATGCTGACGGTCCAGAACAACGAGCAGGCGGTGCTGGACCTGCCAGGTCTGAGCGTCTACGGGATCAGCACCCAGGAGCTGTCGGGGGCGCACAGCACCCGGTTCGACCTGGACGTCATGGTTACCGAGGTGTTCGACGCGGACGGCACCCCGGCAGGCCTCAACGGCCGACTGGTCGTGGCGGCCGACGTGTTCGACGCGGTGACGGCCGAGCGGTTGGTGGCGTGGCTGCTGCGTGTCGTCGAGGTGGCGGTGCAGGCACCGGAGCTACGGCTGGGTGCGCTGGACATCCTGAGTCCGGGCGAGCGGTCCTTGGTGCTGGAGCACTGGAATGACACGGCTGCCGAGGTGGCGGAGGGCTCGGTGCCCGAGCGGATCGCGGCGTGGGCGGCCGTCGATCCGGGTGCGTCGGCAGTGATGTGCGACGGCGTGGAGCTGACGTACGGGGAGCTGGATGCCCAGGCGAATCGGCTCGCGCACCTGTTGAGAGCTCTTGGCGTGGGTGCCGAGTCGGTGGTCGGGCTGTGCCTGCCGCGGGGCGTGGAGATGGTGGCGGCGGTCCTGGGCGTGTGGCGGGCGGGGGCGGCCTATGTCCCGCTGGACCTGGAGCATCCCGCGGAGCGGCTGGAGTTCATGCTGGCTGACAGCGCGGCCGAGGTCGTGGTGGGTCGTGGTGGGTCGTTGGCGGTGCTGTCCGTGCCCGGAGTGCGGGTGGTCGATCTGGACGAGCCGGGTGTCGTGGCGGCGCTCGCGGAGTCGGCGGTCGTGGCGCCCGAGGTGGCGGTGGACGGAGCCGGGCTGGCGTATGTGATCTATACGTCGGGTTCCACGGGGCGTCCGAAGGGTGTGGCGGCCACTCATGGCGGGCTGGTGAACCTGGTGGGGGCGCTGGGTCCGCTGCTGTGTGCGGAACCGGGCGTTCGGGTGCTCCAGTTCGCGTCGTTCAGCTTTGACGCGTCCGTGCTGGATATGGCGGTGACCCTGGCCTCGGGCGGCACGTTGGTCGTGGCGTCGGCGGCGGAGCGGTCGGACACGTCTCTTCTGGTGGAGATGGTGCGGCGGAGCGGTGTGACGGCGACGAGTGTGGTGCCGTCACTGTTGGGAGTGCTGGACCCGGCGGAGTTGCCGGAGGTATCCACGATCGTGGTGGGCGCGGAGCCCATCAGCGTGGCCCAGGCTGATGCGTGGTCGTGGGATCGGTCACTGATCAATACGTATGGTCCGACCGAGGCGACCGTGATGGTGACCACCGGTTCGGTGGACGGGTCGGGAACGGCGGTGCCGATGGGGGCGCCGGTCGTCAATACGCGTATCTACGTCCTGGATGAGTGGCTGCGTCCGGTGCCGGTGGGTGCGGCGGGTGAACTGTACATAGCGGGCGCGCAGTTGGCGCGGGGGTATGTGGGTCGTCCGGGGTTGACGGGTGAGCGGTTCGTGGCGTGTCCGTTCGGTGGTGTGGGTGAGCGGATGTACCGGACGGGGGACCGCGCACGCTGGACGGCGGAGGGTCGCCTGGTGTTCGCGGGGCGTGCGGATGAGCAGGTGAAGATCCGTGGCTTCCGGATCGAGCCGGGTGAGGTCGAGGCGGTGGTGGGCGCGCATGCGCTGGTCGAGCAGGTGGCGGTGGTGGTGCGGGAGGACATCCCGGGTGACAAGCGGCTTGTCGCGTATGTGGTCGGTGATGTGACGGGTTCGGAATTGCGTGATTTCGCGGCCGGACGGTTGCCGGAGTACATGGTGCCGTCGGCGGTGGTGGTGCTGGATGAGCTGCCGCTGACGGTGAACGGCAAGCTGGACCGTCGAGCGCTTCCGGTGCCGGTGTATGTCGCGGGTGGGGGTCGGGGTCCGGCCACGGTGCAGGAGGAGATCCTGTGCCAGGCCTTCGCGCAGGTTCTGGGCGTGGACCGGGTGGGTGTGGATGATGACTTCTTCGCGTTGGGTGGTCATTCGCTGCTGGCGACGCGTCTGGTGAGTCGGGTGCGTGCGGTGCTGGGTGTGGAGGTTGGGCTGCGGACCCTGTTCGAGGTGCCGACGCCGGCGGGGTTGGCGGGTCGGTTGGGTCAGGCGGGTGAGGCGCGTCCGGCGTTGGTGGTGGGGGTGCGTCCGGAGCGGGTGCCGTTGTCGTATGCGCAGCGCCGACTGTGGTTCATCGGCCAGTTGGAGGGCCAGAGCGCGACCTACAACATTCCGATGACGGTGCGGTTGTCGGGTGGGTTTGACCGGCAGGCGCTGGAGTCGGCGTTGGTGGACGTGCTGCGGCGGCATGAGGTGCTGCGGACGGTGTTTCCGGTGGCGGACGGGGAGCCGTATCAGCAGATCCTGCCGGTGGAGACGTGCGGCTTCGAGCTGGCTGTCACCGAGGTCGGGGAGGACGAGCTCGGTGGTGCGGTGACGCGGGCGCAGGAGTATGCCTTCGATCTGGCGACGGAGATTCCGCTGCGGGCATGGTTGTTCGGGGTGGGTCCGGATGAGCATGTGCTTGTGGTGGTGGTGCATCACATTGCTGGGGATGGTTGGTCGTCCGCCCCTCTCAAGCGTGACCTGCTCTTCGCCTATGCGGCGCGGTGTGCGGGGCGGGCGCCGGTGTGGGATGTGTTGCCGGTGCAGTATGCGGATTATGCGTTGTGGCAGCGGGAGTTGCTGGGCGATGAGGGTGACCCGGAGAGCCTCCTCGCGCGTCAGGTGGAGTACTGGCGTGGTGCGTTGGCGGGGGTTCCGGAGGAGTTGACGCTTCCGACGGACCGGCCGCGGCCGGCGGTCCGTTCATTCCGCGGATTCCAGGCTGGGTTGGAGGTGCCGGCTGGGGTGCATGCGCGGTTGCGTGAGGTGGCGCGTGAGCG
>NZ_MUBA01000524.1 GCF_002154575.1 Streptomyces bobili
GCGATGCCGAAGTCGGTGAGCAGCGGGTGCATCTGCCCGCCGTTCTGCAGGAGGAGGACGTTGGCCGGCTTCAGGTCGCGGTGGACGACGCCGTCGGCGTGGCTCGCGGCGAGGGCGTCGGCGATCTGCGCGGTGAGCAGGGCGGCGGCGACGGGCGTGAAGGGGCCGTTCTCGCGGAGGTAGCGGTGCAGGTCGGGGCCTTCGACGAGGTCCATGACCAGGGCCAGCAGATCGCCCTCGACGACCAGGTCACGGACCCGGACGATGTTGGGGTGGGTGAGCCGCAGGAGTACGGAGCGCTCCCGCAGGAAGCGCATCACGATGTCGGGGTCGCTCGCGAGTTCTTCCTTGAGGACCTTGATCGCCACGGTTTCGCCGGGCTGGCCGGCCACGGCCGCCTCGGCGCCCGCGGTCTCGCGCTGGCGGGCTCGCCAGACGGTGCCCGTGGCGCCGCGTCCGAGCGGCTCCTCGAGCAGGTACTTGCTGCCGACTGGCCGCACGTCACGCGCTCCCTGCTGCTTGCTTGCCTCTGTTCCGGCCCACTGTAGTGCCGCGCCCCCGGCAGCGGGCTGTCCTCTTCCTATGGTCCTTCCGTACGCCCTTACGTACGGTTACGCGCCCCTCCCCGTACATGTTCGAAGGAAAGACGCTCGCCTCGGTCCGTTGGTTGCCGAAGGGCGGACGTGACCGATCTCAAGTGGTCATCCGTAAGCCATCGGTCAGGCACTTTTACGGGCAGAGCCGACCAATCAAGATCACTTGTCCCTCGGTGGCGGGCACATTGTCGGTGACAGGTGCGAGGATGCCTGGAGTACTGGCCGACGTGCTCGTGTGGGGTGGGGGAAAGTCCGCGCCCGGGCAGAAGGGACCGCTGACGGCGATGCAGATCCGGCTGACCGTCGTAGACCCGCAGGGCCCGCCCGGGGACACGCGGGGCCGAGCCGCGAGCTGCGACGTGCTGGTCACGGCGCCCGCCGGCACCGCCCTGGCCGCGGTGGCGTCCGCTCTGGCCGCGGCGGTCTCCGGGGAGGGGGGCACTGCTCCGTCCGGAGGAGCCCAGCCCGTGCTGTACGCGGGAGCGCAGCGGCTCGACACCCAGCGCTGCACCCTCGGCGAACCCCCTCTGATCGACGGCGCCGTGCTCTGTCTGGGCGCCCCGGCCGACCCCGAGCCGCATCCGGAGGTCGACGACGCCCCGGCCCGGCTGCACGTGGTCGCGGGGCCGGACGCGGGCGGGGTGCACCTGCTGCACGGCGGCCAGATCCGCGTCGGCCGCTCCGCCGACGCCGACGTCCCGATCGACGACCCGGACGTCTCCCGCCTGCACTGCGCGGTGACGCTCTCCGCCGACGGCCGGGTCACGGTCGCCGACCTCGGCTCCACCAACGGCACCACCCTCGACGGCACCCGCGTGCAGAGCCGCCCGCTCCGGTTCACGCCGGGCGCCCTGCTGCGGGTCGGCGAGTCGGCCCTGCGGCTGGCGCCGCCCGGCGGCCTGGGCGCGCGGGTGGCCACGACCCCCGACGGGGAGGGACACGTCCGGGTGCCGTCCGCGAGCCCGGAACCCGAGGCCACCGCCCCCGCGGATGTGCCCCACGCGCGCGTGAGCGGCGACGACACCCCGTCCGCCCCCACCGGCCACGCCTACGGCACGGTCGACTGGCGCGGCTCCGCGCCCACCCGCGGCGAGCACGCGCAGGCGTCCCTGGTGCCGGGCCAGGGCGGCGCGCCGCCCATCGAGAGCCACGGCGCGACCCACGGCGGCCGCTCGGGCCTCGGTTCCTTCGCCGAGCCGTCCTTCACCGAGCCGTCCTCCAGCGGCCAGCCCTTCGGCGGCCCGTCCGAGGCCCGCGGCCCGCACCAGCCCGCCGTGGACGAGGACGGCGGCGGCAGCTCCCGCAAGGGCACGCCCCTGCGCGGCACCGAGGTCCCCCAGAACCTGCGCAGGCGGGGCGGCCTGTCCGCCTGGGCCCGCCGGCTGGCCCAAGGGCGCGGCGGCCCCCAGGAGACGGACGATCCCGAGGCCTACGACGAACAGGTGACCGAGGCCGAGTGGGAGCCGCCCGCCGGGGTGCCGTCCGCCCCGGACACCTGGCCGGACCCGGCCGCCCTGCTGCTGACCGCGCTCGGTCCGGGCCCGCGCCTGTGGGAGCGCCGGCCGGGCCACCCCGAGACGCTCACGGTCCGGCTGGGCACCGCCGACCGGGCGGCGCCCGACGGGTCGCTGCTGCCGGCCGTGCCGGTGACCGCGGGCCTGCGCGAGGTCGGCGCCCTGGGCCTGGCCGGACCGCGCCCGAGGCTGGCCGGGCTGGCTCGCGCCGTGCTGGCGCAGCTCGCCGCGCTGCACTCCCCCGACCTGCTGGAGATCGTCCTGATCAGCACGGACCGGGCCCGTTCCGAGGAGGAGCGGGTCGCCGAGTGGTCCTGGCTGGGCTGGCTGCCGCAGCTGCGGCCGGGGCACGGGCAGGACTGCCGTCTCCTCCTCGCGCACGACCGCGACCAGGCCACCGCCCGCACCGACGAACTGCTGCGCCGTCTGGAGGACCGTCTGACGGACGGCGCGGCGGCACCGGCACCCGTGCCGGCCCCCGGCACAGCTCACCGCCCGTCGTGGGCGGTGGCGGAGGACGCCGGGGACGGCTTCCCCGGCCCGTACACGGTCCTCGTCGTGGACGGCGACCCCGGCGGTGCCGACCTGCGCGAGGCGACGGCCCGACTGGCGACGGCCGGCCCGCGGGCCGGGATCCATGTCGTCTGCCTGGCCGAGACGCCCGCCGCCTCCCCCGCCGCGCCGGTGACCGACGTGTACGAGGCGGCCTGCGCGGCGGCGCCCACCTTCCGCACGTGCGGGGCCGTGGCGCTGCTCAGCGGCGATGTGGCGACCGCGCTGCGGCTGCTGCGGGTCGCCCCGGCCGGGTCGGAGTCCGAGCGGCCCGGCCCGGTGGGTCATGGCACGGTCGGCGCCGTCGACGCGGTCTCCGCCGCCTGGGCGCAGCGCTTCGCGCGGGCCCTGGCACCCCTGCGCCCCGAGATCGCTCCGGGCGGCGACCGCCCCGCGCGCGTGTCCGCCCCGCTGCCCCAGTCGGCCCGTCTCCTCGACGAGCTGGGCCTGGCGCGCGCGACCCCGGCCTCCCTGATGGCCCGCTGGGCCGACGCGGGCGACGACACCGAGGCGCTCGGCGGCCGGGTCTCGGCCGTGCTGGGCGCGGGCCCGCGCGGCCCCGTCGGCGTGGACCTGTCCGCCGAGGGCCCCCATCTGCTGATCGAGGGCCCGCCCGGCAGCGGGCGTACGGAGCTGCTGCGGGCGGTCGTCGCCTCGCTGGCCGCCGCCGAGCGCCCCGACCGGCTCGGCATCGTCCTGCTGGACGGCAGGGACACCGTCGGCAAGGCGGGCGGTCACGGCGAAGGCCTGCGGGTCTGCACGGACGTACCGCATGTCACCACGCATCTCACCGCCAACGACCCGGTCCGGATGCGGGAGTTCGCTCAGTCGCTGAGCGCCGAGCTGAAGCGGCGGGCCGAGCTGCTCGGGCGGTCGGACTTCGCCGAGTGGCACACGCACCGCGCGGTGTCCGGCCGTATCGTGCCGCAGCGCCAGCCGGTCGGCGGGGGCAGCGGCGCCGCCGACCTCGACGCCCCGCCCAGTTCCACCCTGCGGCTGCGCCCCGGCGCGGCGGCCCGCCGGCGGACGGAGGCGCCCCCGCCGCTGCCCCGCCTGGTCGTCGTGGTGGACGACCTGGACGCCCTGGTCTCCCCGGCGCTCGGCTCGCCCGGCCGTCCCGCCGCGGGTTCGGTGATGCGTGCGCTGGAGGCGGTGGCCCGCGAGGGCGAGCGGCTCGGCGTGCACCTGGTGGCCGCGACCGGTCCGGGGGGCCGTACGGCGGATTCGGAGCCCTCTCGGCGGGCCGCGCTGCGGGTCGCCCTCGAAGCCCCCGGCGCGGGCGCGGACGAACCGGCCCCCGGCCGCGGCCGGCTCCGGGGCGTGGACGGCCGCCTCACCCCGTTCCAGGGCGGGCGGGTGACGGGCCGTATCCCGCGCACCGCGACCCTGCGCCCCACGGTCGTCCCCCTGGAGTGGCAGCGCATGGGCGATCCGCCGACCCGCAGACCCGTCCGTGAACTGGGCAACGGCCCCACCGACCTCGCCCTCCTGGCCAGCGCCCTGGAGCGGGCGGCCCGCGAGGTCTCGGCGGCGGAGGTGCCGTCGCTGTTGTAGGCGGGCCGCACGACCGGCCCGTCCGGAGGAGTTTGAGAAGGGCGTTACGACGCGGTCACGATCGCCCGCTTGACACCGCATGCGCACTTGCCGACCCCTCGCACCCGGCGTAGACCAGTGCCACGGGACAGCGCTCGACGTTCGACGAGGAACGAAGAACGGGGCAGTGATGCGCAGCACGAGCAACACCATCCGGACACGCAGCACCGTGAAGGCTGCCGCCACGGTCCTCGCGGGAGCCCTCGCGCTCTCGCTCACCGCGTGCGGCAGCGACGACGACAAGAGCGGCGGAGACGAGACCACCGGCACGAAGGCGTCCGGCGACGCCCTGACCCTCCCGAAGCTGGACGGCACGACGCTGGAGGTCGCGGCCGTCTGGACGGGCCCGGAACAGGCCAACTTCAAGAAGGTGCTGGCCGAGTTCGAGAAACGCACCGGCGCGAAGGTCACCTTCGTACCGGCGCAGGACCCGATCATCAACTTCCTCGGGTCGAAGATCGCGGGCGGTCAGCCCCCGGACGTGGCGATGCTGCCGCAGCCGGGCGCCATCAAGCAGGCCGTGGACAAGAAGTGGGCCAAGCCGCTGGGCCCCGAGGCCCTCAAGGAGCTGCAGAAGAACTACTCGCAGGGCTGGCAGGACATCGGCAAGGTCGGCTCGGAGCAGTACGGCGTCTACTACAAGGCGGCCAACAAGTCGCTGATCTGGTACAACGCCAAGGTCTTCGAGAACGCGGGCGCGAGCGAGCCCAAGACGTGGGACGAACTGCTGGCGACGGCCCAGACGGTCTACGACTCCGGCGTCACCCCCTTCTCGATTCCGGGCGCGGACGGCTGGCCGCTGACCGACTGGTTCGAGAACGTGTACCTCTCCCAGGCGGGCCCGGAGAAGTACGACCAGCTGGCCAGGCACGAGATCAAGTGGACGGACCCCTCCGTGAAGGAGGCGCTGACCACGCTCGCGCAGATCTGGGGCAAGAAGGACTACGTGGCGGGCGGCGCCGACGGCGCCTTGCAGACGCAGTTCCCGAACGCCGTCACCCAGACCTTCACCGGCGGTGACCAGCCCAAGGCCGCGATGGTCTACGAGGGCGACTTCGTGCAGGTCAACATCGCGCAGACGGACGCGAAGGTGGGCACGGACGCGAAGGTGTTCCCGTTCCCGAAGGTCGGCGACACCGCGCCGGTGGTCTCCGGCGGTGACGCGGCGGTCATCCTGAAGGACTCCCAGGGCGCGCAGGCGCTGGCGACCTTCCTCGCCTCGCCGGACGCGGCGGAGATCCAGGCGAAGCTGGGCGGTTATCTCTCGCCGAACAAGAACGTCGACCCGGCGGCGTACCCGAACGACGTGCAGCGCAGAATCGCCGAGGCGCTGGTCGCGGCGGGCGACGACTTCCGTTTCGACATGTCCGACCAGGCCCCGCAGGCCTTCGGCGGTACGCCGGGCAAGGGCGAGTGGAAGGACCTCCAGGACTTCCTGAAGAACCCGACGGACGTGGCCGGCATCCAGGCGAAGCTGGAGTCGGACGCGGCAGCGGCGTACGGGAACTGAGCCGGTCATGGCATCGGCCGGTGCGGCGGGGGCTCCCGGAGCCCCCGCCCCTCCTCGTGTCCGCAGAAGCGTGACCGGCACCCGCAGGACGGTGGCGGCACTGTTCCTGCTGCCCGCCCTGGTGCTGCTGGGCGCGCTCGTGGTCTACCCGATCGGGTACTCGGTCGTGCGCAGTTTCTACGACCAGTCCGGCGACGGATTCGCCGGACTCGACAACTACAAGGCCCTCTTCACCGACGACGGCATCCGCACGGCGCTGAAGAACAACGTCCTGTGGGTGGTGTTCGCGCCGACCGTGGCGACCGCGCTCGGGCTGATCTTCGCGGTGCTGACCGAACGGATCCGCTGGGGCACGGCGTTCAAGCTGGTCGTCTTCATGCCGATGGCGATCTCGATGCTCGCCGCCGGCATCATCTTCCGGCTGGTCTACGACCAGGACCCGGACAAGGGTGTCGCCAACGCGGTGTGGGTCGGGGTGCACGACACGTTCGCGCAGTCGTCGGCGTTCCCCAAGGCCCACCCGGGCCGCCAGTCTCCGCTGGAGGCCGCGCAGGGCGGCGCCTTCCTCACCAGGGAACCGGTCCGCGCGGGCGACCCGGTCTCCCTCCCGCTGGTCGGCGTGCCCCCGGACCAGATGCCCGGCAGCGCGGAGAAGGCCGCGCCGGCCCCGGCCGAGCCGGGCAAGGTCACCGGCACGACCTGGCAGGACTTCACCCGCGGCAAGGGCGTCGGCACGCTCGGCGCCCCCGACCCGTCCGAACTGGGCTACGCGGGGATGCGGATCGAGGCGGTCAAGGACGGCAAGGTCGTGGCCTCGACGACCGCGGCAGGTGACGGCACCTTCACGCTGCCCGAAGCCGCCGACGGGGCACAGCTGCGGCTGCCCGCGAGCAACTTCAAGGAGGCTTACAACGGCCTGGACTGGCTCGGCCCTTCGCTGGTCACACCGGCCATCATCGGGTCGTACATCTGGATGTGGGCGGGCTTCGCCATGGTGCTGATCGCGGCCGGGCTCGCGAGCGTGCCGCGGGAACTGCTGGAGGCGGCCCGGGTGGACGGGGCGAACGAGTGGCAGGTGTTCCGCAGGGTCACCGTGCCGCTGCTCGCACCGGTCCTCGCGGTGGTCACCGTCACCCTGATGATCAACGTGCTGAAGGTGTTCGACCTGGTCTTCATCATCGCCCCCGGCTCCTCCCAGGACGACGCGAACGTGCTCGCCCTGGAGCTGTACCGCAAGGGCTTCTCCGAGGACCAGCCGGGCATCGCCAGCGCCATCGCGGTGTTCCTGCTGCTGCTGGTGATCCCGGTGATGTGGTTCAACGTACGCAGGCTGCGGCGGGAGGTGCGGCGATGACCAACCCTGTCAAGGCCGAGCGGTCCCTCGGCGGGCGGATCGTGGAGAAGCTGGGCGGGGGTGCCGTCCGGGTCTTCCTGATCCTGGTCGGGCTGTTCTGGCTGGTGCCGACGATCGGTCTGCTGATCTCCTCGCTGCGCTCCCCGGAGGACATGAGCGCGAGCGGCTGGTGGAAGGTGTTCGCGGAGCCGTCCCAGCTCACCGTGGACAGCTACCAGAAGCTGCTGGAGAACGGCGACATCACCAACTCCCTGTTCAACACGGTGCTGATCACCGTCCCGGCGACGGTCCTGGTCGTCGTCATCGGCTCGCTCGCCGGATACGCGTTCGCCTGGATGGAGTTCCCGGGCCGCGACTGGTGGTTCCTGGCCGTGGTGGGCCTGCTGGTGGTGCCCGTACAGGTGGCGCTGATCCCGATCGCCGAACTGTTCGGCAAGGTCGGCCTGTTCGGGTCGGTCCTCGGGGTGATCCTCTTCCATGTGGGCTTCGGTCTGCCCTTCGCGGTGTTCCTGCTGCGGAACTTCTTCGCGGAGATCCCGCGCGAGCTGCTGGAGGCGGCCCGGCTGGACGGCGCCGGTGAGCTGCGCCTGTTCACCCGGGTCGTGATGCCGCTGGGCGGGCCCGCGATCGCGAGCCTCGGCATCTTCCAGTTCCTGTGGGTGTGGAACGACATGCTGGTGGCACTGGTGTTCACCAACGCCGACAGCCAGCCGATCACGGTCGCCCTGCAGACACAGGTACGGCAGTTCGGCAACAACATCGACGTGCTGGCACCCGGCGCGTTCATCTCGATGGTGGTCCCGCTGGCCGTGTTCTTCGCGTTCCAGCGGCAGTTCGTGTCCGGCGTGATGGCCGGCGCGGTCAAGTAGGCGGTACGGCAAGGGGGGTGGGTGTCATCGGCCCGCCCCCCTCCGTTCACCCGGTGTCCCCCGGATGCCGTAGACGAACGTAACCAAGTCACTCCATCGGCCGTTGCCCGGACCAGGCCCTGTCGTCCGCGCCGACCCATGGATGTCCCTTGCCCAGGTTCAGTGTCATCGTCCCCGCGTACAAGGTTCAGGCGTACCTGCACGAGTGCCTCGAATCCGTGCTGTCCCAGTCGTACACCGATCTCGAACTGATCGCCGTCGACGACGGTTCGCCGGACGCCTGCGGCGAGATCATCGACGAGTTCGCGGCCCGCGATCCACGGGTGAGGGCCCTGCACCTGCCGGAGAACGCCGGTCTGGGCCCCGCGCGCAACGCGGGCCTCGCCCAGGCCACCGGCGACTACCTGCTGTTCCTGGACTCCGACGACACGCTCACCCCGGACGCGCTGCGCGCGATCGCCGACCGGCTGAAGGACACCGGTGAGCCCGACGTCCTGGTGTACGACTACGCGACCGCGTTCTGGACGGGTGAGACCGAGCGCCACCGGTTCGCCGGTCAGCTCACCGAGCGGGGCCCGGCACCCTTCCGGCTGAAGGACCGGCCGGGGCTGCTGCGGGTGCTGATGGTCGCCTGGAACAAGGCCTACCGGCGGGACTTCGTCGAGAACACCGGCCTGACCTTCCCGCCCGGCTACTACGAGGACACCCCCTGGACCTACCCGGCGCTGATGACCGCCGGGTCGATCGCGACGCTGGACCGCGTCTGCGTGCACTACCGGCGGCGCCGCGGCGGCAACATCCTCTCCACCACCAGCCGCCGCCACTTCGACGTCCTCGACCAGTACGACCGGGTGTTCGCGTTCATCGACCGGCGGCCCGAACTCGCCCACTGGCGGCCCGTGTTGTTCCGCCGCATGGTCGACCACCTCACGACGGTGTTCACCCGGCCGGACCGGCTGCCGCGCGGCGCGCGCGGCGAGTTCCTGCGCCGGGCCCGCGCCCACTACCGCCGTTACCGCACGCCCGGCGCGCCCGTCCCGCTGCGCTCCCGGCTGCGCCACGGCCTCGTCCACCTCGGCCTGCACCGCACCTACCGGGCGCTCCAGGCGGCCATCGCCCTGCGCCGCCGCACGAGCGGGGTCGCCGCGAAACTCGCCCGCGCCCTCAGGGCCGCCTGCCTCCAGGCCCACTACCGGATCCAGCTGCGCCTGCCGCTGCGTGCCGACCGGGCCGTCTTCGCCGCCTACTGGGGCCGCGGCCACGGCTGCAACCCGGGCGCGCTGGAGAGCGCGCTGCGCGCCCTCGCCCCGCAGATGCGCACCGCGTGGATCGCCCGCCCCGAGCACCGGCACGACATTCCGCCCGGCCCACGCCCGCTGCGCCCCGGCACCGCCGCCTACTGGACGGCGCTGGCCCGCTCCAAGTACCTGGTGAACAACGTCAACTTCGACCGCCGACTGGTCAAACGCCCCGGCCAGGTCTTCGTGCAGACCCAGCACGGCACCCCGCTCAAGCACATGGGCCTCGACCTCCAGGAACGGCCCGCGGCGGCCCGCGACATGGACTTCGCGGAACTCCTCAGGGGCATCGACAAGTGGGACTACGTCCTGTCCGCCAACCGCCACACCACCCTCACCTGGGAACGCGTCTACCCCGGCGGCTACACCACGCTGGAGTACGGCTACCCCCGCAACGACGTGTTCCAGCGGGCCACCGCCGAGGACGTGGCCCGGCTGCGCGAGGAGCTGGGCATCCCGCGCGACACGGTGGCGATCCTGTACGCCCCCACCCACCGCGACTACCGCCGCACCCAGCACGCCGCCCTCGACCTGGAACGGTTCCTGGACCGGCTGGGCCCGCGCTTCGTGATCCTGGCCCGCGCCCACCACTGGCAGCCCGCCGCACCGATCGCCGACGGCCGGGTCATCGACGTCAGCAGCCACCCGAGCGTGGAGTCCCTCTGCCTGGCCTCGGACGCCCTGGTCACCGACTACTCGTCGATCATGTTCGACTACGCCGGCCTGGACCGCCCGATCGTCGTCCACGCCGAGGACTGGGAGGCCTACGAGGCGGCCCGCGGCACCTATTTCGACGTGCGCACCTTCCCGCCGGGCGCGGTCGCCCGCAGCGAGGACGAACTGATCGACATCTTCGCGACCGGCCACTGGCGCGGCTCCCGTTCGGCCCAGCTGCGCGCCGCGTTCCGCGAGCGGTTCTGCCCCCACGACGACGGACGCGCCGCCGAGCGCGTCGTACGGCGGGTCGTGCTGGGCGAGACGGACGTGCCACCCGTCGTGCCGCTCGCGGAGCGCCGTCCCGTGCCGTCGGTGGCGGCGACGCACCCGCGCCCCGCACTGGCCACCGTGCCGCAGCCCTCGGGTCCCCGCGTCACCAGCCACTAGGGAGCCCGCAGCCACCGGGGACCCCGCGTCATCACCTGCCCGAACCCCCGCGTGAACCCCGCCGGAACCCGACCGAGCCAGACACAGAAAGAGCAGAATGCCCCGCTTCAGCATCATCGTTCCGTCCCATGGGGTCGCCGGCCGGCTGTCCCTGGCGCTGGACTCCGTCCTCGGCCAGTCCTTCGGCGACTTCGAGCTGATCCCGGTCTGCGACGCGCCCGACGCCCCGGCCGGTGCCCTCGCCGCCGGGTACGCCGGGCGGGATAGCCGGGTGACCCCGGTGTTCTCGCCTCCGTCAGCGGGACTCGCGGGGGCGCGCGACACCGGGATGCGGGCGGCGACCGGCGCGTATCTGCTGTTCCTCGACGGTGACGACACCCTCGTGCCGGGCGCGCTGACGGCGCTGGAAGCCCGGCTGGCCGAGACGGGCGAGGTCGACGTCCTGTACGCCGAGCACGAGCGGACCCCGTGGTGGGAGGGCGAGCCGGCCAACCCCGCGGCCCCGCTGCTCGCCAAGGCGCCCAAGGGTGCCTTCGCACCCGCCGAGGCCCCCGAGATCACCGGCGTGCGGCTGCCCGTGTGGAGCGCGGCCTACCGGCACGGCTTCCTCACCGCGCACGAACTCACCTTCCCCGCCGGCCACTTCACGGACCTCGGCTTCGGCGGCCTGGTCACCGTGCACGCCGAACGGGTCGCGGTCCTGCGCTCCGTCGTCGTACGGCATCTGCTGCGGCGGCAGGGCAGCCGGCTCAACCTGCCGGGCGAGCACCACGCCGACCTGCTGGAACAGGCCGACCTGGTGCTGGCCGGGGCGGCCGGACGCGGCTTCACCGGTGACCTGTTCGGCCAGCTCTTCGCCGCCGTGCTGAAGACGGCCGCGCACCCGGCCCGGCTGCCCGCCGCCGCCCGCCGGGCGTTCTTCCGCCGGGCTGCGGCGCTGTACCGGCGCCACCGGCCGGCCGGGTTCCGCAGGCCGGGCGGGAGCCTGGGCGTCCAGCACCGGCTGCTGGCCGCGGGGGCGTACACGGCGTTCCGCGCGCTGCGGGGAGCCAACCGGAGGCTGTCGGCCGCCGCCGAGCGGATCCCGCGCCCCCGCGGGCTGCGCACCCGCCTGTACTACCGGCTGCAACTGCGCCGCCCCATCGACCCCCACCTCGCGGTGTACTGCGCGTACTGGGGCAGGGGTTACGCGTGCAGTCCCGCCGCCATCCACGCCAAGGCCGCCGAACTCGCCCCGCACATCCGCTCGGTGTTCCTCGTCGAGCCCGACCAGGCGCACGCGGTGCCGCCGGGCGTCGACCACGCCGTGATCGGCAGCCGCCGGGCCTGGCGGGTGCTCGCGCGCGCCAAGTACCTCGTCAACAACGCCAACTTCGCGGAGGGCGTCGTCAAGCGGGAGGGCAGCGTGCACGTGCAGACGCAGCACGGCACCCCGCTGAAGAAGATGGGCGTCGACCAGTCGACGTACCCGGTGGTGGCGGCGGCCACCGGCAGCTTCACCAAGCTGCTCGGCCGCGTCGACCGGTGGGACTACAACCTGTCCTCCAACACCCACTCCACCCAGATGTGGGAGCGCGCCTTCCCCGGCTCCTACGAGCAGTTGGAGTACGGCTATCCGCGCAACGACGTCTTCTGCACGGCGACCGCCGAGGACGTCGCCCGCGTCCGGCGAGAGCTGGGCGTCCCGGAGGGCAGCACGGCCGTCCTGTACGCGCCGACCCACCGCGACCACCGCACCGGCTTCGACGTGGGTCTGGACCTGGAGGCGTTCTGCGAGGCGGCCGGGGACGACGTCGTCGTGCTGCTGCGGGCGCACTACTTCTACGACCGGGGCGTACGCCGGGGCTCCGGCCGGATCATCGACGTGACCGCGCACCGCTCCTCCGAGGACGTGTGCTTGGCCGCCGACGCCCTGATCACCGACTACTCGTCGATCATGTTCGACTACGCCAACCTGGACCGCCCGATCGTCGTGTACGCCGACGACTGGGACGTCTACACCGAGACGCGGGGCGTGTACTTCGACCTGCTGGCGGCCCCGCCGGGACCGGTCGCCCGGACACCCGGGGAACTGGCCCGCGTCTTCGCCGACGGCTCGTACGCCTCGGCCGCCTCCCGGTCGCTCAGAAACATCTTCCGGGCCCGTTTCTGCCAGTTCGACGACGGCCGGGGCGACCGGTCCCGGCGGGGCCGCCAGCAGGTCGAAGTACACGCCCCGCGTCTCGGTGTAGACGTCCCAGTCGTCGGCGTACACGACGATCGGGCGGTCCAGGTTGGCGTAGTCGAACATGATCGACGAGTAGTCGGTGATCAGGGCGTCGGCGGCCAAGCACACGTCCTCGGAGGAGCGGTGCGCGGTCACGTCGATGATCCGGCCGGA
>NZ_MUBA01000525.1 GCF_002154575.1 Streptomyces bobili
TCGTGAAGTCGAGGGCTCCGGCCAGCCACGGCGCCCGCCGCCCGGAGCCCTCGACTTCACGATTCCTTCACGCGTGGTCTACCGTAACCCGTCTGTACTGGCACCACTCGGGGGATTCCATGCGCAATCGCCTTGCCCTCACTGTCCTGTTCACCGCTGCCGTCGGCGCTCTGGCCGCCTGCGATCCGGCCACCGGCGGCGGCTCCGCCGCGAAGACGCCGTCCGCCGCGCCCGCTTCCAGTACGGCTCCGTCGGCCCCGGCGACTCCGACGCCTTCCGCCTCTCCTGACGGCAAGGTGGCCGCCGACGTCAGGGCCACGGTGCCCGACTTCGTCGGCATGGGACTCCAGGCGGCGCAGGACAAGGCCCAGGAAACCGGCTTCTACGGGCTGACCTCCCACGACTCACTCGGCCGGGACCGGATGCAGGCCTTCGACCGCAACTGGAAGGTGTGCAGCCAGAACGTGAAGGCGGGCACCTCGGCGTCCACCGGCACGACGCTCGACTTCGGCTCGGTGAAGCTGGACGAGACCTGCCCGGACAAGGAGCAGGCGGCACCGACCGCGGCCGGCGGCAAGATGCCCGACTTCCGCGGCAGGTCCGTGAAGGCGGCCCGCGCCGCCCTCGACAGCGGCACGTCGATCACGGTGAACGACGCCTCGGCGGAGGACCGTTGGGTGCTGATGGAGAGCAACTGGAAGGTCTGCGCCCAGAATCCGGCCGCCGGGACCGAGCTCAAGGGGCAGCCGGTGACCTTCACGGCGGTCAAGTTCGGCGAGAACTGCACCTGAGCCGCACCGGCGACGAGTCCGCCCCACACCGACACCGGTAGTCAGCCCGGCGGAGTGATCGCGGCGCCGCGGGCCGGCACCAGGGCCCAGCGGATCGCCGCCGTCATCGCGGCGCCGAGCGGCCGGACGCACAGGTGGTCGACCAGGGCGAGCCGCGGGAGGCGCAGCTCGGCGGCGGCCCAGTCGGGCAGCAGCGACACCGCGTTGGCGGCCAGCACGCCGTAGGGCAGGCGGGCGACGAGCGGGACGGGCGGGCTCAGCAGGAGGAAGCGGGCGGCGTCCAGGGCCTCGGGCGTCGCCCGCAGCTGCGGGCGGTACGCCGACAGCCGCGCCGCCAGTTCCCTCCTGGTGCGCGGCGGACCGGGGATGCCGAGGGCGACGGCGATCCGTGCCGTGTCCTCGACGTATCCGTCGCACTCGGCGTCCGACAGCGGACGCAGTCCGTAGCGCTGGTGGGCGCGGAGGAAGCTGTCGACCTCGGCGACGTGCACCCAGGCCAGCAGACGCGGGTCCGAGGCACGGTACGGCTCGCCGCTCGCGGTGACCCCCCGGACGCGTTCATGGACGGCGCGGACCTGGTCGCAGGCCCGCTGGGCCTGCTCGGCGGTGCCGTACGTCGTGGTGGCGAGGAAGGTGCTGGTGCGCTGGAGCCGGCCCCACGGGTCGCCGCGGAAACCCGAGTGGGCGGCGACGGCCGCCATGGCGAGCGGGTGCAGCGACTGCAGCAGCAGGGCGGACAGCCCGCCGACGAACATCGAGGCGTCGCCGTGCACCCGGCGCACGGGCCGCTCGGGTCCGAACCAGCGGGGACCGGGCGTGCCGTGGATCAGGGCGCGGTTGCGGGCACCGTCCGGACCGGCGACACGCGTGAAGAGGCCCTGCCCCAGCCACAGGCGCGGGTTCGGGCCGTGCTTTCGGACCGTCGTCATGGCTGCCGCGGCCTCCTTCCTGCACGACGGAAGGCGGAGGATCGTGACGTCCGCTCCTCCTTTGTACTCCTGTCAGGCGCGGATCAGGGGCAGTCGTACACGAACCGGACCTCGGCCGACCGGCGCTCGGGCGACAGCAGCCGCAGCTCCGCGACCGCCGTGTGACGGCCCGGCCCCTGGAAGCTCCACAGCAGCTCGATCCGCACCTGCCGCTGTCCCCGGACGACCTCGGTGTGCCGTACGTCGGAGGAGGTGCCGTCGCTGCGCACCCACCGGTAGGAGAGCGTGCCGGGCCGGCCGTCGGTGCGGACGACCCCGACGATGCCGGCGGTCGAGTCACAGCCCAGGGTCTGTCGTGCGGCCGTCACCGAGACCTCCCGTACGTCCACCGCCGATGCCGTGTGCTGCCGCCAGAACAGGAAGAGCACGGCGGCGACCAGCACGAGCGCGGGCAGCGCGTGCCGTTGCGGACGGCGGCGCGGTGCCGGGGGAGTCACGAGCGTGGGCAGCGTCGGATGCGGGCGCCGGGCGAGCGCCGCGGTCACGCCGGGACCGAAGCGCAGGACGGTCGCGTCGCCGGGAGCGGCCCCCGAGTCCACCACGAGGGTCGGGACGGGCGCGGGTTCGGGTTCGGGACGCTGGACCCAGTGACTGGCCAGCACGGTCGCGCTGTACTCGTCGTCCCCGGTGTCGGGTCTCGTCGGGGGGGAGGGGTTCGGGTGCGGGCGGGCCGCCGTCGGGGATGGTCACCGGAGTTCACACTGCCGGGTCAGGAGCTGCTGGGAGGCGCCGCCGTCGGCGGAGGCGGGAGTGGTGCCGGCCTGGACCGTCCAGTAGCAGCCGGTGCCCCGGAAGGAGTGGTCGACGGTGAACGAGTACTGCGTGGCACCGCTGTGCCGCGTCGTCGACTGTGTCCCGTCGCCGGCTCCCGGCGGGCCCGCGGTGTTCCCCGTGAACCAGCCGACGGTGACGGAGACCGGGCCGGTGCCGTCGGTCGTGACGGTGATCGTCGCCGTCGCCGTGCCGGGACCCGTCTGCCGGAAGCCGGTCACGGCCACGTCCTTGACCGCGGGCGGCCCCGGGGGAGGAGCGGAGGTGCCGGTCGTCACGGTGGGCGAAGCCGGCGCCGTGGGTTCCCCGGTGGTGGCCGTACCCGTGCCGGGCGTGGTCCCGGACGCGGAGGCGGAGGGGACGACCGACGTCGTCGGCGGGGGAGCGAGGCTGCCGGACGCGGCGGTGGCGGGCGGCGAGGACGTGGGCGTCGCCGACGGCGTCGCGGTGTCCGCCGGAGCGGTGCCGGTGGGCGTGGCCGGCACGGCGCTGGTGGTGGCCAGCACCTGCGCCGCCTCCCCGGAGGCCGCCGCCGCGTCCTCGCCGACGCCGCGCGCCGCGAGGATCGCCACGAGCACGACGGCCACGGACACCGCGAGCCCCGGCCAGGTCGGCCGCCACGGACGCAGCCCCGAGCGGCCCCGCGGAAACACCGTACGGGCCGTGTCCGTGGTGACGTGCGGTGCCTCACGGGCGGTCGGGAGCAGGAACAGGAGCAGGGCGACGACCGCGGCCAGCCGACCGCGGCCCCGCTCCTCCCAGTCGCTCCCGTACGCCGCCACGGCGACCGCCTCCAGCTCCGCGACGAACGTCGCCGCGTCCGGGGGCCGGTGCTCCGGCGACTTGGCCAGCCCCCGGCCGACCAGCGAGCGCACCGCCTCGGGCACCTCCGCGACCGGGATCGCGCCCTCGACGTGCTGCAGCGCCAGCTCGGCCAGGTGGTCGCCCGCGTAGGGTCTGCGCCCCGTCAGGCACTCGAAGAAGGTGGCCGTGGCGGCGTACACGTCCCCGGCGGGCGAGGCCGGCGCACCGGTCCACTGCTCGGGGGCCATGTAGGCGGGCGTCCCCGCGATCCCGGCCCGCACACCGGCGTCGACCGCGATACCGAAGTCGACCAGCTTGGACACGCCCTCGGGCGAGACCAGCACGTTCTCCGGCTTGTAGTCCCGGTGGACCACGCCGACGCGGTGCGCGTCCGCCAGTCCGAGGAGCGATCCCTTGAGGACGACCAATGCCGCCTCGGGCGACAGGGGGCCCTGCCGGGCCAGCGCGGTGCGCAGGGAGACGCCGTCGACCAGTTCCATCACGATGGCGGCGCCGTTCGTCGCCTCGACGTACTCGTAGAGACCGGCCACGTGCGGGCTCTCCAGCCCGGCGAGGAGCTGTGCCTCGGCACGGAACCCGTGGACGAAGCCGGGCCGCGTCCGCAGCGACTCGCTGAGGTACTTCACCGCGACCGGCACGCCGGTCGGCTCATGGACGGCCAGCACCACCCGCCCACTCGCCCCGGACCCGAGTTCGAGCGACTCGGAGTACCCCGGTACCGCCCATGCGTTCATCGCCGTCCCCCAGCCCGCCCGCACTACGCTCTCGTTGCCGTGGCCCGGCATATCGGACCACAGCGGCGAAGACACATTTCCGGCCAGTACGGTTGCAGGACGGACGGTCCCTTCCCCGCGTCACCCTCCCGGCCTCCCCCTTCCCCGCTTCTCCCTTCCCCCGGTCACCTCTTCGCCGTCAGCCGCCAGAAGTCACGCATCAGGGCGGGCGGGGTCGGCCCGGTCATCGTCATCTGGGTGAGCAGCACGGCGACCGTCCCGTCGGCGGGGATCAGATGCGCCGACGTGCCGGAGCCGCCCACCCAGCCGTAGCGGCCGGGCACGTTCCACGGGGTGACGTGGCCGACGTCCACCGCGCCCCCGTACCCCCAGCCCTGGCCCTCCAGGAACAGGCCGCAGGACGCGCGCTGCCCGAGGGTGAGGTGGTCGGTGGTCATCCGGTGCACGGACTCCTCGGACAGCACGCGCCGGCCGTCCGCCATGCCCTTGGCCAGTACCATCCGGGCGAAGGCGAGCCAGTCCCGCGCGGTGGACACCAGGCCGCCGGCACCCGACGGGAAGGCGGGCGGCGCGCTCCACTGTCCGTCGGGCGCGTCCATCACCTCGGGTACGCCCTGCGCACCCGGCCGGTGGAGCGGGGGCAGCCGGTCGAGCCGGTCCGCCGGTACCCAGAAGGTGGTGTCGCTCATCCCGAGCGGTTCCAGGACCCGTTCCGCCACGAACTCGGGCAGTGGCTGTCCGGACACACGGGCCGCCAGCACGCCCTGGATGTCGGAGCCGGTGTTGTAGAGCCAGGCCTCGCCCGGGTGGTGCAGCATCGGGATGCGGGAGAGATGGGCCATCCACTCGTCGGGTGCGGGCACGTGCGCCGGGTCCAGGCCGGACTTGAGCGTCGTGAAGAGCGGCTGGAGGGCAGGGAGCGAGAAGTCGTCGGGGAAGCCGTGCCCGGACCGGAAGGTGAGCAGGTCCTCCACGGTGACGTCCCGCCGCGCCGGGACCACGTAGTCGAGGCCGGCCTGCGGAGTGCGCACCACCTGCGGGGCGGCCAGCTCCGGCAGCCAGCCCTTCACCGGCTCGTCCAGCGCCAGCCGCCCCTCGTCGACCAGGGTCAGCAGGGCGGCGGCCATCACCGGCTTGGTGATCGAGGCGAGCCGGAACAGGGTGTCCTCCCGCATCGGGGAGCCGCCGCCGAACGCGAACGTCCCGGCGGCCACCGTCTCGACCCGCCCGCCCCGCGCCACCAGGGCCACCGCCCCGGGAACGGTGCCGTCGTCGACGTACTGCCGCAGGAGGTCGTACAGGTCGCTCATGGTGTTCCGCCTTCGGCCGGCCCGCCGGTGGGGTGCGGGGCGTGTAGACGGGTGACCGGGCGACCCGCCGGAACTCATCGTTCACCGGGAGAACGGTGCCGGGCCGATGTCCTGGGCGGCGCCCACCGGTTCCCTTCCCCTGTCCTTTCCCCCTTCGCCTTCCCCGTCCCTGGCGTGCGCGGCGGCGAGGCTTCCGGCGGTGAGGAGGGCGGCGAGGGCCGCGAGCATCGTGCCGCGTGGGCCGAACGCGTCGAGGAGCGGCGCGGTGGCGGCCGTGCCCAGCGCGCCCACAGCGAAGTACAGGACGAGGTAGACGCCGGTGAGACTCCCGGAGCGGTCGGGGTCGACGGCGACGACGACGCTCTGGTTGGCGGCCTGCGCGGCGAAGCAGCCCGCGTCGAACAGGGCCAGCCCCAGCACGGTCGGGACGGGGTGCGGGAAACCGGCGGCCAGGACCGCCGTGCCGAGTGCCGCGACCCCCATGGCCCCGACGACGACCCGGCCCGGCGTGTACCGGTCGACCAGCCGGCCGGTGAACGGCAGGGCGGCGAACCCGAGGAGCCCGGCCAGGCTGTACAGCCCGATCGCGGTGGAGTCGAGCGAGTACGGCGGACGCGCGAGCGTCAGCGAGAGGGCCACCCAGACGACGTTGAAGGCGAAGTACCACAGGCCGCCGGTGACCACGGCGCGGCGCAGCGGGCGGTGCCGCCGCAACAGCGGCGCCAGTGCCGCGAGCGCGGCCGGATATCCGCCCCGCGGGCCGGGACGGTCGCGGGGCAGGAGCCGCCCGGTGGCGAACGCGCCGAGCAGCGCGAGCCCGGCGAAGACCAGCAGCATGCGGCGCCAGCCCAGGAGGTCGGCCAGGCTTCCGCCGGCCCAGCGGCTCAGCAGGATGCCGGCCGACAGGCCGGTGGCGACCGTGGCCATGGCCGTGCCGCGCCGGCCGGGCGCGGCGTACCGGCCCGCGATGGCCCCGGCCTGCGCCGCGACCCCCGCCATCGCGCCGATGAGCAGACAGGCGGTCAGCAGGGCCGGCGCGTTGGGCGCGGCGGCGGCCAGCGTGAGCGCGGCGGCCAGGACGCAGAGCTGCACGCCGACCAGCCGGTGCGGGGCGATCCGGTCGGTGAGGGGCAGCAGCAGCGCGAAGCCCGCCGTGCAGCCGACGAGGATGGCCGTCGGGATCAGCCCCGTCGTGGTCGCCGACAGTCCGAGGTCGTCGGCCACGTCGGTGAGGACGG
>NZ_MUBA01000526.1 GCF_002154575.1 Streptomyces bobili
CGGCCGCCGACGGGGTCACCACCCTGCGGCGGCCCTTGAGGTCGGACGACACCGAGGGATTCGCCGAGGGGCTCATCGGGCTCGGCTACCGCGTCGGCCGCACCCCGGACGCCTGGCAGGTCGACGGCCGCCCGCAGGGCCCCGCCGTCCGCGAGGCCGACGTGTACTGCCGTGACGGCGCCACCACCGCGCGCTTCCTGCCCACCCTGGCCGCCGCCGGCCACGGCACCTACCGCTTCGACGCCTCCCCCCAGATGCGCCGCAGGCCCCTGCTGCCGCTGACCCGTGCCCTGCGCGACCTCGGCGTGGACCTGCGGCACGAGGAGGCGGAGGGCCACCACCCGCTGACCGTCGCGGCGGCGGGCGTGGAGGGCGGGGACGTGGTCCTGGACGCCGGCCAGTCCTCCCAGTACCTGACGGCCCTCCTGCTGCTCGGCCCGCTGACCCGCACCGGCCTGCGCATCACGGTCACCGACCTGGTCTCGGCCCCGTACGTGGAGATCACTCTCGCGATGATGCGGGCGTTCGGCGTGGAGGTGGGCCGCGAGGGCGACACGTACGTCGTCCCGCCGGGCGGCTACCGGGCGACGACGTACGAGATCGAGCCCGACGCCTCCACCGCGAGCTATTTCTTCGCGGCGGCGGCGGTCACGCCGGGCGCCGAGGTGACCGTGCCGGGCCTCGGCGAGGGCGCGCTCCAGGGCGACCTGGGCTTCGTGGACGTACTGCGCAGGATGGGCGCGCGGGTGACGGTCGGGGCGGATCGTACGACCGTGCGCGGCACCGGCGAACTCCGCGGCCTGACCGTCAACATGCGGGACGTCTCGGACACGATGCCGACGCTCGCCGCGATCGCCCCGTACGCCTCCGGCCCGGTACGTATCGAGGACGTCGCGAACACGCGCGTGAAGGAGTGCGACCGCCTGGAGGCGTGCGCGTCGAACCTCCGCCGGCTGGGCGTGGAGGTGGCGACGGGCCCCGACTGGATCGAGATCCGCCCCGGCGCCACCCCCGAGGGCGCCAAGATCACGACGTACGGCGACCACCGCATCGTCATGTCCTTCGCGGTGACCGGTCTGCGCACGCCCGGAATATCGTTCGACGACCCCGGCTGCGTCCGCAAGACTTTCCCCGGTTTCCACGAGGCGTTCGCGGAGTTGCGGAAGGACATCGTCGGGTGAGTTTCACCATGCAGGGGCCGGTACTCGAAGGCGCGCTGGTACGTCTGGAGCCGCTGGAACACAGGCACGCGGCCGACCTGGCGGAGGCGGCGGAGGAGCACCGGGGAACATACGCGTACACATGGGTGCCGAGGAAGGACGAGGTCGGCGACTACATCGACGCCCAACTCGCCCGCGCGGCCACCGGCATGCTCGCCCCCTACGCGCAGGTGTCCGTGGCCACCGGCCGGGCGGTCGGCGCCACCGCCTACTGGGAGCCGCGCTCCTGGCTGTCCGACGACACGCTCGACGCCGTGGAGGTCGGCTTCACCTGGCTGGCGCGTTCGGCCCAGGGCACGGGCGTCAACGCCGAGGCCAAACTGCTGCTGTTCCGGCATGCCTTCGAGGTGTGGGGCGTGTCCCGCGTGGACCTGAAGACGGACGCCCGCAACAGCCGTTCCCGCGCGGCCATCGCGAGCGTCGGCGCGAGCCTGGAGGGCGTTCTGCGCAACTGGTCCCGCTCCTGGGCGCCGGGCGAGGAGGCCCGCCTGCGCGACTCGGCGATCTTCTCGATCACGGCGGAGGACTGGCCCGAGCGGCGCGAACAGCTGGAGCGGCGGGTGGCGGGCTACCTGTCCCGCACGACCTGACACCCGACAGTCACCCACGGCCCGCGGTGATCACGGCCGCACTCCGCGCCAACTCCTCCCGCACGGCCGCCAGCACCGGATCGCTCTCCGCCCCGGCCCGTACGGCGACGAAGACGTTCCGCGACGGCGGCTCGCCCTCGGCCGGGCGCAGGGCGAGGGCACGGTGGGCGTACAGGGAGCGGACCAGGCGGGGCACCAGGGCGACGCCCTGGCCCGCCTCGACCAGACCGGCCAGCGCGGCCCAGTCGTTGACGGCGTGCCGGATCTCGGGGGTGAAACCGGACGCCGCGCACACCGAGCGGGTGACCGCCCCGCAGCAGCTCGAACCGCTGCCGACGATCCACGGGTCCCGCGCCAGTTCCCGCAACGGCACCTCGGCCCGGCCCGCGAGCGGATGGTCGGACGGCAGGGCGATGTCCAGGACGTCGGTGAGCAGGTCCGTCCGGCTGTAGCGGGGGTCGGTGTGCGGGGGCGCCGCCGCGAAGTCGACGGCCACGGCCACGTCGGCCTGCCCGCCGTCGAGGGCGGTGAACAGATCCGGCGGCTCGGCCTCGACGACGTCGACGCGCAGTCGGGGGAGGCGTTCGCGCAATGCCCGCAGCGCGGTGGGCAGCAGCCCCAGAATCCCGCTGGAGAAACAGCCGACGGTCACCGACCCCCGCCCGCCC
>NZ_MUBA01000527.1 GCF_002154575.1 Streptomyces bobili
TGAACCCCCGTCCGGCGTCGCACACACGCGTAAGGACGGCGACGGTCATCGGCCCGTGGTGGCGACGCCGGACGGGGGTTCACGGCGACGGCCCTGAAGAACGTGTAGTGGAAGGTCCCGGTGGCCTGCGCGGTGTCGCTGCGATCACGACCCACCTCCCCCACGCGGTCGTCCACGGCGCCGCGGCGGGCCTGCACCTGACGATCACCTTCGACACCGAGTTCGCCGACACCGACCTTGCCGCCGCCGCGCCGGCGCGAGGCGTGAAGGCGCATCCCCTCTCATGGCACAGTCAACGTCCGTCCCGACCCGGGCTGGTCCTCGGCTACGCGGCGAGCGCGCCCACCGACATCAGCGAAGGTGTGGCAACCCTCGGCACCGCCCTACGGCGCCTGCGAGGAGGTCCTCCCGCGTAAGCGCCTGTACGAGGCGCCCTCCGAGCCCACCGGGTACAGTGCGGAGATCAGGCAGACCCCAGTGTGAGGCCCCGCACGTGTTGACGCAGACCACCTCCCGGGTCCTCGAACCGAGCGACCTGGACGCCGCCCTCGCCGTCCTCGACCGCGAGCCGGTGACCAACGCCTTCGTGACCTCGCGGGTGCAGGTCGCGGGCCTGGACCCGTGGCGGCTCGGCGGCGAGATGTGGGGCTGGTACGAGGACGGCATGCTGACGTCCCTCTGTTACGCGGGCGCCAACCTCGTCCCGATCTGCGCCACTCCCCGCGCTGTCCGCGCCTTCGCCGACCGTGCCCGCCGGGCCGGCCGCCGCTGCTCCTCCATCGTGGGCCCCGCCGACGCCACCGCCCTGCTGTGGCGCCTTCTCGAACCGCACTGGGGTCCCGCCCGCGAGGTCCGCGCCCGCCAGCCCCTGATGGTCACGGACCGCATGCCCGACGACATCGCCGCGGACCCCTACGTGCGCCGTATCCGCAAGGACGAGATGGACACGATCATGCCGGCGTGCGTGGCGATGTTCACCGAGGAGGTCGGCGTCTCCCCGATGGCAGGCGACGGTGGCCTGCTGTACCAGGCGCGGGTCGCCGAACTCGTCGGCGCAGGCCGCTCGTTCGCCCGCGTCGACGAGCGGGGCCGGGTCGTCTTCAAGGCCGAGATCGGCGCGGCCACGCCCAAGGCGTGCCAGGTACAGGGCGTCTGGGTGGCCCCGGAGTACCGGGGGAGGGGCCTGGCCGCCCCCGGCATGGCGGCCGTACTGCGCTACGCGCTGGCGGACATCGCCCCGGTGGTCAGTCTCTACGTCAACGACTTCAACACGACGGCGCGGCGGACGTACCGCAAGGTGGGCTTCCATGAGGTCGGCGCGTTCATGAGCGTCCTGTTCTGAACGTCCCTCGGCACGCCGCCGGATCGGCATCCGCTCCACACCCGCCGACCGCCGCAAACCCCCCTGTAGGCTCCCGCCATGGACCTCGTCATCGGCCCCTTGGACCTTCCCGCGCGCGTGGACGAGGCCCTCGCAGTGCAAGCCGTGGCCTTCGGACTCGGCCCGGACGAGGTGGCCGTCCGCAGACAGATCGTCCTGCGCCACATGACCAGCCCCGGCGCGAGAGCGTACGGCGCGACCGTCGGAGACCGACTCGTGGGCTTCGTCTACGGCATGCCCAACGACCGCGCCCACTGGTGGTCCACCGTCGTCGAGCCCTACCTCCGGGCCAACGGCAACGACGTCTGGCTCGACGACTCCTTCGTCATCACCGAACTCCACGTCCACCCGGCCCACCAGAACCGTGGCGCCGGCCGGGCCCTGATCACCACGATCACCGACACCGCGGCCCAGCCCCGCTCGATCCTCTCCGCGATCGACATCGACAGCCCCGCCCGAGCGCTCTACCACTCCCTGGGCTACCAGGACCTGGCCCGCCGCGTCCTCTTCCCCAGCGCGCCCCGCCCGTACGCCGTGATGGGCGCCCCCCTCCCGCTGCGCCGCCCGTGACGGCCGCGCCACCGGCAATGGATTTCCGGCCGCACGGGGCTCCCGGCTAACCTCCTAGCCAGCACCCTCCCCACTCTCGGCCCGGTTCGAGCGGGGGGATCCCGATCGGCAGGAGTTCGTACACCATGGCCAACGCACCGGTCCAGCGCATGTCCCAGTTGATGGCGAAGACGCTGCGCGACGACCCGGCGGACGCCGAGGTCCTCAGCCACAAGCTCCTCGTCCGCGCCGGCTACGTCCGCCGCACCGCCGCCGGTGTCTGGAGCTTCCTGCCGCTGGGCAGGAAGGTCCTCGCCAACGTGGAGCGGATCGTCCGCGAGGAGATGGACGCGATCGGCGCCCAGGAGGTCCTGCTCCCCGCCCTGCTGCCGAAGGAGCCGTACGAGGCGACCGGCCGCTGGGACGAGTACGGCCCCGAGCTGTTCCGCCTCAAGGACCGCAGGGGCGGCGACTACCTCCTCGGCCCCACCCACGAGGAGATCTTCACCCTCCTGGTCAAGGACCAGTGCACGTCCTACAAGGACCTGCCGGTCATGCTCTACCAGATCCAGAACAAGTTCCGTGACGAGGCCCGCCCCCGCGCCGGCATCCTGCGCGGCCGCGAGTTCCTCATGAAGGACTCCTACTCCTTCGACACCGAGGACGAGGGCCTGGCCAAGTCCTACGCCCTGCACCGCGAGGCGTACCAGAAGGTGTTCGCGCGTCTGGGCCTGGACTACCGCATCTGCGCGGCCACCGCGGGCGCCATGGGCGGCTCGAAGTCGGAGGAGTTCCTCGCCCCGGCCGAGGCCGGCGAGGACACCTTCGCCGACTGCCCGAACTGCGACTTCGCCGCCAACACCGAGGCGATCACGTACGAGTCGGAGCCCGTCGACGGCTCCGCCGTGCCCGCGGCCGAGGAGATCCCGACCCCGGACACCCCGACGATCGAGACCCTCGCCGCGTCCCTCGGCGTGCAGGCCTCCGCCACGCTGAAGAACCTCCTGGTCAAGGTGGACGGCGAGATCGTCGCCGTCGGCGTGCCCGGCGACCGCGAGGTCGACCTCGGCAAGGTCGAGGCGCACTTCGCGCCGGCCACCGTCGAGCTGGTCACCGCCGAGGACTTCGTGGGCCGCCCCGACCTGGTGCGCGGTTACGTCGGCCCGCAGGGCCTGGAGAAGGTCACCTACATCGCCGACCCGCGCGTGGCGCCGGGCACCGCGTGGATCACGGGCGCCAACAAGGAGCACACGCACGCGAAGAACGTCGTCGCGGGCCGTGACTTCGAGGTCGACGCGTACGTCGACGTCGTGGTCGTCCGCGAGGGCGACCCCTGCCCCAAGTGCGGCACCGGCCTCAAGCTGGACCGCGCCATCGAGATCGGCCACATCTTCCAGCTGGGCCGCAAGTACGCCGACGCCCTCAAGCTCGACGTCCTCGGCCAGCAGGGCAAGCCGGTCCGCGTCACCATGGGCTCGTACGGCATCGGCGTCTCCCGCGCGGTAGCGGCCCTCGCCGAGCAGAGCGCCGACGACAAGGGCCTGTGCTGGCCCGCCGAGGTCGCCCCGGCCGACGTGCACGTGGTCGCCGCGGGCAAGGCCCTGCAGACCGAGCTGGCCCTCGACGTGTCGGAGAAGCTGCGGGCGGCCGGTCTGCGCGTCCTGGTCGACGACCGGGCCGGGGTCTCGCCGGGCGTGAAGTTCACCGACTCCGAGCTGATCGGCGTACCGAAGATCCTGGTCGCCGGCCGCCGTTCCGCCGAGGGCGTCCTGGAGCTGAAGGACCGCAGGACCGGCGAGCGCGAGGAACTGACGGTGGACGAGGCCATCGCCCGCCTCACGACCGCCTAGCCGCCGAGGCGTCCAGGGCGGGGTGTCCTTCAGGCACCCCGCCCAGGACCAGGGCCTAGACCCACCCGGCGAACTCCAGCAACAGCTCCGCGTCCCTGGGCCGCCCCACCCGCAGCGCCCGTACGCCCGACTCCACCGCCCGGAACAGCGTCCAGCCCCGCAGCCGCTCCTGGTCCACCTCCAGCGACTCCGCGAGCCGCTTCACCCGCCGCCGGGTCGTCGCCGCCCCCGACGGGGAGGCGATCAGGTCCTCCACCCGGTCCCGGACCAGCCGCGCGAGGTCGAAGGCGCACTCGCCGACCACCGGGTCCGGCCCCACGGCCAGCCACGGCATCCGTTCCCCCGCGAGCACCTTGCTCTGCCGGAACGTCCCGTGCAGCAGCCGGTGCTCGGGCGGCGCCGCCAGCAGCTCCTCGCGTGCCGCGAGCGCCGCGTCGACGAGCGGCCCCACCTCCGCGTCGGCCCGCGCACGCATCGCCCCGGCCTGCCTGCCGGTCCGCTCGGCCACCGTCTCGAACACATGCCCGGCCGGCGGTTCCACCCACAGCCGCCGCAGCGTCCCCGCCGCCTCCAGCAGCGCCTTGGCCTCGGGCAACGACCGCACCGACACGTCAGGGTGCAGCCGCTCCAGCAGAAGCACCCCTTCCTCCACCGGCCCCTCCAGCAGCTGTACGGCACCCAGGCCGCCCCACTCGGTGAGCGCGGCCCGCTCCGCCTCCGGCCGGAACCGGGGCGGGGCCAGCTTCAGCACGGCCGGGGTCCCGTCGGCGCACCGCACCAGCACCACCAGGCTGCTGCGGCCACCGGGCACCTGCACCCGCTCGACGGTCAACTCGCGTGGCGCGACGGCCTCTCGGACCGTCTCCGGCAGCTTCTCCAACCAGTCGTCACCGTCCGGAGCGCTCTCACCGAGCGCCCTGACCAGACGCTGCGGCGGTTCGAAGGCCATACGCGAGTCGTCCTTTCCTGCTCCGGCCTACGCCGGCGGTGTGGTGGTGTGCGGCGGTGTCGGTCCTGCCGAGCCCGCCTTCGTCGCCGGGGCCCCGGCACCCGTGGCGGCCGGGTCGCTCCCGGCATCGGCCCGCTCCGCGAGACCAGGGAAGGCTACGCTCCCGCCGCGCCAGCGCACCGCACGGACCGCCGCCTCCCGCAGCGCCTCGGCGGCCTCGCGGCGCCGCGCACCGGTGGCCGCCCGAACCAGGTCGGAGTAGACGCGGGCGACGCGTTCCTCCAGCTCGGCGGCGAGCCGGACCGCCGCGGCGGAGTCCGGCACCGCGAACGGCAGGGCGTACGCGGCGCTCGCGGCGATGGGCTCGGTGCCCAGGTCGCGCACTTCACGCGCCAGCGCGTCCCGGCGCGCCCGATGCGCGTCGTACGCCGCCCGAGCCTCCGTGCGCCGTCCCTCCTGGATGCGGGCGCCGACCACCCCGTAGCCGTACACCGCCGCGTGCTCGGCGGCCAGCGCCGCCTGGAGAGCCGTCACTCCGCCGGTGTTCCGCTCGCTCATCGGGCCCCCTCCGTCAGCAGGTACGCGTGCGCCGCCCCGGACGCCGCCACCGAGGCCAGCAGCCGGGCCGGCTCGCCCGGCAGGTCCACGAGCGCCGCGACCCGGAGGTCGGAGAGGGCCCGCTCGGCTCCGGCCAGGTCGGCGAGCGCGTCCTTGGCGTTCGCGGGAACGACGACGGCAGGCGCGGGCGGGACACCCGGAGAAGCGGAGGCAGAGGCGGATGCGGACGGTGACGTCCTGGTGCGCCGCTCCGCGCCCCCGAACGCCGCCACATGCCGTGCGACCTCCGCCCGCAGGGGTGCCAGCCGTGCCGTCAGCGCCGGATGGACGGCGAGGACGGCGTCGTAGCGCTCCAGCAGCCCCGCACTGTCCGAGGCCGCACGCGCGCGTGCACGCTCCTGGGCCGACGCCGACGGGCCGGCGCCCGGCTTCTCCTTCCCGGATCCACCCTCGCCGGAGGAGCACCCGGCCATCAGGGCGGCCCCGGCGGCCGAGGCGAGCAGAGTTCTTCGGCGCGGCCCGGAGAGGGTGCGCACAGGCGGCGGGAACGGCACGGCAGACGTCCTCGGGGAATCTCGTACGAAAGGAACCGATCACGGGCCGATCACGCACGGGCAGGCCCGTGATCACCGTACCCGCGCCCCGGCCCCGCACCACTCACCGGCACCGCCCCTCCCGGCGAGAGCCGCCGGGCGTCGGCAGGTGTCGCCGGGCGCCGGTGGGCCACTCGGTGGACGGCAACACACCCCGCGACCGGATACCCTTTGACCAGACACGCGACCCATCCCACAACAGCACACGCGGCCGAGGAGTCACCCGGATGAGCACCACCCAGAGCGAGAGGCTGCGAGAACTGCTCGAACCGCTCGTCACCTCCCAGGGACTGGACCTCGAAGAGATCGCCGTGGACTCCGTCGGTCGCAAGCGGGTGCTGAGCGTGATCGTCGACTCCGACACCGGAGCGGACCTGGACCAGATCGCCGATGTGAGCCGCGCGCTCTCGGCGAAGCTCGACGAGAGCGACGCGATGGGCGAGGGCGAGTACACCCTCGAGGTCGGCACCCCGGGCGCGGAACGCGCCCTCACCGAACACCGCCACTACGTCCGTGCCACGGGCCGCCTGGTGAAGTTCCAGCTCCACGAGGGCGGCGAGATCGTCGCCCGTATCCTCGGCGTGGACGACGACGGCCTCGATGTCGAGGTGCCCGGAGTGAAGGGCCGCAAGGCCACCGCCCGCAGGCTCGCCTTCGCCGACATCGACAAGGCCCGCGTCCAGGTCGAGTTCAACCGCAAGGACAGCGATGTCGACAGCGACGTCGCCAAGGACATGAAGGAAGAGGAGGAGGCGTAGCCGTGGACATCGACATGAGTGCCCTGCGGGGCTTGGTGCGGGAGAAGGAGATCTCCTTCGACCTGCTGGTCGAGGCGATCGAGTCGGCCCTCCTCATCGCCTACCACCGCACCGACGGAAGCCGCCGCCACGCGCGCGTGCGGCTCGACCGGGAATCCGGTCATGTGACCGTGTGGGCGAAGGAGGACCCCGAAGACCTCGAGGAGGGTCAGGAGCCCCGCGAGTTCGACGACACCCCGTCCGACTTCGGCCGCATCGCCGCCAGCACGGCCAAGCAGGTCATCCTCCAGCGTCTGCGCGACGCCGAGGACGACGCGACGCTCGGCGAGTACGCGGGCCGTGAGGGCGACATCGTCACCGGCGTGGTCCAGCAGGGCCGCGACCCGAAGAACGTGCTCGTCGACATCGGCAAGCTCGAGGCCATCCTGCCGGTGCAGGAGCAGGTCCCGGGCGAGACGTATACGCACGGCCTGCGGCTGCGGTCGTACGTCGTGCGGGTGGCGAAGGGTGTGCGCGGTCCGTCCGTGACGCTCTCGCGCACGCACCCCAACCTGGTGAAGAAGCTGTTCGCGCTGGAGGTGCCGGAGATCGCCGACGGGTCCGTCGAGATCGCCGCCATCGCCCGCGAGGCCGGCCACCGCACCAAGATCGCCGTACGGTCCACCCGGTCGGGTCTGAACGCCAAGGGTGCCTGCATCGGCCCCATGGGCGGCCGTGTGCGCAATGTCATGGCCGAGCTGAGCGGCGAGAAGATCGACATCGTCGACTGGTCGGACGACCCGGCCGAGATGGTGGCGAACGCCCTGTCGCCGGCCCGGGTCTCCAAGGTCGAGGTCGTCGACATGGCGGCCCGCTCCGCGCGCGTGACGGTGCCGGACTACCAGCTGTCGCTGGCGATCGGCAAGGAGGGCCAGAACGCCCGCCTCGCCGCCCGGCTGACCGGCTGGCGGATCGACATCCGGCCCGACACCGAGCAGCCCGGGGAATAGATCCAAGCCGCAGCACGCTCAGATCACGTCAGTTATACGCGCGGCAACTGTTCGACCGCTGCCCCGAAGGGGTGAGGTCGCCGCGGGGAGGTAGACTTAACTGTGTCTGGCCGGACGCACACCAGAGCATGCCCTGAGCGCACCTGTCTGGGGTGCCGGGAGCGGGCGGCCAAGACGGAACTGCTGCGCACCGTGGCGATCAAGGACGCATGCGTCCCCGATCCTCGCGGTACGCTGCCCGGCCGGGGTGCGTATGTGCATCCCGCCCTGGTCTGTCTCGATCAGGCGATACGCCGCCGGGCGTTCACGAGGGCGTTGCGAGCCCCGGGAGCGCTCGACACAAAGGCGTTGCGCCAGTACGTCGAGCAGACGACCGTTGCCGAACAGGCAACACCGTAAGAAGGCGTCGCACGGAACCTCCGTGCGGCTCTGGTACCCCGCGAGTTGGAAGTAGGTCGAGATTGCGATGAGCACTCGATGAGCACGCGATGAGTACGCCCATGAAGTAGCGACGGTCCGGACACACCCGGACCTAAAAGGAGCGAAGTGGCTAAGGTCCGGGTATACGAACTCGCCAAGGAGTTCGGGGTGGAGAGCAAGGTCGTCATGGCCAAGCTCCAGGAACTCGGTGAATTCGTCCGTTCGGCGTCTTCGACCATCGAAGCGCCCGTTGTACGCAAGCTGACTGACGCCTTCCAGGGCGGCAGCGGCAAGCCCGCCCCGCGCAAGGCAGCCCCCAGGCCCGCGGCGCCCTCACCGGCGCAGGCGGCCCGTCCGGGTCCGGCCGCACCGCGGCCGGCCTCCCCCAAGCCGCCGACGGCTCAGCAGCCCGAGGCGCCCGCCGCACCCGCGGCTCCGGCAGCCCCGGCCGCCCCGTCGGCCCCCGCGCCGGCGGCCTCCGGTCCGTCGGCCTCTGGTCCGCGTCCGGGCCCCAGGCCCGCGCCGCGTCCGGCCCCGGCCGCCCCGGAGTTCACCGCTCCGCCGGCGCCCCCGGCCGCACCGGCCGCATCGGCGGCTCCGGCCGCCCAGAAGCCGGCCTCCCAGAGCCCGCGTCCCGGCGCACCCCGTCCCGCCGGCCGTCCGGCCGCCGGTCAGGGTCAGCAGGGCGGTCAGGGCCAGCGCCCGGCCCCCGCGCAGGGTCAGCGTCCCGGTGGCGGCGCTCAGCGTCCGGGCTCGCGTCCGGCCGGTCCGCGTCCGGGCAACAACCCCTTCACCTCCGGCGGCAACGCCGGTATGGCCCGTCCGCAGGCCCCGCGCCCGCAGGGCGGTCCCGGCGGTCCGCGTCCCGGCGGTGCCGGCGCACCCGGCGGCGCCCCGCGTCCCGCTTCGCCCGGTGCTCCGGGCGGCGCTCCGCGTCCGCAGTCCGCGGGCGGCGCGCGTCCCTCCCCGGGCGGCATGCCCCGTCCGCAGGGTGGCGCTCCGCGTCCCGGCGGCGGTCCGCGTCCCAACCCCGGCATGATGCCGCAGCGTCCGGCTGCCGGCCCCCGCCCCGGCGGCGGCGGTCCCGGCGGTCGTGGTCCCGGCGGCGGCGGTCGTCCCGGCGGTGCCGGTGGCGGCGGCGGTCGTCCCGGTGGCGGCGGCGGCTTCGCCGGTCGTCCCGGTGGCGGTGGCGGCGGCTTCGCCGGTCGTCCCGGTGCCCCCGGTGCCGGTGGCGGCGGTGGCTTCGCCGGTCGTCCCGGTGGTCCCGGCGGTGGCGGCGGCGGTCGTCCCGGCTTCGGTGGCCGTCCCGGCGGTCCCGGTGGCCGTGGTGGCACGCAGGGCGCCTTCGGTCGTCCCGGCGGTCCCGCGCGTCGCGGTCGCAAGTCGAAGCGTCAGAGGCGCCAGGAGTACGAGGCCATGCAGGCCCCGTCGGTCGGCGGCGTCATGCTGCCTCGCGGCAACGGACAGTCCGTCCGCCTGTCGCGCGGTGCCTCGCTGACCGACTTCGCCGAGAAGATCGGCGCCAACCCGGCGTCGCTCGTCGGCGTGATGATGAACCTCGGCGAGATGGTCACCGCCACGCAGTCCGTCTCCGACGAGACGCTGAAGCTCCTCGCGGACGAGATGAACTTCGTCCTCGAGATCGTCAGCCCGGAGGAGGAGGACCGCGAGCTGCTCGAGTCCTTCGACATCGAGTTCGGCGAGGACGAGGGTGGCGAGGAGTTCCTCGTCGCGCGTCCGCCGGTCGTGACCGTCATGGGTCACGTCGACCACGGTAAGACCCGACTGCTGGACACCATCCGCAAGACGAACGTCGTCGCGGGCGAGGCCGGCGGTATCACGCAGCACATCGGTGCGTACCAGGTCGCCACCCAGGTCAACGACGAAGAGCGCAGGATCACCTTCATCGACACCCCGGGCCACGAGGCGTTCACCGCCATGCGTGCCCGTGGTGCCAAGTCGACCGACATCGCGATCCTCGTGGTGGCGGCCAACGACGGTGTGATGCCCCAGACGATCGAGGCGCTGAACCACGCCAAGGCGGCCAACGTGCCGATCGTGGTCGCGGTCAACAAGATCGACGTCGAGGGTGCCGACCCGACCAAGGTGCGCGGTCAGCTCACCGAGTTCGGTCTGGTGGCCGAGGAGTACGGCGGCGACACGATGTTCGTCGACATCTCCGCCAAGCAGGGGCTCAACATCGAGCAGCTGCTGGAGGCCGTGGTCCTCACCGCGGACGCCTCGCTCGACCTGCGGGCCAACCCGGAGCAGGACGCGCAGGGCATCGCGATCGAGTCCCACCTGGACCGTGGCCGCGGCGCCGTCGCGACCGTCCTGGTCCAGCGAGGCACCCTGCGGGTCGGCGACACCATGGTGGTCGGCGACGCGTACGGCCGTGTCCGCGCGATGCTCGACGACAAGGGCGAGAACGTGGAAGAGGCGGGTCCCTCGACCCCGGTCCTCGTCCTCGGACTCACCAACGTCCCGGGCGCCGGCGACAACTTCCTCGTCGTCGACGAGGACCGCACGGCCCGCCAGATCGCCGAGAAGCGCGCGGCGCGTGAGCGCAACGCCAACTTCGCCCGGCGCGGAGTCCGGTTCTCCCTGGAGAACCTGGACGAGGCGCTCAAGGCCGGTCTGGTGCAGGAACTCAACCTCATCATCAAGGGCGACGCGTCCGGTTCGGTGGAGGCTCTCGAGTCCTCGCTGCTCCAGCTCGACGTCGGCGAAGAGGTCGACATCCGCGTCCTGCACCGCGGCGTGGGTGCGGTCACCGAGTCGGACATCGACCTGGCGACCGGCTCCGACGCGATCGTCATCGGCTTCAACGTCCGTGCGGCCGGCCGTGCCGCGCAGATGGCGGAGCGCGAGGGCGTCGACGTCCGGTACTACTCGGTGATCTACCAGGCCATCGAGGAGATCGAGGCGGCCCTGAAGGGCATGCTGAAGCCGGAGTACGAGGAGGTCGAGCTCGGCACGGCGGAGATCCGCGAGGTCTTCAAGTCGTCCAAGCTGGGCAACATCGCCGGTGTCCTGGTCCGCTCGGGCGAGGTCAAGCGCAACACGAAGGCTCGACTCGTCCGCGACGGCAAGGTCATCGCGGAGAGCCTCAACATCTCCGGTCTGCGTCGCTTCAAGGACGACGTCACCGAGATCCGCGAAGGCTTCGAGGGCGGTATCAACCTCGGAAACTTCAACGACATCAAGGTCGACGACGTCATCGCGACGTACGAGATGCGGGAGAAGCCGCGGGCGTAACACCCCCGGTTCGTGCCGGCCGGCGGGGCGCTGTCCCCGCCGGCCGGTGCGGCGTTCCGGCGGCGGTGAGCGGGGAAAACCCCGTCGAGCCGCGGCCGGGATCGAGGTACCGTTCCTGATGCCCCTGTTCGTTCAGGACAGGGCCATCGATCCCGTACCGGCGGGTGAACCGGTTACACATGTACGTGGGGACACTGTCCTTCGACCTCCTCCTCGGCGACATACGCTCGCTGAAGGAGAAGCGCTCCGTCGTCCGCCCGATCGTCGCCGAGCTCCAGCGCAAGTACGCGGTGAGCGTGGCCGAGGTGGACCACCAGGATCTGCACCGCCGGACGGTCATCGGCCTGGCCGTGGTGTCCGGGGACACCGAGCATCTGACCGATGTACTGGACCGGTGCGAACGGCTGGTCGCCGGCCGCCCCGAGGTGGAGCTGCTGTCGGTCCGACGCCGCCTCCACGGCGAACACGACGACTGACCACACCAGAGAACGCAAGAGAAGAAAGAACGGGAGACGGACCAGTGGCCGACAACGCGCGCGCCAAGAGGCTGGCGGACCTCATCCGAGAGGTGGTGGCCCAGAAGCTACAGCGCGGGATCAAGGACCCGCGGCTCGGCTCCCACGTCACCATCACGGACACCCGCGTCACGGGTGACCTGCGGGAAGCGACCATCTTCTACACCGTGTACGGGGACGACGAGGAGCGGGCGGCCGCGGCCGCGGGCCTGGAGAGCGCCAAGGGTGTCCTGCGCTCCGAGGTCGGCCGCGCGTCGGGCGTGAAGTTCACGCCCACGCTGAGCTTCGTCGCCGACGCCCTCCCGGACAACGCCCGCACCATCGAGGACCTCCTCGACCGTGCGCGCCAGGCCGACGAGAAGGTGCGCGAGGCGTCCGCGGGCGCCGGATACGCCGCCGGCGCCGACCCGTACAGGAAGCCCGACGAGGACGACGAGACGGACGACGCCGCCGAATGAGCCCGAAGCAGACCCCGCCCGACGGCCTTGTCATCGTCGACAAGCCGTCGGGCTTCACTTCGCACGACGTCGTCGCCAAGATGCGCGGGATCGCCAAGACCCGCCGCGTCGGACACGCCGGCACGCTCGACCCGATGGCGACGGGCGTCCTCGTCCTCGGCATCGAGAGGGCCACCAAGCTCCTCGGGCATCTCGCGCTCACCGAGAAGGAGTACCTGGGCACCGTCCGGCTGGGCCAGAACACCCTGACGGACGACGCCGAGGGGGAGATCACCTCCTCCACCGACGCCTCCGGGGTCGCACGGGACGCCATCGACGCCGGGATCGCCAAGCTGACCGGCCGGATCATGCAGGTCCCGTCCAAGGTCAGCGCCATCAAGATCGACGGCGTGCGCTCCTACAAGCGGGCCCGCGACGGCGAGGACTTCGAGATCCCGGCCCGCCCGGTCACCATCTCCTCGTTCACCGTGTACGACGTCAGGGACGCCGTCGCCGAGGACGGCACCCCCGTCCTGGACCTGATCGTCTCGGTGGTCTGCTCCTCCGGCACCTACATCCGCGCCCTCGCCCGCGACCTGGGCGCCGACCTGGGCGTCGGCGGTCACCTCACGGTGCTCCGCAGGACCCGCGTCGGCCCGTACAAGCTGGACTCCGCCCGCACCCTCGACCAGCTCCAGGAGGAGCTGACGGTGATGCCGGTCGCGGAGGCCGCCACGGCCGCGTTCCCGCGCTGGGACGTGGACGAGCGCCGGGCCCGGTTGCTGCTCAACGGTGTGCGGCTGGAGATGCCCGACGAGTACACGAGCCGCGGCGCGGTCGCCGTGTTCGACCCCGAGGGCCGCTTCCTGGCACTCGTGGAGGAACAGAAGGGCAAGGCGAAGAGCCTGGCCGTGTTCGGCTGAGACCGCCCTCCCCTTGCCGGGCGGTCTCAGCCGAAC
>NZ_MUBA01000528.1 GCF_002154575.1 Streptomyces bobili
CGCCGCCCGTGCCGGCGCCACCCGGAGCCGTACCGCTTTCGGGCGCGGTGCCACCCGGCGCCGTAGCGTCACCCGCGGTGCCGCCGGGAGGCGTACCGCCCGGCCGTCCGCCGGCCTGCGTCTCTGCCTGGCCGGCCTGTTCGCCGCCCGTGCCCGGGAAACCGCCTCGGCCGCCGCCCCCGGCACCGCCGCCGAAGCCGCCGCTTCCGGTCGTGGGCCCGGCCGTCGGGTTCGTACCGCTCATCGCGCCGGCGGCCGATCCGGACGGTACCGACCAGGCGTACGCCGCCGGACCGGCCACCGAGGCGACGACCGCCGCGGCCACCGAAGCCGCCAGCAGGCGGGCGCGGTTGCCCGAGCGGAAGACGAACAGCCCGATGATCGCCAGCGCCATGACGACGCCGACGGCCGGCCACAGCCAGGTGTTCCAGCCGGAGGCCCGGCGCAGCAGCACGATCGCCCAGCCGGCCGTGACCGCGAGGGCGAGGGGCAGCACCCACACCCACCGCCGGTCGGCGCGGAAGGCGCGCAGCAGCATCAGGCCGCCGCCCCCGCACAGTGCCGCGATGCCCGGGGCGAGGGCGGTCGTGTAGTACGGGTGCATGGTGCCCTCGGCCATGGCGAAGGTCAGATAGTGCAGGGCGGTCCAGCCGCCCCACATCACGAGCGCGGCGCGGGTGAGGTCCGTACGCGGGGCGCGCCCGCACAGGACGAGGCCGCCGACGAGCGCGACGGCCGCGAAGGGGATCAGCCAGGAGATCTGGCCGCCGAGGGTGTCGTTGAACATCCGGCCGATGCCGGCCGTCCCGGAGAAACCGCCGCCTCCGCCTCCGCCCCCGCCGCCGTTGCCCTCGCCGCCGAGGACCCGGCCGAGGCCGTTATAGCCCATGATCAGGTTCCAGGCGGTGCCGTCGGTCGAACCGCCGATGTACGGCCGCTCGTCGGCCGGGACCAGGGAGACGGCCGCTGCCCACCAGAAGCTGGAGACCGCGAGGACCACGGCCGCGGCGGCCAGGTTGACGAGCCGCTTCACCAGCTTGGGCTTCGCCGCGTACAGGTAGACCGCGAAGACGGCGGGCAGCGCGATGTAGCCCTGGAGCATCTTGGTGTTGAAGGCGAGGCCGAAACAGGCGGCCGAGCCGAGCAGCGGCAGCAGCCTGCCGTTGTGCACGGCCCGCAGGGCCAGCGCCGCGCCGCCCACCATCAGGAACACCAGCAGGGTGTCGGGGTTGTTGTCGCGGTTGATGGCCACGGTGATCGGGGTCAGCGCGAGGACCAGCGCGGCGACCGCCGCAGCGCCGTGGCCCCACACGCGCTTCACGCTGGAGTGCAGGATCCAGATCGTGCCGAGGGCGGTCAGGATCAGCGGCAGCATCATCTGCCAGGTCCCGAAGCCGAACACGCGGCAGGACAGGCCCATCACCATCAGGGCGAACGGCGGCTTGTCGACGGTCAGGAAGTTCCCCGCGTCCAACGAGCCGAAGAACCACGCCTTCCAGCTCTCGGTGCCGCTCAGTACGGCGGCACTGTAGAAGCTGTTGAGCCCGGAGCCGGAGAGATTCCAGCCGTAGAGCACCGCCGCCAGGACGAGGATCGCGAGCAGCGCGGGGAGCGACCAGCGGGGCGCCTTGTCCGGCGGGGGTGCCGTCGGGGTCGACGGCGGGGCGGACCCGGGGGTCTCCATCGGAGCCGGAGCCGGAGCCGGTGTCGGAGCCGGTGTCGGTGTCGCCGGGGGCCGCGGCCGGTCCGTGGACGCGGTCGGGTGGGGGAGGGGATCGGTGGCAGAGGTCACCACGCTGTGGTCAGCCTGGGTCTGGTCTGTGAGTGGGTGGGAGGGCGCTTCCGGCGGCCGGCGCCCTGCTGCTTACCGCTGGGTCCATGCCGGCGTCCACGAGGGTGTCCA
>NZ_MUBA01000529.1 GCF_002154575.1 Streptomyces bobili
CCCCCGCGAAGCGGACCCCGCCGCCCCGCAAGCGGAGTCGGAGCCCGAGCCGCGAGCCGAGCCGGAGCCCGAGCAGCCCGACCCGAACGTCGCACAGAACCCGGAGGACCTGGCCACCAGGGCCGCCGACCAGGAAGAAAGCACGGCCGCCGTGGAAGAAGTACGCGAGTCCACCGGCCCCGCCGCCCCCGCGTACGCCGACGCCGAGCGCGAGGCCGTCCTGAAGGTCATGCGCGAACGCCGGGACATCCGCAACGGCTTTCGCAGTGACCCCATCCCGCACGAGGTGCTGCTGCGTGTCCTGGAGGCCGCCCACACCGCGCCCTCCGTCGGCCACTCGCAGCCTTGGGACTTCGTCGTGATCCGCTCCGCCGACACCCGGCGCGCGATGCACGAGCTGGCGACGCGGCAGCGGGACGCGTACGCGAAGTCCCTGCCGAAGGGCCGGGCGAAGCAGTTCAAGGAACTGAAGATCGAGGCCATCCTCGACACCCCGGTGAACATCGTCGTCACCGCCGATCCGACCCGCGGTGGCCGCCACACCCTCGGCCGGCACACCCAGCCGCAGATGGCGCCGTATTCCTCCGCGCTCGCCGTCGAGAACCTGTGGCTCGCCGCCCGCGCCGAGGGTCTCGGCGTCGGCTGGGTCAGCTTCTTCGACGAGCGCGAGATGGTCCGCGCCCTCGGCCTGCCGGAACACCTCGACGTCGTCGCCTACCTCTGCGTCGGCTACGTCGACGAGTTCCCGGACGAGCCTGAGCTGATGCAGGCGGGCTGGGCCAAGCGCCGCCCCCTGTCGTGGGTCGTCCACGAGGAGACGTACGGCCGTCGCGCGCTGCCCGGCGAGGACCCGCACGACCTGCTCGCCGAGACCGTCGCCGGGATCCGCCCGCTGGACGCCAAGGCGCTCGGCGAGGCCTGGGAGCGGCAGAAGCGCATGACCAAGCCGGCCGGCGCGCTCGGCATGCTGGAGATCATCTCCGCGCAGCTGTCCGGCCTGTCCCGCCAGTGCCCGCCGCCGATCCCGGAGCCCGCGGCCGTCGCGATCTTCGCCGGCGACCACGGCGTGCACGCCCAGGGCGTCACCCCCTGGCCGCAGGAGGTCACCGCCCAGATGGTGGCCAACTTCCTCGGCGGCGGCGCGGTCTGCAACGCCTTCGCGAACCAGGTGGGCGCCGAGGTCTGCGTCGTGGACGTCGGCGTCGTCTCCGACCTTCCGGCGACCCCCGGCCTGCTGCCCCGCAAGATCCGCGCGGGCACGTCCGACATGACGACCGGCCCCGC
>NZ_MUBA01000053.1 GCF_002154575.1 Streptomyces bobili
GGGCGGCAGCTCCCAGGGTTCGGGTCGGGAAGGGGCGGCGGGGGCGAGGAACCCCCTACGAGTGCCCCAGTTCCGCCGATTCCTCGTCCGGTACCGCCGGGACGGACCCGGAGTCCGGCGCCGGGCGCAGCGGGAAGGGGTCCACCCGGTTCTCGTCGATCACCGGCTCCGCGGGCCGCGGCGGCGTGGGCATGACCGCCGCCTCCGAGTGCCCCCCGCAGCCGTACGCCAGCGACACCACACGCCCGTCCGCCGGCGAGAACTCGTTCGCGCAGACCCCGAAGGCCTGCCCCAGGGACCCGCCGATCGGCGTCAGGAAACCACAGCTGACGCAGGAAGCGGGCGCCGCCTGCGCCATCGGGGTCTTCGCCCCGAACGCCTCGTCCCACCGGTCCGCGGCGGTGTGCAGGCCGTAGCGGGACAGGACGCGCGCCCGGCGCATCCCCAGCTCCTCGGCCACCGCGGGGATGGAACCGCGGGCCGGGACGGCCGGCAGCTTCGCGGGCGGCGCGGCCGTGACCTCGGCGTCCTCCGCCTCGACCAGCTCGGCCATCTCCTCGGAGACGGGAGAGTTCGGCGGCGGGGCCTCCTCGCCGGTGTAGCCCGGCTCCAGACGCAGGTCGTCGGCCTCCGTGGGAAGGAGGTCGCCGGGGCCCATGTCGCCGGGCCGAAGGCGTTCGCTCCACGGGACCCATTCGGGGGCCAGCACGGCGTCCGGACCGGGCAGCAGCACCACCTCGTCCAGCGTGACGGCCTTCGCCCGCGAGGCCCGCGCGACGGTCACCGCCCAGCGCCAGCCCCGGTAGCCGAGCTCCATGCACCGGAAGAAGTGCGTCACCACCCGGTCACCCTCGGCGAGGACGCCTACGTGCTCCCCGACCACGCCGGGTGCGGCGGCCTCCTCTGCCGCCGCGCGGGCGAGGTCGACGGCCTCGGCGCACAGGCGGTCGGGGGTGCGGCTTCGCGTGGTCGCTGCGCTCACAGGTATCGCTTCTCTCCTACGCCGTCACTCGGGTGCGGTTGCCACCGGCGGCGGAGCGGACGGAGCGGACCAGTGGGCCGCGTCGACGTCAGCGTCCGATCGCGCTCGGGCGCACCTGTGCCATCCATTGTGGGGGATGGCTGAGATACGCACGCTACCTGTTCGCGGCCGCTCATCCCACACCGACGGTCCTTCTACGGCCCTCCGCGCCGAGTTTCCGCGTACTCGTCCCCCCTTCCGACCGCGCCCACAAGCCGTCCACGAGCCGGAAAGTGCACGCCCATACGTGCGGTATCCGCGCTACATACGGGTTTCTCGGGGCACTATGGCGGAGTGGCAGCCGCGAGGACACCCCAGGGCGCCACCGGAACCGGTGGGGTGAGGGGCGACAAGGGGAGGGGCCGGGTGAGCGGTTCGGGCCGGATGAACGGGTCCGTCCGCGCGATCGGCCGTGCCCTGCACCTGCCGTTCACCGGAACCGCCCGCGGTATCCGCAAGGCGACGCACGCGCACGGCGCCGGGGAGTCCGGCCTCGGGAAGCTGATCGAGCTGCACGCCGTGAACGGCGCGGGCGATGTGATGATCACCATCGCGCTCGCGTCGACCGTGTTCTTCTCGGTCCCCACCGACGAGGCCCGCGGCCGGGTGGCCCTCTACCTCGCCATCACGATGGCACCCTTCACCCTCCTCGCCCCGGTCATCGGCCCCCTCCTCGACAAGCTGCCGCACGGCCGCCGCGCGGCGATGGCGGGTGCGATGGCGGCGCGGGCGCTCCTCGCCCTGGTGCTGTCCGGCGCGGTCGTCACCGGCAGCATCGAGCTGTATCCGGCCGCGCTCGGCGTCCTGGTGGCGTCGAAGGCGTACGGCGTGGTCAGAAGCGCCGTCGTGCCGCGCCTGCTGCCACCGCGCTTCTCGCTGGTGAAGGCCAATTCCCGGGTCACCCTGGGCGGTCTCCTGGCCACCGGGCTGGCCGCGCCCCTGGGCGGTGCCCTCCAGGTCCTCGGCCCGCGCTATCCGCTCTACGGCGCCTTCGTGATCTTCGTGGCGGGTACGTTCCTGTCGTTCACCCTGCCTGCCAAGGTCGACTCCTCCAAGGGTGAGGACAGGGCACTGCTCGCGGCCGACGCACAGCATCTGCACGGCCCGCACATCCGCCCCGTCAAGCGCCCCGGCCTGCGGACGGTCGGCAGCGCGGTCATCCACGCCCTGGGCGCCAACGCGTCGCTGCGCTGGCTGTCCGGGTTCCTGACGTTCTTCCTGGCGTTCCTGCTGCGCGAACACCCGATGACCGGGCAGAGCGCGGCGGTCTCGCTGGGCATCGTCGCCGTCTCGGCGGGCGTCGGCAACGCGCTGGGCACCTCCGTGGGCGCGGCCCTGCGTTCACGCGCCCCGGAACTGATCATCGTGACCGTGGTCGCGGTGGTCCTGGGCGCGGTGATCACCACGGCGGTCTTCTTCGGGGCGTTCCTGGTGGCATGCCTCACGGCCGTCGCGGGGTTCTCGCAGGCCCTGTCCAAGCTGTCCCTGGACGCGCTGATCCAGCGGGACGTGCCCGAGCTGGTGCGCACCTCGGCGTTCGCCCGCTCGGAGACGATGCTGCAGGTGTCGTGGGTGTTCGGGGGCGCGGTCGGCATCGTGATGCCGCTGAACGGCACCCTGGGGCTCTCCGTGGCCGCCGTGGTCATCGCCACCGGCTGGGCGACCACCGCCCGAAGCCTGATCGGCTCCGGGCGGCACGGCGGCTCATCCCGCACGAAGGTCGCCTGACCGACGGGACCCGGCGCGCACGGCGTCTCGCCGGACGAAGCCGCCCAGCCGGAAGCGGGTGGCCCCGCCGCCCGGTCCCAGCCCGCGTGGCGTAACCCGCGGCCACGCCGCACCCCACGTAGAGAGACCTCTGACCGTGCCCGATAGCCTTCGCCCCATGACCTCGATGCGATCCGTTGTGCGACGCCGCCGCGCCGTCGCCGCCGCCGGCGCCGTTTCCGCCGGACTGCTCGTCCTGTCGGCGTGCGACAAGCCGACTCCGCTGTCCACGATCACCGTCGGCTCCTCCTCGGTCAGCTCGGACGCCACCTGCGGTGGTGAGGACGAAGTCCTGGAGCAGGCCGAGCTGGCGAAGTGCCTGGCCGACAAGGACATCAAGTCCATCAGCGTCGACCCGGACGAGACCGTCCGCTTCGGTGTCGACCCGGACGTCGCCGACCAGCGCTGGACGATCCTGATGAACGGCCAGCCGCTCACCGAGGACAGCGACAAGACCTACCGCGCCATCCCCGGCAGCGTCTTCTTCAACGCCCAGTACGGCGCTCAGGGCGACTCGACGCTGGTCACCATCAAGGCGGGCGACGGCAAGAAGGGCAGCCAGTCGGCGACCGGCCTGTGGTCGTTCAAGCTGAAGAAGGACGACTGACCACGTCTGCCGCCCGCATCCTCGTCGCCACCGCGGTCCCCGCCGAACGGGACGCGGTGGCACGGGCGTTCCCGGAGCCCGGCAGCCCGGTGCGTCTGCCGGGTGTGACCCCGCACCGCACCGGCACGGCGTACGACCTGCTGGCCGCCGGCGTCGGCCCCGCCCTCGCCGCCGCGTCCGTCTCCGCCGCCCTCACCGCCGCCGCCCTGGCGGGCACGCCGTACGGCCTCGTGGTCTCGGCCGGTATCGGCGGCGGGTTCCTTCCCGAGGCGCCCGTCGGCTCGCTGGTCCTCGCCGACACGATCGTCGCCGCCGACCTGGGCGCGGAGACCGCCGAAGGCTTCCTGCCGGTCACCGAGCTGGGCTTCGGCACCGTCACCCACCACCCGCCGAGGTCCCTCGTACAGCAGGCCGTGGAGGCCACCGGAGGCCGCGCGGGCGCCGTCCTGACCGTGTCCACGGTCACCGGTACCGCCTCCCGCGCCGCCGCACTGCGCGCCCGCCACCCGCGGGCCCTCGCCGAGGCCATGGAGGGCTTCGGCGTCGCCGAGGCCGCCGCCGCGCACGGCGTGCCGGTGCTGGAGATCCGCGCGGTCTCCAACCCGGTGGGCCCCCGTGACCGCGCCGCCTGGCGCATCGGTGAGGCGCTGGCCGCCCTGACGACGGCGTTCGGGAAGCTCGCACCCGTCCTGGAGAGTTGGAACCCGCATGAGCACCGACCTGACCAGTGACCTGACCGGCGACCAGCCGCTGCGGATCGCCTACTCCCCCTGCCCCAACGACACCTTCGTCTTCGACGCCCTGGCCCACGGCCGCGTACCCGGCGCGCCCGCGCTCGACGTGACGTTCGCGGACATCGACCTCACCAACGGCATGGCCGAACGCGGCGAGCTGGACGTGCTGAAGGTGTCGTACGCCGTGCTGCCGTACGTCCTCGACGAGTACGCGCTGCTGCCCTGCGGGGGTGCGCTGGGGCGGGGCTGCGGGCCGCTGGTGCTGACCAGGGAGGCGGGGCTTGGGGGCACCTCCCACGCTCTTGGCAGTGGGGGACTGACCGGCCGTACCGTGGCCGTGCCGAGCGAGCGGTCGACGGCGTACCTGCTGTTCCGGCTGTGGGCGGCGGACGTGGTCCCCGGCGGGGTCGGCGAGATCGTCGTCATGCCGTTCCACGAGATCATGCCCGCCGTGCGGGACGGGAAGGTCGACGCGGGCCTGGTCATCCACGAGGCCCGCTTCACCTACCAGAACTACGGGCTGCACCGACTGGCCGACATGGGCGAGCACTGGGAGTCCACGACCGGGCTGCCGATCCCGCTCGGCGCGATCATCGCGAAGCGGTCCCTCGGCCCGGCGGTCCTGACCGGCCTCGCCGACTCCGTCCGCGCCTCCGTGCGCGCCGCCTGGGACGCCCCCGAGGTGTCCCGCCCGTACGTCATGGAACACGCCCAGGAAATGGATCCGGCCGTCGCCGACCAGCACATCGGGCTGTACGTCAACGAGTTCACGGCCGACCTCGGCGAGGACGGCTACGCGGCCGTGCGCGGACTGCTGACACGCGCGGCGGCCGAGGGGCTGGTACCGCCCCTCGGCCCGCGGTCACTCGATTTCCCGTGAGCCGGCAGACGCTCGCGCGTCACACGTCCAACTGGTCGGCGACCGCGCGCAGCAGGCCCGCGATCTTCTTGCCGGAGTTCTTCTCGGGATAACGGCCCTTCTCCAGCATCGGCGTGATGTTTTCGAGGAGGGTCGTCAAATCCTGGACGATGGAGGCCAGTTCGTCGGGCTTCTTGCGCTGGGCGGCCGCGACCGAGGGTGTCGGATCGAGGACCACGACCGAGAGCGCCTGGTCACCGCGCTGTCCGGCCACGACGCCGAACTCCACGCGCTGCCCCGGCTTGAGCGCCTCGACTCCGGCGGGCAGGACCGAGGAATGGACGAAGACGTCACCGCCGTCGTCACGGGAGAGAAAGCCGAAGCCCTTCTCACTGTTGAACCACTTGACTTTGCCGGTGGGCACGTCTGTCCTCGTCCTCGTACTCGTCGGAAAACCGCAGGGGAAACGGGTCTTGATAACGCGGCGGCGGGTCCACATCGACCCGCCGCTTCCAAGGCTAATGGTCTTTGTCCGGGTGACAAGACGTCCCAGGGTTGTTCCCTTCGGGCAGGGAACTACCCTGGTCGGGTGCCTGACACTCCTCCCCTCAGGGGTACATCCCCCAGCCCGCGGGACCAAGCGAATTTCGCCGCGCCCGGTGACCGACTGATCCGGGCCGGTGCCCTCGTGTTCTTCGTCGGCGCTCTGGCCACACTGGTCACCGTGGCCCCGCTGTTCTTCGACGCGACGCCCTTTCCTCCGTACATGTTCGGACTGAGCATGCTCATGGGAGTCGGGTTCCTGATCGCGGGCGCGGGGGTGCTGCGGTCCGCCGCGGCCGGACGCCGGCAGGCGCGCGGCGAGCGGTAGCCGCCGCGACGGTGACGGCCGGACGGTGACGGCCGGACGGTGACCGCCGGACAGTGACCGCCGGACAGTGACCGCCGGTCAGGCCGTCCCGGCGGCCAGGTGCTCCGTGAGCCAGGCCGGGAAGTGCGTCAGGTCGTCGAGGATCACGTCGGCGCCGGCCGCGCGCAGGTCGTCCGCGTCGCACGGGCCCGTCGGCACCGCCACCGACAGCGCCCCGGCGGTGCGGGCGCCGCGGACGTCCCCGACGTGGTCGCCCACGTACACGCTCGCGCCGTGCTCGCGCAGCGCCACCGCCTTGCGCTCCGCCCACAGGTTGCCGATGACGGCGTCCGCCTCGATGCCGAGGTGCGTCAGGTGGAGCTTGGCGTTCGGCTCCCACTTCGCGGTGACCACGATCGCCCGCCCGCCCGCCGCCCGTACGGCCTCGATCGCCTCCCGGGCGCCGGACATCGCGGGCGTGCGCGTGACGGCGTACTCCGGGTAGATCTCGCGGTACAGGTCCGCCATCACCGCGACGCGCTCCGCCGGGAACCACTGCGCCATCTCGTCCTCCAGCGGCGGCCCGAGCCGGGTCACCACCAGATCGGCGTCGATGTACGTCCCGGTCCGCGCGGCCAGTTCCACGTAGGCGGCGTGGATGCCGGGGCGGGAGTCGACGAGGGTCATGTCCAGATCGAAGCCGACGACGGGAGCGGCGGGGTGCACGGAGATCATGCCCACCATTGTGCCGAGCCGGGGCAAGGGGGCGCCCCGCTGCCTGGGCTACCTGTCCCGCTGGGACCGCCAGACCAGGAACAGGGCTGAGGCCACGGCCGCCCCGCGCAGCACCCACGGCCATGTCTGCGCGAGCGCCTCGTTCATGTGGCCCTCGGGGATCGGGGTGCCCCAGCGGCCGGCCGTGCGGCCCCAGATCCAGACGATGCCCCCGGTGGCCGCGAGGCCGGGGAGGACGAAGACCGCCCACTTCTTCTCCGCCTCGGACAGCCGCCGCGAGACGTAGGCGAGGGCCCAGCCGATGAGCAGGGCGATCCAGGTCCCGGTGACCGTGCCCGCGACCAGGCAGGCGGCGGCGACGAGCAGGAACGGGTTGCTCCAGCGCCCCCCAGGCAGCGACGGCAGGAAGCGTCGGCGGCGGGCGGCGGGCTCCTCCTCGTCGGACTCCGGTAGCCGCTCCACCGGCTCAGCCTTGGCCGCCTGCGGCTTCGGCGGGGGCCGCAGCATGTCCGCGATCTCCACGCCGCCGACGAACCCCGGCACCTCCTCGCCCAGCCCGAACGGGCTCGCCTCGCGGCCCCACCAGTCCGGGGTCTCCCCGACGTCTCCCAGTTCGTGCGTGCCCGCGCGGTGCGGCGGCGACGGGATGTCCGGGGCGGCGGGCGCGTCGGAGCGCGGCCGGGGCCGGGGCACGACGCGCCGCAGCCCCTTGGGGCGGCGTGGGGCGTCCGGCGGTGGCTCCTGCTTGCGCTGGGCGGGCACCGCGGCGGGCGGGGCCTGCGGGGGGCCTCCGCGGGTACCACGGGTGCCGTCGGCCGCCGCGACGATGTCGTCGGGGCTGCCGAGCCGGTCGAGGATGCGGCGGACGGCCGCGGGGCTGTCGACGGGCGCCTTGGCGCGCCGCCGGTCGATCTCGTTGCGCAGCTCGGACACGAGCCGCATGCGTGTGGCCGACGACAACTGCCGTTGCTGCGCCACGTCGCCGACGCGGCTCAGATACTCGTAGACGACCTGATCGCTCTCGATACCCACGAAGTCCCCTCCGGGGCCGGTGCCTTGGATACCCCGCGATACGACGTTAGCGCAGCGTGCCCCCGTCGCGGCGCTCACGACGGCTCGCACACGCGGGGGTTCTCCACCTCCGAGCAGAGTCGGTTGCCGTAGGCGTGCAGGACGTCTCTGCAGCCCTGTTCGGTGAGGTAGGTGAGGAAGGCGAGGGAGCCGGCCGGGGGTTCGCCGTAGGTGTAGGCCAACTCGGTCTGCCAGTAGGGGCAGTCGCCGTTCTCGACGCCGTCGAGGGTGGCCTGCTGGCCGGCGATGGTGATCCGGACGAGGTCCCGGTCGTCCTTGGCCCGCTTCTCTGCGTTGGTGACCTTGCTGTAGCCGAAGCCGCCCGCGGTGCCGGACACGGTTTCCAGCATGCACCTGGCAGCCGGGGTCCCGGTCCCCGGCTGGGTCCCCTCGCCGGGCCCGCCACCCGCTACCGTTGAGCGGATGAGCAGCGACGAGAAGCCCTCGGCCCCGCGTTCCCTCGCGGAGGCGCTCCGTACCCGGGACGACGCGTCCCTGGCCGCGCTCCTGCGCGCCCGCCCCGATCTCGTCACCCCGGTCCCCACCGACCTCACCCAGCTCGCCACCCGTGCGGGGACGCGGGCGTCGGTGGTGCGGGCCCTGGAGCACCTGGACCGGTTCACGCTCCAGACGGCGGAGGCGCTGGCCGTGGCGGCCGAACCGGCGGCGTACGAGGAGCTGCTGGGGCTCATGGCCGGGGACGCGCGGGACGCGGCCGTCGTCGCCGCGCTCCCCGGTGCCGTGGCCGTGCTGCGCGAGCAGGCGCTGCTCTGGGGTGACGACGACCGGCTGCGGCTGGTGCGCACCGCCCGCGAGCTGCTCGCTCCGTCGCCGCAGCATCCCTCGCCGACCGGGCTGGGCCCGTCCGTGCGGGAGGCCACCGCGGGCATGTCGCCGGGCCGGATCCAGGAGATCGTGACGGCGGCCGGGCTGGCGTCCACCCATGACTCGGTGTCGGCGGTCACCGCGCTGGCCTCGCTGTTCGGCGACCGCCGGAGGATGAGCGCGCTGCTCGCCGAGGCGCCCGCCGAGTCCCTGGAGGTCCTGGAACGGCTGGTGTGGGGGCCGCCGTACGGGCAGGTGACCGCGGATCCGGCGGCCCGGCTGCGCTGGCTGCTGGACCGGGGGCTGCTGCTGCCCACCGCGCCCGGCACTGTCGTGATGCCGCGCGAGGTCGCCCTGCATCTGCGGGGCGGCCACGCCCATCGCAGACCCGAGCCGGTGCCGCCCGCCGTGGAGGCGGCGGCGGCCCGCCGTCCCCAGGTGGTGGACGCGGCGGCGGCCGGGCAGGCGTACACGGCGCTGGCGACCGTGGAGGAGCTGCTGAAGGACTGGGACGAGGGCGGTCCCGCCGTGCTGCGCGCGGGCGGGCTGAGTCAGCGGGACCTGAAGCGGACGGCCGTCGCCCTCGACCTGTCGGAGCCGATGGCCGCGTTCTGGGTCGAGCTGGCGTACGCCGCCGGGCTGATCGCCTCGGACGGCGAGGCCGACGAGCGGTACGCGGCCACCCCGTTCTTCGACGAGTGGGTGGAGCGTCCCCCCGCCGAGCGGTGGGTCCTGTTGGCGCAGGCCTGGCTCGCGGGGACCCGGACGCCGGGGCTGATCGGCGGGCGGGACGCGAAGGAGCGGACCCTGTCGGCGCTCGGTCCTGGCCTGGACCGCTCGGCCGCCCCGGAGGTACGCCGCCGGGTGCTGACGCTGCTCGCGGGACTCCCGGAGGGCACCGCGCCGACCGCCGAGTCGGTGCTCGCCCGCCTCGCCTGGGAACGCCCGCTGCGCGGTCCTCAGCGCGACGACGACCTCCGCTCCCGGCTGGCCCGCTGGACCCTGTCGGAGGCGGAGCTGCTCGGCATCACGGGCCGGGGCGCCCTGTCGTCGCAGGCGCGGGCCCTCCTCGGCGCGGCGGCCCACCCGCACGGGCCGGCCACCGACGAGGGCACGGGCTCCGCGCAGGGCACGGGCTCCCCGCAGGGCGTCGGCTTCCCGCAGGGCCCCGGTGACAAGCTGCCCTTCCACCACCACGCCGTCCCCGCGCACGCGCCCGGCCTCCTCTCCCCCGCCGAGCGGGCCGTCGCCTCCGCTGCCGCCGTACGGCTCCTCGCGCCGCTGTTGCCCGAGCCGCTGGACCATGTGCTGCTCCAGGCGGACCTCACGGCGGTGGCGCCCGGCCCGCTGCACCGGCCGCTCGCCGATGTGCTGGGTGTGCTCGCCGACGTGGAGTCGAAGGGCGGGGCGACCGTCTACCGCTTCACGCCCGGCTCCGTACGCCGTGCCCTGGACGCCGGCCGTACCGCCTCCGACCTGCACGCCTTCCTCGCCGAGCACTCCCGCACGCCGGTGCCGCAGCCGCTGACGTACCTCATCGACGACGTGGCCCGCCGGCACGGGCATCTCCGGGTGGGCGCCGCCTCGGCGTACGTTCGCTGCGACGACGACGCGATGCTCAACGAGATCCTCGCCGACAAGCGTGCCGCCGCCCTGCGGCTGCGCCGCCTCGCGCCGACCGTGCTCGCGGCCCAGGCCGACCCGGCGGCCCTGCTCGACGGGCTGCGCGCGATGGGGTTCGCACCGGCCGCCGAGTCCGCCGAGGGCGACGTCCTGATCACCCGCGCGGACGCCCACCGCAGCCCGCCCCGCACGGCGCCCGAGCCGGTCCCGGAGGGTCCGCCCGTCCCCGACGGCATGCTCCTCTCGGCGGCGATCCGGGCGATCCGCGCCGGTGACCTGGCGTCCACGGCCCCCCGCAAGCCGGTCGAGGACGCCATCGCGCAGGCGCCCGGCGCCCTTCCCCGCACCTCCCCCGCCGACACCCTCGCCACCATGCAGGCCGCCGTGCTCACCGGCGAGGCCGTGTGGATCGGCTACGTCAACGCCGAGGGGTCCGCCAGCCAGCGCGTCATCGCCCCGGTTCGGGTGGAGGGCGGCTTCGTGACGGCGTACGACCACACCGCGGACGAGGTCAGGACGTACCCGCTGCACCGGATCACGGGAGTGGCGGAGCTGGCGGACGACGAGGCATAGGCGTCACGCGGGCATCACGCGGGGCGTCACTCGGGTCGTGTCGCGGGGCGTCCGTCCGTGTAGCGGCGCAGGGCCTCGACGCCGTCGGGGACGAACGGCAGGCGCCCGGTCAGGTCGCGCAGCTCGCTGTCGGTGACCCAGGCGTGCCAGTCGATCTCCTCCGGGTCGGGGGCGAGGTCTCCGGTGACGACGGCTTCGTGGACGCCGAGCCAGTAGGGGCTGATCACGCCCCGGCACAGGAACTTGAACGCGAACCGGACCGTCGGTGCCGGCACGCCGAGTTCCTCGGCCAGCTCGCGGGCCGCGGCCCGTTCGTAGGACTCTCCGGCCTCGACGCCCCCGCCGACCAGCCAGTTGTACTGGCCGGGGAAGCGGGACATGGTCTCCGGGCGCCGGTGCACCAGGATCCGGCCGTCCGTGTCCCGGCAGACGGTCGTCGCGACGCGGTGCAGCCAGAGGTTGGTGATGGCGTCACCCCGGTCCACCACCCCGATCACCCGGTCCCGCTCGTCGACCCGGTCCACCCGCTCACCCGTGGCTGTCATGAAGGCCACTCTGTCGCACCCCCACCCCCGTCGTGGCCGGTAGGGCACACTGGACGTTTGGCCGCGTTCCACGGCCGTGAAGGAAAGGGTGCCGCGCGTGAATGGTCCACTCATCGTCCAGTCCGACAAGACCCTGCTCCTGGAGGTCGACCACGAACTGGCCGACGCGTGCCGCCGCGCCATCGCGCCGTTCGCCGAACTGGAGCGGGCGCCCGAGCACATCCACACCTACCGGCTGACCCCGCTGGGCCTGTGGAACGCGCGCGCCGCCGGGCACGACGCCGAGCAGGTGGTGGACGCGCTGGTGGAGTTCAGCCGCTATCCGGTGCCGCACGCGCTGCTGGTGGACATCGCCGAGACGATGGACCGCTACGGGCGGCTGACGCTCAGCAAGCACCCGGCGCACGGTCTCGTTCTGACCACCACGGACCGGCCGGTCCTGGAGGAGATCCTGCGCTCCAAGCGGGTCGCCCCGCTGGTCGGGACGCGGATCGACCCCGACACGGTCGCCGTGCACCCCTCCGAGCGCGGGCAGATCAAGCAGACCCTGCTGAAGCTGGGCTGGCCCGCCGAGGACCTCGCGGGGTACGTCGACGGCGAGGCGCATCCGATCGAGCTGGCCGAGGACGGCTGGGCGCTGCGGCCGTACCAGAAGCAGGCCGTGGAGAACTTCTGGCACGGCGGGTCCGGGGTCGTGGTCCTGCCCTGCGGCGCCGGGAAGACGCTGGTCGGGGCCGGGTCGATGGCCCAGGCCAAGGCGACCACGCTGATCCTCGTCACCAACACCGTCTCCGCCCGGCAGTGGAAGCACGAGCTGATCAAGCGGACGTCGCTGACCGAGGAGGAGATCGGCGAGTACAGCGGGACGCGCAAGGAGATCCGGCCCGTCACCATCGCCACCTACCAGGTGCTGACGACCAGGCGGAAGGGCGTCTACCCGCACCTGGAGCTGTTCGACTCCCGCGACTGGGGGCTCATCGTCTACGACGAGGTGCACCTGCTGCCGGCGCCGGTCTTCAAGTTCACGGCGGACCTTCAGGCGCGGCGGCGGCTGGGGCTCACGGCCACGCTGGTGCGCGAGGACGGCCGCGAGTCGGACGTCTTCTCGCTCATCGGGCCGAAGCGGTTCGACGCTCCGTGGAAGGAGATCGAGGCGCAGGGCTACATCGCGCCCGCGGACTGTGTCGAGGTCCGGGTCAACCTCACGGACGCCGAGCGGCTCGCCTACGCGACCGCCGAGGCCGAGGAGAAGTACCGCTTCTGTGCCACCACCGAGACCAAGCGGAAGGTGACGGAGGCGATCGTGCGCCGGTTCGCCGGGCAGCAGATCCTCGTCATCGGCCAGTACATCGACCAGCTCGACGAGCTGGGGGAGCATCTGAACGCGCCGGTCATCAAGGGCGAGACGTCCAACGCGCAGCGGGAGAAGCTGTTCGAGTCCTTCCGGCAGGGTGAGATCAGCGTGCTGGTCGTGTCGAAGGTCGCGAACTTCTCGATCGACCTGCCCGAGGCGACGGTCGCCATCCAGGTCTCGGGCACCTTCGGCTCGCGCCAGGAGGAGGCCCAGCGGCTGGGCCGGGTGCTGCGGCCGAAGGCGGACGGCCACCAGGCCCACTTCTACTCGGTCGTCGCCCGCGACACGCTCGACCAGGACTTCGCCGCCCACCGGCAGCGCTTCCTCGCCGAACAGGGCTACGCCTACCGGATCATGGACGCGACGGAGCTGCTGGCGGAGGAGGCCTGATCCGTCAGGGTGAGGAGTCCGTCCCGGTGGGAGGTCCGGTCACGGTGAGGGGATCGTGCACACCAGGACGATCACGAGCACCGACGGGGCGACGGTGACGAGGGCGGCCCAGCGGCGCAGGTTCCAGTAGCGGATCTTGCGGGGCAGCGACCAGGCGGTGACGAGCGCGGCGAGTGAGAGCACGCCGCCGAAGACGATCGTGCCGTAGATCAGGTACAGCCAGGTCGTGAGCGCGGTCGGGCAGTCGGAGCCGCAGCTGTCGGTGGCCATCACGGACAGGCCGCCGAGGAAGAGGGCCGCGGGACCGAGGACCGTCAGCAGCACGGTGGCGACCAGCGGGGCGGTCGAGGTCCGGTGGTCGAAGTCGTCGGGACCGGGGACCCGGTACGGGACGTAGCCGTAGCCGTTGTACGGCGGACCCGGGTGGTTCGGGTGGTTCTGCGGGGAGTACGGCCCGTGCTGCGGTCCCTGCGGGGGATACGGCCCGTGCTGCGGCGTCGTCATACCCCGAGTGAACCGCCTGGCGGGGTGCGCGGACATCTGCGCGCGTACTCATCCGGGCGCCTCACGTACTCAGACGCGCCAGGGGACCGGCCGCGTACTTCCGGCGGAGCCACCTGCGGAGCTACCTGCGGCGGACGCCCACCTCCTCGCCGTACTCGCCGAGGACGACCACCTCGAAGGCCGCGCCCGCGAAGACGCGTATCGCGTGCAGGGCGTCGCCGAGGCGGTGGTGGTGGCTGCCGGAGGTTACGGAGGTCGCGCCGGACGGACGGCCCGGTGCGGGGGCTGGGGTGAAGGTCGCTGCGCTCATGACTCCATGGTGCGATAGGGGACATAAGGGCGGCATCGGTCTCAGGAGCCACTTCGGGTGGACTCCGTCTCCACCCGCAGAGGGAGCGGTTCCTCCGGGGAGAAGGGGTCGGAGGAGGTCTTGTCCCCTAGGGGACGGGAGCGGGCGGCAGGGCGGGACGGGAAAACCGGTTGGCTTCCCGGCACCCCCAGGTCCTAGAATCTCCGCTCTTGCCAGCCTCCCCACGGAGCGCCGCCGCCCGGACGGAAACCGGACGGCTTCCCGCAGTCACCCCTTCCGCAGGCCCGGAGGCACTCCCTTGTCCACGCCCGTGTCCGCTGACGACCCGCTCTCCCGTGAGCGCTCCCACCTGGCCTCCTCCCGTGCCGCGCTGCGCGCCATGCGGGAGGACGTCCAGTCCCTCGACATCAGCGACGTCACCGCGAACTGGGTCAACGCCCAGATTCTGGAGCGCCAGATCGGGGACCGCATCAAGGCGCTCGCCGACCTCAGCCACACCCCGCTGTTCTTCGGCCGGCTGGACTACCTCCACGCGCCGGGTGCCGACCGGGCGGAGGGCGCGAAGGGGGAGCGCTTGTACATCGGGCGCCGGCACGTCCACGACCACGACGGCGACCCGATGGTCATCGACTGGCGTGCGCCGGTCTCACAGCCGTTCTACCGGGCCTCGAAGAAGGACCCGATGGACGTCGGGCTGAGGCGCCGGTTCGGCTACACGGGCGGCGACCTCACCGCGTACGAGGACGAGCACCTCTCCGACCCCGCCGAGGCGGCCACCACCAGCAAGCTGCTCCAGCGGGAGATCGAGCGGCCGCGTGTCGGCCCGATGCGGGACATCGTCGCCACGATCCAGCCCGAGCAGGACGAGATCGTCCGCAGCGGGCTGGGCGGCTCGGTGTGCGTCCAGGGCGGCCCCGGTACCGGGAAGACGGCCGTCGGCCTGCACCGGGTGGCCTATCTGCTGTACGCCCACCGTGAGCGGCTCGCCCGCACCGGCACGCTGGTCATCGGGCCGAACCGGTCCTTCCTCCACTACATCGAACAGGTGCTGCCCGCGCTGGGCGAGCTGGCGGTCCGCCAGGCCACCGTCGACGACCTCGTCGCACGGGTCGAGGTGCGGGGCACCGACGAGGCACCCGCGGCGGTCGTCAAGGGCGACGCGAGGATGGCCGAGGTGCTGCGCCGGGCGCTGTACTCCCACGTCAGCCTGCCGGCCGAGCCGGTCGTCGTCGTGCGCGGCTCACGCCGCTGGCGGGTCCCGGCGTACGAACTGGAGCGCCTCGTCCGCGAGTTGCTCGACCGTGACATCCGCTACGGTGCCGCCCGTGACGCGCTCCCACAGCGCGTCGCGCATGCCGTGCTGGTGCAGATGGAGCGGGCCGGGGAGGCGCCCGACGACCGGGTGCAGGACGCCGTGGCCCGCAACAGCGCCGTCAAGGCGGCCGTGAAGGCGGTCTGGCCGCCCGTCGATCCGGCGAAGCTGGTGCTGCGGCTGCTCTCGGAGCCGGAGTTCCTCGCGGAGCACGCGGAGGGGATCCTCACCGCGGACGAGCAGAAGACGATCCTGTGGGCACTGCCCGGATCCGGCAAAAGGGCGGCGCGGTCGGTGAAGTCGGCCAAGTGGTCTGCCGCGGACGCGGTGTTGATCGACGAGGCGACCGATCTCGTGGAGCGCACGCACTCCCTGGGCCATGTGGTCCTGGACGAGGCGCAGGACCTGTCCCCCATGCAGTACCGGGCCGTCGGCCGCCGCTGCAGCACCGGCAGCGCGACCGTCCTGGGCGACCTGGCGCAGGGCACCACGCCCTGGGCGACGCGGAGTTGGGAGGAGGCCCTCGGACACCTCGGCAAGGCCGACGCGGTGATCGAGGAACTCACGGCCGGTTTCCGCGTCCCGACGGACGTCATCACCTACGCCTCCCGCCTGCTGCCGCACATCGCGCCGGGCCTGACGCCGGTCGCCTCGGTCCGCGAGAACCCCGGCTTCTTCGAGGTCCGCGCGGTGTCGCAGGACGCGGAAGTCGTCGCGGCTTGCGAGGAGTTGCTCGGCAACGAGGGCTCCACGGGCCTCATCGCTGCAGACGCCCGCGTGCCCGTCCTCGCCGAGGCGCTCACCGCGG
>NZ_MUBA01000530.1 GCF_002154575.1 Streptomyces bobili
GATGCCCAGGGACAGCGGGGTCACGTCGAGGAGCAGGACGTCCTTGACCTCACCCTTGAGGACACCGGCCTGGAGCACGGCGCCGATGGCGACGACCTCGTCCGGGTTGACACCCTTGTTGGCCTCGTTGCCGCCCGTCAGCTCCTTGACCAGCTCGGCGACGGCGGGCATGCGGGTGGAGCCGCCCACGAGAACGACGTGGTCGATCTCGGAGAGGTTGATGCCGGCGTCCTTGATGACGTTGTGGAACGGCGTCTTGCAGCGCTCCAGCAGGTCCGCGGTCAGCTGCTGGAACTGAGCGCGCGTGAGCTTCTCGTCCAGGTGCAGCGGGCCCTCGGCGGACGCCGTGATGTACGGCAGGTTGATCGAGGTCTCGGTGGACGAGGACAGCTCGATCTTGGCCTTCTCGGCGGCCTCGCGGAGGCGCTGGAGGGCCATCTTGTCCTTGGCGAGGTCCACGCCGTGACCGGACTTGAACTGCTGCACCAGGTAGTCGACGACACGCTGGTCCCAGTCGTCACCACCGAGGTGGTTGTCGCCGTTGGTCGCCTTCACCTCGACGACACCGTCACCGATCTCCAGGAGGGACACGTCGAAGGTGCCGCCACCGAGGTCGAAGACGAGGATCGTCTGGTCGTCCTTGTCGAGGCCGTACGCGAGCGCGGCCGCGGTGGGCTCGTTGACGATACGAAGGACGTTGAGACCGGCGATCTCACCGGCTTCCTTCGTCGCCTGGCGCTCGGAGTCGTTGAAGTACGCCGGGACGGTGATGACCGCGTCGGTCACCTTCTCGCCCAGGTAGGCCTCGGCGTCCCGCTTCAGCTTCTGCAGGATGAACGCGCTCATCTGCTGCGGGTTGAAGTTCTTCCCGTCGAGCTCGATCTTCCAGTCGGTGCCCATGTGGCGCTTGACCGACCGGATGGTCCTGTCGACGTTGGTGACCGCCTGACGCTTGGCCACCTCGCCGACCAGCACCTCACCGTTCTTCGCGAAGGCGACGACGGACGGCGTGGTCCTGGCACCCTCGGCGTTGGTGATGACGGTGGGCTCGCCGCCCTCCAGAACGCTGACGACGGAGTTGGTTGTGCCCAGGTCGATGCCGACCGCACGTGCCATGGTGATCTTCCTCCAGCTGACTTGAGTGGAACAGGCTCAAGTGTGCACGAGACTCACCGCTGGGTCAACGGACCTGAGTCGCCAGGACTCAACTCTTATCCGTTCCTTACACGCAAGGACCCGGTGACCTGCGGGGATTCCGCACGCCGGGATGCCCGCAAGGGTGATTCCACCGGCTCGCGAGGGGGCCGCACCACGGCCACGGGTTGACGACGGAACCGTGGCCGGGGGCGCGGCGAGACCTCACGATGCACGCCGGTCTCGCCACCCACGCCGGCCTCACGACCCACGCGCGCCTCACGACCCACACGAGCCTCACGACCCGCCTGCGCCTCACGCCCCGCCCGAGCCTCGCGACTCACGCGCGCGTCCGGGCCCCCGCGCCCCTGCCCGGGTACGCGCCCGCGTACGCGCCACAGGACGAGGACGACGGCTGTCACGCCTCCCGCCACCCACAGCACAGTCCCCGCGCCCAGCAGCCCGGTGTGCACCAGCGTCCCCGTGAGCACGCCCGCGAAGGCGGCCGTTCCGACGCCCACCGTTACCCCCGCGGGCGTGAGGCCGAGCCGTCGCAGCCGGTGGGCGAGGTGGTCGGGGCCGCGGCGTAGCAGCGGGCGTCCGGCGGTGCGCCGGATCAGCACCACGAGGGCGGCGTCGGCGACGGCGATCGCGGTGAGCGCGAACAGCACCCCCGCCCCGGTGACCGCGTCCTGCCCCGCGCGCGTGGTGACGGCCGCGGCGGCGAGCAGGAAGCCGGTGAACATCGCGCCGCAGCCGCCGAGGGCCACGCGCGCGGGGGGCCAGTTATGCATGAGGAAGCCGGTGAGCGCGGCGGCGAGGACGCTCAGCAGCACCGCGAGGCCGTCCATCACCTCGGCCGCGGCACAGGCGGCCACCCCGAAGGCGGTGACGACGCCGACGGTGCCGGCCATCCCGTCGGCGTGGTCGAGCCCCCGGAAGGCGAGGGTGACGCAGGCGATCCAGCCGACGGCGGCGACCCCGGCGGGCACACCGGTGTCGCCGTACGGGACGACGCAGGCCGCCGCGACGGCCGTACCGACGAGGAGGAACCGGGTCTTGAGCCGCCAGGCGTCCGCGACCAGACCGAGGGCGGCGGCTCCGGCGCCGGCGGCGAGCAGCGCGCCCATCCCCTCACCGAGCGGCGCGAAGCCGGTCCGGTCGCCGGCGACGGCCACGAGGCAGGTGGCGAGGACGACGGCGACTCCCCCGGACAGCGGCACGCGTCGCTGCCGCTGGCGCCGGTCGAGCAGTGCGAGGCGCAGGGCGGGGGCGCGCAGCAGCGCGGCGAGAACGGCGGCGAGGAGCAGGGCTGTGGTGGCGGCGACGATCCCGTAGAGCACGGATATAAATTAGTCATAAATGTATCAATTTGGTACGAATAACACGGCCCGGCACCGTCAGATTTCCCCCTCCTTCCGGCACCGCCTCTGAGGTGACCCTCAGCGATCCAGATCACTCCGCGCCCGGCTACAGTGCGGCAGAAGATAGGGGTAGTCTCAGACGGACTGCATAAGTTACCGCTTAGTAATGTCGGCGCCGCCGACGAAACCCCGCAAACCTCGCAGGCCCGAGGAGCCCCCATGCAACTCGCCGCGATCATCGTGTCGCTGGCCCTGACCGTGGTCGGCGTCGCCCTGCTCGCCCGCGCCATCGGCCAGTTCGTCCGGTATTTCAAGCTGGGCCAGCCGGTCCCGGCCGGCACCCGGACCGACAACCCCTATCAGCGCAGCGTGACACTCGTACGCGAGTTCCTCGGCCACACGCGCATGAACCGATGGGGCATCGTCGGCTTCGCCCACTGGTTCGTGGCCGTCGGCTTCCTGACGCTGCCGCCCACCCTCGCGCAGGCGTTCGGCCAGCTCTTCCAGGCCGACTGGACGCTGCCGGTCATCGGTGAGTTCCTGCCGTTCGAGCTGTACATCGAGTTCATCGGCGTGATGACGATCCTCGGCATCGCCGTACTCATCGTGATCCGCCTGCTGAGCCTGCCCTCGCGGCCCGGCCGCAAGTCCCGCTTCGCGGGCTCGAAGGCCGGTCAGGCGTACTTCGTCGAGTACGTCATCCTCACCATCGGCCTCGCCATCTACGTGCTGCGCGGCCTCGAGGGCGCACTCCACCACGTCGAGCACTACGAGGCCGGCTACTTCGCCTCGTACCCCCTGGTCCTCGCCTTCAAGGGCCTGTCGGTCGGCACGCTGCAGAACCTCGTCTACCTCACCGCGATGATCAAGATCGGGACGTCCTTCGTCTGGATGATCGTCGTCTCGCTGAACACCAACATGGGTGTCGCCTGGCACCGCTTCCTCGCCTTCCCGAACATCTGGTTCAAGCGCGAGGCGACCGGCGGTACGGCCCTGGGCGCCCTCCTGCCGATGACGTCCGGCGGCAAGCCGATCGACTTCACCGACCCCGGCGACGACGACGTGTTCGGCGTCTCCCAGGTCGAGCAGTTCTCCTGGAAGGGCCTGCTGGACTTCTCCACCTGCACCGAGTGCGGGCGCTGCCAGTCCCAGTGCCCCGCCTGGAACACCGGCAAGCCGCTCTCCCCCAAGCTCCTGATCATGTCCCTGCGCGACCACGCGCACGCCAAGGCCCCGTACCTGCTGGCCGGCGGCGGCAAGACCATGGAGGGCGAGGAGAAGGCCTCCGAGGAGCAGCTGGCGGGCGTCCCCGCGGCGGCACTGGCGGAGGCCGAGCGCCCGCTGATCGGCACCCTCGAAGAGAACGGCGTCATCGACCCGGACGTCCTGTGGTCCTGCACCACCTGCGGCGCCTGCGTCGAGCAGTGCCCGGTCGACATCGAGCACGTCGACCACATCGTCGACATGCGCCGCTACCAGGTGATGATCGAGTCGTCGTTCCCGTCCGAGGCGGGCACGATGCTCAAGAACCTGGAGAAGAAGGGCAACCCCTGGGGCCTGGCCAAGAAGCAGCGCCTGGAGTGGACGAAGGAAGTCGACTTCGAGGTGCCGGTCGTCGGCAAGGACATCGAGGACCTCTCCGAGGTCGAGTACCTGTACTGGGTCGGCTGCGCCGGCGCCCTCGAGGACCGCGCCAAGAAGACCACCAAGGCCTTCGCCGAACTCCTCCACATCGCGGGCGTCAAGTTCGCGATCATGGGCGGCGACGAGAAGTGCACCGGTGACTCCGCCCGCCGCCTCGGCAACGAGCCCCTGTTCCAGGAGCTCGGCATGGAGAACGTCATGGCGCTGAACATGGCGTTCGGCGAGGAGACCGACGACGACGGCAAGGTCACCGACGAGTCCCGCAAGCCGGCCTCGGCGAAGAAGATCGTCGCCACCTGCCCGCACTGCCTCAACACCATCGGCAACGAGTACCCGCAGCTCGGCGGCGACTACGAGGTCATCCACCACACCCAGCTGCTCCAGCACCTCATCGACGAGGGCAAGCTGATCCCGGTGACCCCGGTCGACGGCCTCATCACCTACCACGACCCCTGCTACCTGGGCCGGCACAACAAGATCTACTCGCCGCCGCGGGAGATCATGTCCGCGGTGCCCGGTCTGCGCCAGCAGGAGATGCACCGCCACAAGGAACGCGGCTTCTGCTGCGGCGCCGGCGGCGCGCGGATGTGGATGGAGGAGCGGATCGGCAAGCGCATCAACAACGAGCGCGTCGACGAGGCCCTCTCCCTCAACCCGGACATCGTCTCCACCGCCTGCCCGTTCTGCCTCGTCATGCTCACGGACTCCGTGAACGGCAAGAAGAACGACGGCCAGGCCAAGGAGTCCATCACGGTCGTGGACGTCGCCCAGCTCCTCCTCGACTCCGTCAAGACCCCGGTCGACGACGAACCCCCCGCGGGTGCGGCCGAGTCGGAGAACGAGCCGGAGCCCCAGCCGGTGAAGTGACCGCCGGCGACGGTCCGTTGCGACGCCCCCTGTTCTGCGCTTCCTTGCGCGGACAGGGGGCGTCGTCGTGCCGGGCGGCACCCTCGCGGGTCCCCCGGACGGTCGTACGGGTCTCCCCTTAGGGGATGTCACAGGTCGGCCGCAAAGCCGCTCCCACAGGGCCGGGCCGCGCACGTCACTCTCCGGGACCAGGTACGTTCGATGACGTGGCTGGATTCAGGATCGGACGTGGCGGCCGGGACGGCCGCGCCCCGCAAGCGCGACCCCATAACCCTCCCCACGGGCAGCAGAGGCCCCAGGGGCCGCCGCCGCACGGCTACCCGCCGGCGCAGCAGCCGTACCCGCCGCAGCAGCGGCCGCAGTACGGCGGCGGGGGCGGCGGGCAGCAGTGGCCCCCGAGGAACGGCGGTGGCCAGGGTGGCGGCGAGCCGGAGTACTTCGGCGGCGACGACCCCTACGGCGCGCCCCCGCACGACCCGTACGCCGCGAACAGCCCGGGTCACACCCAGGCGTTCTCGATCGACGACCACCAGCAGTACAACCAGGGCGAGACCTACCACGCCGGTGCCGCGGCCCCGGCGGGCCCGACCGGTCCGCGCCTGCACTGGAAGGAACTGCTGCGGGGCGTCGTACTCTCCCCCGACCAGACCTTCCTGCGGATGCGGGACTACACGATGTGGGGCCCCGCCCTCGTCGTCACCTTCCTCTACGGCCTGCTCGCGGTGTTCGGCTTCGACGACACGCGCCAGGACACGATCAACGCGACGCTGTCGAACGCGATCCCGATCGTCCTGACGACCGCCGTGGCGATGGTGATCAGCACCTTCATCCTGGGCGTCGTCACCCACAGCCTGGCCCGTCAGCTCGGCGGCGACGGCGCCTGGCAGCCCACGGTCGGCCTCTCCATGCTGATCATGTCCCTCACGGACACCCCGCGCCTGATCGTCGCGATGTTCGCGGGCGGCGACGCGTCGTTCGTGCAGCTGCTCGGCTGGGCCACCTGGGTCGCCGCCGGCGCCCTCCTCACCCTCATGGTCAGCCGCTCCCACGACCTGCCCTGGCCGAAGGCCCTGGGCGCGTCGGCGATCCAGCTGATCGCGATCCTGTCGATCGTGAAGCTGGGCACGTTCTGATCCTCGGCACCGACAGAAGGGAAAGCCCCCGGCGCGAATGCCGGGGGCTTTTCTCGTCCGGGGGGGAAGCCCCACCCGGTTCAGATCAGTTCGGGTTCTGATTTCGCCTCTGATTCTGCTGCCGGGGCGGGTGCAGGTACAGGTGAGGGTGTAGGTGCCGGTACGGGCACCGCTTCCCAGCGTGCGGTCGTCCGTACATAGCCGTAGATCACTGAGCCCATCGCCAGCAGGAGAAGCGGTCCGGACAACCACCGGTGCTCGGCCATCTCCGACGGCAGAAAGCGATACGACAGCAGGAGCGCGGTGAACACCGTCGCGCCGTAAGCGGTCAGCCGGAGCCCCGACCGATCCCAGCCGTGGTCGAACGTGCGCAGGGCCGCCTCGATGGTGAGCGTGAACACGACTCCGGCGACAAGGTCCACGCCGTAGTGGTAGCCGAATCCCAGCGTCGCGCAGAGCGTGGCGACCAGCCAGAAGGCGCCCGCGAACCGCAGTACGCGCGGGCCCTTCCGGGTATGGATGAAGATCGCGGTGGCCCACGCCGTGTGCAGGCTGGGCATGCAGTTGCGCGGGGTGATCTCGTCGAAGGTCATGTGGCCGGGGGTCTGGAGCGGCGGCGGTGTCTGCGGCCACAGGTCCGCCACGGCCCAGGGCTCGCTGGGCGGCATGTCCGGCGCCCACAGGCTGACGTCCGCCCAGTGCTCGGCGCCCGTGCCGTAGGCGAAGATCGGTCCGACCACCGGGTAGATCATGTAGAAGGCCGGACCGATGAGGCCGATCAGCAGGAAGGTGCGCACCAGGTGGTGGCGGGGGAAGCGGCGCTCGACCACCACGTGGCGCAGTTGGTACAGCGCGACGACGACCGCGGCGACCGGGAGCTGGCCGTAGACGAAGTCGAGGAAGTTGAAGCCGATCGGTCCGCAGGCCGTCACGAGCCGGCCGAGCAGCCATGAGGGGTCGCCCAGCGCGTGGTCGGCGGTCGCCACGTACTGGTCGAGCACGAGCGGCCGGGTCTCGGAGGTGATGAGCAGCCAGGTGTCACCGGTCTTGCGGCCGGCCATCAGCAGCAGAGCCAGCCCGGCGCCCTTGAGCAACAGCGAGCGTTCCCGGCCGGTGCGCCGCGTGACGGCGACGACCGCGCAGCCGAGCGTCACCCACAGGGCGCCGTTGCCGAACGGGTGGCCTTCCGTCACCTCGATGCCGGCCATCCATCGGACCGACAGGAAGCACATATCGATACCGATCGCGGCGCCGAGGGCGATCAACCGTTGCCGCCAGGTGAGCACCACCATCATCAACGCCATGGCGGCGTACAACAGGCCACCCGACTTGGGCGGGAAGATCACTTCCCGCGCCTGCGTGGTCAGCGGCCCCGGCAGGCCGAGACGACGCGCCACGAACTCCAGCGCGATGAGGAATCCGAGGCCCACGACCATTGCCGCGGCCCAGACGATCATCCGGGGCTGACGCCACGAGGAGTACTCGTACTCGTTTCTGCCTTTTATTCGCGAAAACACCCGCGACGCTATAGGTATCAATTATTTGACCGATTTAGTAGTTTTTGAGAAATAGGTTACTTTCACACCGAATGGCGCGTCTTTCTGGCCCAGAAGGGGTCGATAAGGGCGTTCATCGCGAGTTCGAACATGTTAGCCGCGCGCTAAGAACGGGTTAAGTCCCCCGGCCGAATGCGCCAACGCTCACCCCTACACACTGAGAGGCGGAGAGGCCGACCGCGGTTGGCTCATGACGCGAGTCGATCATCTCGCCGTGCCCATGACAGACTCGGCGACCTGTCGGCCACGCTCGAGGAGACCCCTGTCATGCGCCAATTGGCCACCACGGCGGCCGGTATCGCCGCCGCCGTCCTGCTCAGTGGCTGCGGCACGGGGGAGACCGACGCAGCACCCGCACCCTCACCCACGGCGAAGAACGAAGCATCGGCCACACCGGCGCCCGAAAGTGCCTTCGAAGTCGAGGCGGCACTCAAGAACGCCGATCCGGCACGCTACTCGGCCGAGATCAGGACGGAGACCTATACGGGCTCCATTCTGGGGGTCGTCATGTCCGGCCGGATGAACTTCAACGGACCGGCCCCTACGGGCAGACTCACCTTGAAAACCTCCGACAGTGTCCCGGAGAACCAGGCGTTCAGCACGGAGACGATCCTGCTGGAGGACGCCACCTACACGCGGACCCTTGACGGCGGAGCAGCCGGGAAGTGGCAGCGTATGGGACGGGACTCCTCAGCCGCCGGCCTGACCGACTACGGTGCCTACGCGCAGCTGCTCCTGGACCTCGGCCCGGAGGTTCGAAAGGGTACGGAGAAGGTGGGCGGTGCCCCGGCGTACCGGCTCTCCGGGAACGTCACCCAGGACCAGCTCCGGACGGTGGACCCTCGCCTGTACGACAGGATGCGCGCCACGGGCACCAAGGATTTCGCCTGTGACGTGTGGGTCGACGAATCCGGCCGAGTCGTGCGCTTCGACCAGCGGCTGGAGATGGCCGGCAAGGCGGCGCGGAACGTCGGGACGTTCAAGAACTTCGGGGCGCCGGTGCCGGTGAGCGCACCCAGCGCACCCGAGTAGCTGACGCGTCGCCGGCCGCGACACCGAGGGCCCTCGGGGCTGTGGCCACCGAGGGCCCTCGGCGAGTGGCCGAGAGCCCTGCCTGGCCTGACCTCTGGGCCGGCCGGCCCGACCCCTGGCCATACCCGTCATACAGCGGGCGCGGAAATCCCCCGTGGGTCAGAGCGCTTCCTTGGACGGCGTGACCGGCTCGCCCGACTTACGCACCACGGGCAGAACACTCCACGGGAAGTTGATCCAGTCGTCGGTGCGCTTCCAGACGTACTCGCACTTCACGAGGGAATGGGACTTCTCGTAGATCACGGCGCTGCGGACCTCGGCGACGGCGTCGAGACAGAAGTCCCGCACCAGCTTGAGCGTCTTGCCGGTGTCGGCGACGTCGTCGGTGATCAGGACCTTCTTGTCGGAGAAGTCGATCGCGTTGGGCACGGGCGCGAGCATGACGGGCATCTCAAGGGTCGTACCCACGCCCGTATAGAACTCGACGTTCACCAGGTGGAGGTTCTTGCAGTCGAGGGCGTACGCGAGCCCTCCGGCGACGAAGACCCCGCCGCGCGCGATGCTGAGCACGATGTCCGGCTCGTAGCCGTCGTCGGCGATGCTCTGGGCGAGTTCGCGGACGGCCACGCCGAACCGCTCGTAGCTGAGGTTCTCCCGTGCGTCGCTCATACGCCGCTCAGACCTGGGTGCGGTGGAAGTTGAGGAAGGAGCGGGAGGCGGTCGGCCCCCGCTGCCCCTGATACCGGGACCCGTACCGCTCGCTGCCGTAGGGGTGCTCGGCGGGGGAGCTGAGCCGGAAGAGGCACAGCTGCCCGATCTTCATGCCCGGCCAGAGCTTGATGGGCAGGGTGGCGAGGTTGGACAGCTCGAGCGTGACGTGTCCGGAGAAGCCGGGGTCGATGAAACCGGCGGTGGAGTGCGTGACGAGTCCGAGCCGGCCGAGGGAACTCTTCCCTTCCAGCCGGGAGGCGAGATCATCGGGGAGGCTGATGACCTCGTAGGTGGAGGCGAGGACGAACTCCCCGGGGTGCAGGATGAACGGCTCGTCACCCTCCGGTTCCACCAGCCGCGTGAGGTCCGCCTGCTCGACCGACGGGTCGATGTGGGGGTACCGGTGGTTCTCGAACACCCGGAAGTAGCGGTCGAGGCGCACGTCGACACTGGACGGCTGCACCATGGATTCGTCGTAGGGATCGATCCGGACCCGCCCGGATTCGATCTCGGCCCGGATGTCCTTGTCTGAGAGAAGCACGCCCCGAGGATACGCAAGGCGCGCGGACCGACCACCATCAGGACGGTTCCGCGCGCCAGGCCACTGTTGCCGCTGCTGTTCTGTTTCGGTTGCTGCTGTTGCTGTTGTTGCTGCTGTTGCTGCTGTTGCTGTTGCTGCTGCTGCTATTGGTGCCGCTCGCTGCTTGCTACCGCTTCACCGCTTCACCGCTTCACCGCTTCACAAGGGCCACCGGCACCGCACTGCGGAGCCGGGCACAGCGAGGGCACCGGACGAGCCGTCCGGGACCGAGCCGCTCGGCCTGCTGCATCGGGAACGAAGTGGTGCTGAACACGTGCCCATCGGCACAACGGACGACGGTGCGCTCCATCAAGTCCTAGAGTCCCTTCCCCAAGAGCCGCGTCCGACTGCTGCTCGCCGGACGACGAAAGGCCACATTACGGGACGAACGAGACGACCCTCCAGGCGGCACTCCGACCACACCAGGACCCTCCCCCACGCCTCCACCGTACGCCCCAACTCCAGCCCCAGGCACGCGGATCCCCTCCCCCGAAACGCACTCGGCCCCCAGGGCTTCAGCGCCGGGGGCCAGGGATGAGGTAGAGTTACCGCGCGATCAGACACCGATCCGATGGCGTCTTACGCGGGTGTAGTTTAATGGTAGAACATCAGCTTCCCAAGCTGAGAGCGCGAGTTCGATTCTCGTCACCCGCTCCATGATTAGGGCCCAGGTCATAGACCTGGGTCTTTTTGCTGTGTTTGGCGGTCACTCGCCGCGTGCCAGATTCGTGCCAGAGGGCGCCTCACTGAGTACGCGTACCAACGGATGCGTTCCTCCCCTCACGACGGCCAGACATCGGCAAGCATGAAGGAGACCACCGTCCCACCGAAGCGACTGGGCCCTGAGGGCCACGACGCGGCGATCGAGCCGACGAGCAGTAGTCCACGCCCGTGCGCGTCATTGGCGTCCGGACACCGAAGCCGACACTGAGCCGCGAAATCTGCAGGCTTCTGCGACATCGACTACGAGCGCAACAAGGCCCTCTGGCTGAATGAACAGCGTCCGGCGAAGCTCGACGCCGAGTCGGTGCTACCCCAACTCGCCCAGTTCGAGGCAGAGGCCCGAAGCCGCGGAGTCACCCACACGACGTTCCGCCACCTCACAGAGGTCCTGAACCTCAAAGGCTCACAGCGCGACGACCTACGCCGCCTGCTCATCAAGAGCCAACCGGAACAGTATGCGGCGCCCGTATGCGAATCGCATGAGCGACGTCGCCGAGCCAACACTTCTCACGGGCCTTCCTGATCCGCTGGAAAAACACTCACTCGAACCGACTGGGCGAGGTTGGACCATGCTTACGGGTCTGCCGCGGACGCACCCGGAATACTGGTCGCCCTCCTGGACCCAATCCAGGACGTGAGAACCAAGGCGCTGGTCAATCTCCACGGCGTCCTGCACCACCAGAACACGCTCTACGAGGTCACGGCACCCACAGCCCTGTACGTGTGCGCGATCCTGCCCGACCCAAGAACGACGCGCACGGTTGAGAAGGCCCGGTGGGACTTCCCCGGCAACATGCGCGCCGAGCTACTGGCTTGGATCGCTTCGGTTGCCAACGAGGCCACGGACGCGGCCGATGCCACGAGTCGACGGTACGGGTTCCCTCTTGACGACTATCCGCCGGCCGTAGCCATACAAAGGATCCGACCGTTGCTGTTCTCGGCCAGCTTCACGTGCGCCGATGACGACGACCGCCACGTACGCGAAGCAGCAATCGCGGCATGCATCCCGCTCCTGGACGATCCTCTGCTGCTTCATCGTCGAGCAACACTGGCTCCGTTGGTCCGGCAGGTACTCGGCACGATGCCCTCGACTTCTTGGGGCGAGGACTCCTCAGGCATCGAAGGCCAACGGAACGCCTTCCTCTTCTGCGACACCGACATGTCGCCGGACAGCTCCCAGTGGCATGCAAGCCCGAGCGAAGGTTTCAACGAAGAGCCGCCGCTCTGACCTACTGAACCCGTGATCATCAACGCAGCTCGCTGCTGAGTAACAACCTTCTTTACGGGTTCAAGGCGGCTCGCTCCGCTCCCCGCGCGCAGCCCGGCCCCCGCCCGTGCCGCGCCCACAACAGTTAGTTGTCTGCAATGACGGTACTTCCATCTGGGGTTATGGGCCTGAAGCCTTGTGAACAGATCGCCGCAAGGAATCGTCACAGATAGGATTCGGGCTCAATGTTGGGCTGGCCGGGTAGCACGATCCGACCTTGCTCGAACTTGTTGTACCGCCAGGACGAAGATGACAGCCGCCGCTACGAGGCGAGTGACATTCCATGTCATGCTGGCAACTGACCCTTGCGAAGAGGCCTCGAAACTAAGGCGCATCGAGGTCTCCGCAATGGCTACCAGCGGAATCAGCACTCGGAAGGCAAGTCCACGACGGCCAGCATTCCGCCCCAAGTTTCCTGCCAATCCGAGAAGGAGACCGAGAGCTACGGCTGCAGCACCCCAGAAAAGGGTCTTCGACAGGAAGCCAGCCCAGTAGATATGCGTCCCCTGCGAAGGGTCATCCAGATTCACCCACTCCCGGTACTCCCCCTGTATAAGTTTGGTCACGTAGTAAGCGACCACAGCAGCGGTGAGGGCGGACCCGGCCACGATGGCGGATCTGATCCTGGATCTCAATGAGAAGCCCACGCAATAGGCCAGGGCGGCCCAAACCCAACCTGCCGACAAGACAAGATGTAGCGAGTTGATTACAGGAAATTCGATTGCTCCAAGGAGCGGGGCGGAAACGCCGAGTGCCACGCCAGCTATCAGCGCGGCTGCAAACGACAGGCAGGCAGATCGTGAAGGGACCACGGGATTCGGATGATTCCTTTCCGCAGATAAAACTTAAGGCTACCGCCGGGCGGTTGCGGCGAGGACATTGAAGTGACTGGCTCACGGCTCCCCTCGTTCTCTCCTGAACTACTTAGCCAGGCGGGAGACGAGGGCCGCAACGTCCCGCACTAGTTCTGGCGACAGGATTCACGGCTGAGGCGTGAGCTGTCGAGCCTAGCGAGACATCGCGGCCCCGGAGCGTCGTCACCCTCTGAAGAGGCAGTCCAGAGCGTGACGTTCGAGGTGTCTCTAGGGACTAATCAGTGACACCCCAGTACGCATAGCACGTGTACGCGGCACCTGCGGTCCTGCTGGCCTTGGCCGTCTTGCCAGCATCCGCGCCAACCTTGAGACTGCCATTGGCAATCTTCGCGGTCGCGTTGTGCAACTTCGAGCCGTGGAAGTAGTACGAGTAACACCGCTTGCCGCCGGTCACCACCGCAGTACCGTAGGTCCAGCTGCCGCCGCCCACGTCCTTGGTGGTTGTCGGAGCCATCAGAGAGTTCGGGTCGACCTTGATCTCGACCATGCCCCACTCCTTGACGTTGCCCAGTTCCTTGGGCGGCTGCGGCGTCGCTCCGCTGGCCGGCGAAGCGAGAGCGCCAGCAAGAACGGCTGCGCTCGCAGCGACTACTGCCGATCTTCGGAAGAACCTCATGAAATTGCATCCCCTCCGTTGATGTTCCCGATGCGGGCTCACAGAGACAGACCCTGAGTGATGCGTGATCTGTGATGCAAGGGAGATTCGAGGGCAGCGTCTGAAAACCACTGATCGCATCACGCCCATATTGAGAGTTTCACGATCCGTACGCTGTGGCACTTGCAGTGCCGAGTCGGAAATGTCCCAGCCTGGACAGGTCACGTATCGTGAAGGTCCACAGCGTCCCAACCTCCATCTTCGACCTGATGTGATCGTATGCGCGTGGCCTGTTCGTTGACTTAGCGCGGAGGATTCATTACGGGTGCCCGATCGGCTCGGCCGTCCCTTTTTATGCTTATGCGCAGCGGGCGCCTGCCGGGCGGCACAGTAGGCGCACCAGTGAAACGAGGCTCACCGCGCAAAGGTTGCAGCTCCTGAAGAACGGGGCTTCCGCATCGTTGTCACCGGTCGGCCCTCACATCCTGCTCTGCTCGAAGCGCCGAAAGCATGGCTGAGCCATCAGCGCAGGTGACAGGCATACCAACCCAAGACACCGCCCACCCAAGTTGCTTCGGGACGAAGAGGTCGTTGCTCCATGCCTCGCTACCGCGGTTCCGCCGTCGCGGCTTGCTCTGGCGTACGACATCGAGCAGCGTGGCTGAGGCCAGCAGGGGTACAGCGAGACACACGCGCGCCTGATCGGTCGACGCACCCGCCATCGTGGCTGACTGTCGTCGGCTGAGGTATACCAACTTCGGTCAGTTCGAAGGTGTGAAGCCGGCGGACTGATCGAGGTGGAATGCGGAGCCCGGAGCCGTCGGAGTCCAGCCCTCTCGCAGGGCGAGCCGAACAGCCGCAGCGACACCGGACGGCAATACAGGTTCAGCTTCGCGACCCATCCAGTTGCTCGGATGCGACTGGTCGGTGGTGGTCACGAGCGTCATACCCGGAGTGTCCGCATGCTCGACCGCGAACGAGCACGGCGACCAGGCCAGGCCCTGGAAGTACGTCGGCCTGCCTCGCAGCCGCCAGCGGTAGACCGTGCCGTCGACAACGATCCGTCGTGATCCCTTACGGACCAGTGCCATGACGCCCCCTTCAACAGCCACGATGCTAGCCAGCCCGACCCCGGCGTCCGTCTCGGTTTCCGTCCCCTTCATCGCCGTTCACGGCCGTTCAGACGGGGCCGGAGGCGGAGGCCGCTCCGACGGTCAGCCGCCCACGAACGCAGGTGAACGACCCCGTCCGAGTCGCTCAAGATCACCATCAGAGTTGGAAAGCGTGGTTGTCACCACTGATGCTCGGGCCGTCGGCACCATCAACCGAGGCGAGTAGGTTGACGCCGTGGACGATGAAGAGATCACCCTCAGACTCACACGCAATCAAGCGTTCGTGTTGTCGGACTGGCTTTACCAAGTCATGTTCCAGTCCGACGACCTTGAGGGGATCGTGCGCGACCGAGCGGTCTGGTCACCGATCTACACCATCTCGGGAACGCTGGACACTACGCTGAGCGAGATCTTCATGCCCGACTACGCCGAGCGGCTCGACGCAGCCAAGCAGCGACTCCGAGCCGACCTCTACGGCGATGCCGACCATCTAGGCCAAACAAGGTCCCGGCCCAGCCATTAGCCCAGCTCAGCGCCCAGACCGGCTGCAAATGACCGCAGCTTCCCAAGCTCATGTCCCTCATGAGCTGTCGGCGGGCCGGGGAGAGCGGCCTCCCTGTCAGACCCGCGCTGTACAGTCCGGCCTCATGGCTGAGAGCCAACGACGAACTGGCGCAAGGGCGCAGCCGCAGAAGCCGCGGAGTTTGCCGCCGCAATCTGGACCCCGACTGCACATACATGGTCGACCTGGACCCCGATGAGCTTCTGTCGGCAACCAATGCTGTCCTGGACGCCTTCGAGGCCGAGCTGCCCACACTCGCCGGAGGAGACGACAAGCAGGTCTTCGCCGTAGTCGAGCGCATCGTCCTGGCTCTGAACGCGGTGAACGAAGCCCACGACGAACGCGCCTTCGAGACTGATGAGCGCGAGCAGCTCTGCCTACATATCGACCGGAGCTGGCCAACCACGGTTTCCGCACTCCCCCTCGGTTCTCACGTCAGCGGACAGGTCATCGGCCGACAGCTGTTCGGCGTCTGCCTCCTCCTCGTGACGTACCGAACGCGGTTGGACTTGCCGAGATCACCACCATGCATCACCACATGAAGCTGCCAGCCCTGTACGAACCCCGCCGACGCAAGGCGGCTCGTCGCGCAACTAGCCCTCGCAGCCCTCGCGTTGCCGTGTCACGGGTGTGTCATGGCCGGGTTCTGAAGGGACGACGGGCGTGACCTGGGGGTTCGGAAGTCCCTCATAGTCGGCACAGAGCGGGACGCGGCGGAGAACGTACGCCGGTTACCCGCATCCCCGCCTCGGAAGGAACGTCCCGTGATGAACCGTCACCTGCGCAAGGCCGTCTTTGCCGCCGCCGCTGTCACCGCCGGGCTGGTGATGACGGCATGCCAGAACGGTAGCGACGACGCCTCGTCCGGCGAGAGTGGAGCGGGTGCCGCAGCGGTCGCGGACAAGGCTTCGGGGGGCAAGAAGTCGAAGGAGTCCAAGGGATCCAAGGAGTCCGAGAAGTCGGGGGGCGTCAGTGGCGTCAGTGGGTCGTTCAAGAACGGGACTGTCACCTATCTCGCCCCGTACAAGTACATCGTGTCCGTGCAGGGCAAGGACGATCAGCAGTTCCTGGTCGCCGAGGACACCGAGGTCTACGGCGTCGGCACGATCTGCGGCGAGGCCGGGGCCAAGGTGGACGCGCCCTGCACGACGGACCAGTTGGAGGCGGCCGTCAAGAAGGATGCCGTCAGCGCCGATGTCGAGATGACGAACGGTGTCGCCACCCTGGTGACCGAGCGGCGTGCCGCCCAGCAGGGCGGGTCAGATGCTCGTGACACCGTCGTCGAGGGTGTCGACAAGGGCAAGGGCGTCAGCGGGACCTGGTTCGGCAATGTCTCCTACCTGGCGCCGGGCAAGTACACGGTCTCCGACCTGAAGGGCGTCGAGCAGCAGTTCCTCCTCGCCGAGGACACCGAGATCTGGGGTTACGGCGACATCTGCGGTGACTCGAACACCGATGAGGGCGGTCAGGGCGGCACCGAGTGCACCGAGGCCGAACTGGAGGCCGCCGCCAAGAAGGGCTTCGGCGCCGAGGTCGTGGTCAGCAACGGCATCGCGACCACCATCCGCGACGACCACTGAAGCGCCGCGCCCGGCCGCCCGTCGGGGTGACGGGT
>NZ_MUBA01000531.1 GCF_002154575.1 Streptomyces bobili
AACGGGAACAGGACCGGGGAGGGGCCCGGCAACGGGTAGAGGACCAGCAACGGGAAGGGGCCCGGCAACGGGAAGGGGCCCCGGAGCGACGACCGGCATCGGCGCCTGCTGCCCCGCCTCCCGCGCCCCCGCGCTCTCCTCCGCCCCGGTCGCCGGGTCCGTCGGCCGGTCCGCGTCCGCGGGCGGCAGGGCGAACACCGTACGGGGCCCGGCCTCCTGCGCCGCGGCGCGCTCGTTGGCGGCGGCCAGGGCACGGCGGCGGCGTCCGGTCGGCTGGTCGGGATCCTCCGCGGGCACCGGAGTGCCGGCGACCGCGGGCAGGGCGGGCGGCAGGGCCGCCTGCGGTTCGTCGTCGTCGCGCCGGGCCCGCCGTCCGCCCGGCGCCGGTACGCCCTGCGGCGGAACGGTGCCGCCGAGTCCGTTGCCCGAGGCGGCCGTTCCGGCCGCGTGCTCTGCGGCCGTGAGCACGGCGCCCTCGCTCACACCGGCGTCCTCGCCGGGTCCGGCGGACCGTGCGCGTCGACGGCCGGTCCCGCCGGAGCCCTCCGGCTCCTCGGCGGGGGCCAGGGCCGGCGGCTCCTCGGCGGCCGGGCCACGCCGACGGCGCCGGCCGGTCGGCACCGCGGCCTCACCCTCGGCACCGGCGCCCGCCGCACCCGGAACCTCGCTCTCCAGGAAGGCGTCCACGGAGGACCGTCGCGCCCGCCGCCGTCCGGCGACGGAGTGCTGCTCACCCTCGGCGTCGGCCGCCTGCGGGGCCACGTCCGGCGGACCGGCCAGGGCGAGGGCGGACCCGACGGGGGCGGCGACGGCGCCCGCGCCTCCGCCCAACGGCACCTCCAGGACGTACGCGCTGCCGCTCATGCCCGGCACCTCGTGCGTCTGCAGCACGCCGCCGTGGGCGCGCACGATCCCGCGCACGATCGGTTCGTGCACGGGGTCACCGCCGGCGTACGGGCCGCGCACCTCGATGCGGACGACCTCGCCGCGCTGGGCGGCGGCCACGACGACCGTGTTGTCCATGTAGCCGCCGGTCGAGACGGGCGCGTTGCCGGTGGCGTCGACGCCCGCGACGTCGGCGACGAGGTGGGCGAGCGCGGTCGCCAGGAGCCGCGCGTCGACCTCGGCCTCGATGGGCGGCGCGTGCACGGCGAACTGGACCCGGCCGGGCCCGACCAGCTCCACGGCCCCGTCGACCCCGGCGGCGACGACGGCGTCGAGCATCACCTTCGTGCGGGTGACGGCCTCGCCGCCGGAATCCAGGCGCTGGTAGTCGAGGACGTTGTCGATGAGGGTGGTGATGCGCGCGTACCCGGCCGACAGGTGGTGCAGGACCTGGTTGGCCTCCGGCCACAGCTGCCCGGCGTCGTCGGCGGCGAGCGCGGACAGTTCGCGGCGCAGTTCGTCCAGGGGGCCGCGCAGCGACCCGCCGAGGAGGGTCAGCAACTGGTCGTACCGGGCGGCGAGGGCCTCGTAGCGGTCCCTCTCCCGCTCGCCCAGCGAGGCGTAGCGCTCCTCGCCGGCCGCCAGCTCCTCCGCGTGCTGCTCACGCAGCTCCTCCAGCTCGGCGACATGCTGCTGGCGCAGCGCGGTGAGGTCGGAGGAGTGCTCGTCGGAGAGCCGCTCCAGCTCGTCCCGGTGCCGCTTCTCGACGGCGTCCTTCTCCTCGGCGAGGGAGTCGTACGGCCGCCGGTCGGTGAAGGTCATCACGGCGCCGACGAGCTGGTCGCCGTCCCGGACGGGCGCGGTCGTCAGATCGACCGACACCTTGTCCCCGCTCTTGGACCACAGCACCTGCCCGCGCACCCGGTGCTTGCGCCCGGACCGCAGGGTGTCGGCGAGCGGCGACTCCTCGTACGGGAAGGGGGAACCGTCGGCGCGGGAGTGCAGCACTAGCGTGTGCAGCTCCTTGCCGCCGAGGTCGCTCGCCCGGTAGCCGAGGGTCTGGGCGGCGGCCGGGTTGACCAGCACGATCCGCCCGTCGGTGTCGGTGCCGACGACGCCCTCGGACGCGGCCCGCAGGATCATCTCGGTCTGCCGCTGCGACCGGGCCAGCTCGGCCTCGGTGTCGACGGTGCCCGACAGGTCGCGCACGACGAGCATCAGCAGCTCGTCGTTGGCGTAGCCGTAGCTGTCGTAGGCCTGCTGGCCGTTCTCCAGGTTGGCGCTGGTGACCTCGACGGGGAACTCGGTGCCGTCGGTGCGCCGGGCGACCATCCGTGTGGGCTTGGTCCGGCCGCGCGGGTCCATGTGGTCCGGGCGCCGCATCGAGCCGGGGATGAGCTTGGAGTCGAACTCCGGAAGGAGATCGAGCAGTCCGCGCCCTACGAGGGCGGTGCCCGGCGTCTCGAATGCCTCCAGCGCGATGGTGTTCGCGTTGACGACGGTTCCGTTGGCGTTGACCAGGACCAACGCGTCGGGAAGGGCGTCGAGTATGGCTGCGAGGCGAGCAGCGCCTCGGGATGGCCTGCTGCTCACGAGTCGCTTCCTCCCTGTTACCGCACTTTGCCGACCGCTCGGGCCATATTGCCAACCGTCCCGCAGCGTGTCACGCGAGGGAGTCTAAGGGCTGGGGTCGTGCTCGCGGCGCCGGATGAGAGGCAGCTCGCACGACGAAGTGACACAGAACGTATGACCGCCCGCCCCGGTTTCGCGGGACCTTCGCGTGACGTTTACGCGACGGGTGCTTCTGCCATGGGAAATCTGTGCGAAATCTGTGGGGTGGCGGGGTGCCGGCCCGCCGCCCCCTCGGACCCCCGCGGACGACGCCGGAACGGAACCGGGGCGACCGCCCTCGACCCCCGTTCTCCGGGGTCAGTGCCGGTTCAGGATCGGTCCGGTGCCGGGTCAGGTCCGGGCCAGTGCCCGCCCCATCTCCGGCAACAACGGCACGAACCTGTCCCACCGCTCGATGTGACAGCCGTTGCCGCGCTCGAACGTCGTGTCGACGGGTCGGCCGGCCCACCGGCCGGTGACATGCGCGGTGGCCGGACCGCCGTACCGCATGGTGCACACGCCGCCCTGCGGCACGGGTGCGAAGGCGTCCTTGCCCCAGCGGGTGTTGCGGTCCACGGCGGCGCAGGCCCCCGACACGTCCGGGTGATCCCCGCGGTCCGGGTGGCAGCGCACCCGGAACGTCCCGTCGGCGCTCCCGCCCGCGCCCCGGACGGTCACCGTGAGGTGATCGCCGGCGGTCGGCCGGTCCTCGTCACGGACGGGCGGCGGCGCGAGAGGCGGCCGGGCCGCGCCGGGGCCCGCGTGGGCGGCGACGGGACCCGCGCCGAGGGAGCCGGTGACGGCCACCGTGGAGGCGGCGGACAGGGTGAGAAGGAGCCGCCGGAGCGGTGTGACCTGGACCATGGCCTGCCTAACGCCCCGCCGCCGGGTACGTTCCGCCCGGCGAATGCCTTTGCCCCGGGGGCCGCCCGCCTAGTACCGTGGACGCCGATTGGTGACACGACGCTCGACTGTGTCATCATCTGCACGCGCCACTCGCCCACACGCGAGCGGCTGTGTGGAGGCGTCGCCTAGTCCGGTCTATGGCGCCGCACTGCTAATGCGGTTTGGGACTTCAATCCCATCGAGGGTTCAAATCCCTCCGCCTCCGCTCACGTCGAACCCCGGTCCTCCGCGACCGGGGTTTCGTCGTTCCCGGGCCGCATCCCGGCTGACCCCCAGATCGGGCCTTCGCGCAGGTCACAAGGGGTATCGGAATCGGATTTCACATGGCGGCGGCTGTCATGTAATGTTCTTCCTGTCGCCGCGAGCGGGCCGGAAGGGCCGGGAGCGAAGACAAAAAACAGAAGAAAGACAAGCACTCGTAGCTTAACGGATAGAGCATCTGACTACGGATCAGAAGGTTGCAGGTTCGAATCCTGCCGAGTGCACACCGTCAAGAGGCCCCGCAGAGATGCGGGGCCTCTTGCGTTGGTCTGGGCCGGTCCTCGTACGTCCACCGGACCGGTCCGCGCCTGGCCCCGGCGGACGGGGAACCCCCGCTTTCGCGATAGTGGGTGCGTTCGGGCGCTGCCAGGGGGTTGCGGGCAGGCGCATACTGGAAGCAATGACAAAGCCTGCTGCATCGAAGCGCTATTTGCCCACCAGCCCCTTCAAGGCCCCGGTCGCGCCGCCGCCCAAGCAGTTCGCCGTGGGTGACCAGGTCACGCACGACATGTACGGCCTCGGCCGGGTCATCGGCATCGAGGAGGGAATCGCGGTCCTCGTGGATTTCGGCTCGGCGCAACAGCGGATCCTGAGCCCGTACCCCAAGCTGACCAAGCTGTAGAAACCGCTGTGCCCGGTCACGGCACACCAGCTTCCTCACGGACCTGTAACGAATGGGAGTCCTCTCATCGACTCGACCTCGCTGTTCTCCGCTCCGGAAGGGGCGCCGCGCAGTGCCACCGCGACGTCGCCGCCTCCGACGGCGAACCCCTTCCAGGCACCGGACTTCGGAGAGTTCGTGGAGTTCGCGGAGAACGAGGACTTCCCGCCCGAGGACGGGCCGGAGTTCATCCCCGCGCCGGCCGCCGTGCGGCGTCGCAGGGCCGGCTAGCTCCCACCGGGAGCTTCCCGGCCTCACGATCCGTGCGGGTCACCGACGATGACGGTCGGGTCCATGGTGCGGCTCACCAGGGCGTGAGCCGTGTCGGCGAGACTCACCCGGTGATGGCGGGCGTAGTCGGTCAGACGGCGCCCTGCCTCACCCACCTCGATGTTCCCGTACACGGCGATCATCCCCTTGGCGATCTCCAGCGCGGTCTTGGCCGCGATGGCGCTCTGCACGCGGGTGATGACGTCGTCGACACGCGCCGGTTCCGTGGACCAGTGCATCAGCGACAGAGCGGCTGAGTCCGCCAGCGCCTGTGCCAGGTGGGCGTCGCCCTCGGACAGGTTCCCGACCCGCGCGTTGAGCAGGGTGACGGCTCCCAGGGGCCGGTCGTGCAGCCGCAGCGGGACGGTGTGCAAGGCCCGGTACCCGTTGTCGAGCATGGCGGGGACCAGCTTCGGCCAGCGGTCCCGCTCGGCGGTGATGTCCGGGATGCCACGGGCCTCGCCGGTGCGGAAGCAGTCCATGCAGGGGCCGCGGCCCGTCTGCGTCTGGAGCAGCTCGATGAACGCGGCGCCGTCCTCCGTGGCCGCCATCGTCTTCAGGGTGCCCCGGCCGTCGGCGACCATCACCGCCGCCGCGTCCACCTCCAGCAGCCCCCGGCAGGTGTGCACCAGACGGCTGAAGAGAACCAGTGGGTCGAAGTCGGAGGCATAGGTGTCGGCCAGGTCGACGAACGCCTGCGCCAACTCCCGCTCGCGGTTCATGCTCGCCTCCCCGGCGGATTCGTCACATGTCGTGGTCGCTCAGTCATGACGCATGTCCATGGTTCGGTCGATGACGGCCCGCGCCACCTCGCTCGAGGTGCGCCCCTGCGCGAAAGCCCTGGCACGCAGTATCAGGAGTGCCTCCTCCGCGCCGACTCCCAGCTGCGCCATGATCATTCCGGTGGCCTGGTGGATCTCCTCCCGATCCGACTCTGCTCCTGCCAGCCACGTTACGACTCCAGCGGTGTCCGCAGAAGCGCGATCCAGCGCGGTGACGGCCAGGACGACCGCGTCGGCGACCAGCAGAGCCGTCCGTACCTCGTCGCCGTCCAGGCCGCCCGCGGTCTCCCGGTACAGGTCGAGCGTGCCCAAGGCGCCGCCGGCGCCCGCCAACGGCACGGAGAAGGCGGCTGCCACGCCCGCTCGGGCGGCCTGATCGGAGAACAGCGGCCACCGCCGTACGTCGGGGCCGCGCCTGAGGTCCGGGGCGAACACCGGGGCCCGTAGCCGGACGGCCTCCGGGCTGGGGCCCTCGCCGAGGGTGTACTGGATCTCCGCGAGCCGGGTGGCCGTCTCGTCGCTCGCGAACAGCACCACCGCCGAGTCCGGGCCGTCCCCGAGGACGGACACGGACAGTCCGGCGACGCTCGGCAGCAGAGCGGCACAGCTCCGGCACAGGGCTTCGGGAATCTCTTCGGGAGGCAGCCCGCGCACGGCGGTGATGAGTTCGCGGGCGATCCGGGCCCGCTGGAGATCTGTCTCCTCCTCGGCGTCACCGCCGCCGAAACCCGCGTCGCCGCCCACGATCATCACCTCCCGGCGGAAACCGTCACCTTGCTTCCCTCCGATCCTGCCTCATCGGCCGCGCCACGGCTGCCCCGGCGCTCCCGCCGCAGCCCTGAGGGATCCGGCGGACCGGTCCCGCCCGCCAGGGCGTTCGCCGAGACTGGGCACATGGAGTTCTTCTGTCATCACCGTGACCGGCCCGGCTCTCTCGCCCTGCGCACCGAGCTGGTGGAGGAGCACTGGGCCTACATGGACCGGTACGAGGCCGAGTTGATCGCCAGGGGGCCGACCTTCGACGAGGGCGTGCTCACCGGCAGCGTGCACATCGTCGACCTGCCCGACCCGGCCGCCGCGCGGGCGTTCGCCTTCGACGAGCCCAACTACCAGGCCGGTGCCTACCGGGACGTGATGCTGCGGCGGTGGCGGAACCTGCTGGGGCGCACGATGTGGGACTTCCCCGGCGGCCGGGAAGGGAGCGACCGGTACCTGGTCCTCGGGCTCGGCGCGGGAGAGGCCGTCGATCTCGACGTACCGGACGACCGCGACGGGCTGATCGCGTACGGGCCGCTGCTGTCCGACGACGGCGCCGCCTGGCTCGGGACGGCGGCGCTCGTCCGGGCACCGGACCCGGAGGCGGCACGCGCCGTCCTGACCCGGGAACGGTATGCCGGGACCGAGGTCCACGAGTGGGAGTTCGGGGGCCGACGGTCCTGACGCCGGTCCTCTCGGGGGCCTGACGGTCCCCTCCCGCGGGCCCGTCGGCCTTCGTGCGGGCCCGCGGGAGGGGACCG
>NZ_MUBA01000532.1 GCF_002154575.1 Streptomyces bobili
CGTCCGCGTTCGACGGTGACCGTGGCCGTGACCGGTGCTCCCTGCACGGTGACCCGGCAGGGAGCACCGGTCACGGCCACGGTCACCGTCGAACGCGGACGTACGGCACAGCCGTTGAGCGTCGTCTCCAGGAGAGCGGCTTCGGGCGGGTTACCGACCAGCCGGTTGCCGAGCGCCGCCGCGGGCGCGTCCAGGGCCCCGGAGCGCGGCACCCCGAGATGGGCGTGACCGGGGCGGCCCCGGTCCTGCACGGTGGTGAGCGCACCGGCGCGTACGACGACGAGCGCGCGGTCCGTCATACGGCGCCCTCCCGGATGCGGACGCGGACGCCGTGCCCGGCGTGGCCGGGTGGGCGCCGCGTGCCGCGGCGGGCAGCGCGCGCGGACGGGTGTCGTGCGCCGACGGCGAGGACATTCCTGACGTGGTCGTGGGGCATCCACAGCGAGCCGGTCGTCATGCGCCACCCGCCCCGTCGGCCGCGACGAAGCGCACGCGCGTGCCCGGTGTCAGCAGCGCGGCCGGTACGCGCGCGTGGTCCCACAGCACGGCGCGCGTGGTGCCGATCAGCTGCCAGCCGCCCGGCGAGGAGCGCGGATAAACCCCCGTGTACGGGCCCGCCAAGGCCACCGACCCGGCCGGAACGGCGGTGCGCGGGGTCGCCCGGCGGGGGACGTCGTAGCGCGGCGGCAGGCCCGTGAGGTAGCCGAAGCCGGGCGCGAAGCCGCAGAACGCGACGCGGAACTCGGTGGCCGCGTGGATGCGGACCACCTCCTGCGCGGACACGCCCCAGTGGTCGGCGACATCGGCGAGGTCGGGGCCGTCGTAGCGCACCGCGAGCTCGATCGCCGCGCCTGTTCGCGAGGGAGCGGGCGGCACGGTGGCGCCGGTCAGTTCGGCGGCCCAGCGGGCCGGGTCGGCGAGGCCGTCGAGCAGGACCGTACGCGCCGCCGGGACGATCTCGCGGACGGACAGTGAGCCCTCCGCGCGGCGGCGCAGCAGTTCGGCGTGGAGGGCCTGGGCGTCCTCGCCGGACGCCACCTCGACGAGCAGGGCGTCCTCACCGACCGGCAGCACCCTCATGCGAACGCCTCCACGCGCACACCGGATTCCTCCAGCCGGCGCCGGACCCGGCGCGCCAGTTCCACCGCGCCGGGCGTGTCGCCGTGCAGGCACAGGGAACGCGCGCGTACCTCGATGCGCGTCCCCGCGAGGGAGTCGACCTCGCCCAGCCGGGCCAGGCCGAGGGACCGCTCCACGACGACGTCCGGGTCGCTGATCACGGCCCCGTCCTGGCCGCGGGGCACGAGCGTGCCCTCCTCGGTGTAGGCGCGGTCCGCGAACGCCTCGGTGACGGCGGGCAGCCCCGCCTTCCCGGCCACTTCCAGCAGGCGCGAGCCGGGCAGGCCGAGCACGGGCAGTGCCGGGTCGGCGAGGAGCACGCCGTCGATGACCGCAGTGGCCTGCTCCTCGTCGTGCACGACCCGGTTGTAGAGCGCGCCGTGCGGCTTGACGTAGGCCACCCGGGCGCCCGCCGCCCGCGCGAAGACCTCCAGGGCGCCGATCTGGTAGGCCACCTCGGCGGCCAGTTCGGCGGGCGGCACGTCCATCGCGCGCCGCCCGAACCCGGCGAGGTCGCGGTAGGCGACCTGCGCGCCGATCGTCACACCCCGTTCGGCCGCCAGTTCGCACACCCGCCGCATGGTGACCGCGTCCCCGGCGTGGAAACCGCATGCCACGTTGGCGCTGGTGACGACGGACAGCAGTCGCTCGTCGTCGGTCAGCTCCCAGCGGCCGAAGCCCTCGCCGAGGTCGGCGTTGAGATCGATCATGCTGTCTCCTGGTCAGGCCACGCGGTACTGCTCGTCGCGGGCGTCGGTGAGGAACATCTGTCCCGGTGCGTGGGTGAGGGCGAACGGCGGGCGCGAGGCCATCACCGCGGCCTGCGGGGTCACACCGCAGGCCCAGAACACCGGGATGTCGTCCGGTTCGGCGTCCACCGGTTCCCCGAAGCCGGGGCGGCCGAGGTCGTCGATGCCCAGTCCCGACGGATCGCCGCAGTGTACGGGGCTGCCGTGCACCGCCGGGAGCAGGCTGCTCTCCCGGATCGCCGCCGCCAGGTGCTCCGGCGGCACCGGCCGCATGGACACCACCAGCGGGCCGTGCAGCCGCCCGGCCGGACGGCACTGACGGTCCGTGACGTACATCGGGACGTTGCGCCCCTGCTCGACGTGGCGGATCGGTACGCCCGCACCGGTCAGTGCCCACTCGAAGGTGAAGCTGCATCCGATGAGGAACGACACCAGGTCGTCCCGCCAGTACCCGCGCACGTCCGTCGGCTCGTCCACCAGCTCGCCGTCCCGCCACACCCGGTAGCGGGGCAGGTCGGTGCGCAGGTCGGCGCCCTCGGCCAGGACGGTCGTCCAGGAGCCGGCGTCGGTGACGTCGAGAACGGGGCAGGGCTTGGGGTTGCGCTGGCAGAACAGGAGCATGTCGTACGCCCAGTCCACCGGCACCGAGATCAGGTTGACCTGGGTGTGGCCCGCGGCGACGCCCGCCGTGGGGCCGGTCAGGCCGTCCCGAAAGCGGGACCGCGCGGTTGCGGGGCTCCACGCGTGCGCGTGCTCGTCGACGAGGGTCACAGGACGGTCCTGCAGCAGGACCGCAGAACGGTCCCGCGCGTTGATCGCAGGCTTCACTCCAGTTCCTTTCCGCGCGTCTCCGGCAGCCCCAGCAGCGCCAGGGCCGCGATGCCGTAACCGATCGCGCCGAAGACCAGGGCCCCGCCCACGCCCCAGCTGTCGGCGAGAAAGCCGACCGTGGTGGGGAAGACGGCGCCGACGGCACGCCCGGTGTTGTACGTGAAGCCCTGGCCCGTCCCGCGCACGGCCGTCGGGTACAGCTCGCTCAGGTACGACCCGAAGCCGCTGAAGATGGCCGACATGCAGAACCCGAGCGGGAATCCGAGGATCAGCAGCAGGGTGTCCGCGCCGCTCGGGATGTTGGCGTAGGCCAGGATGCAGACCGCCGACAGCACGGCGAACAGCCAGATGTTGCGGCGCCGCCCCAGCCGGTCGGTGAGGTGCCCGCCGGTCAGGTAGCCGAGGAAGGCGCCCGAGATCAGGAACGTGAGATAGCCGCCCGTGTTGACCACCGACAGGCCGCGCTCGCTCTTGAGGTACGTCGGCACCCAGGTCGCCAGCGTGTAGTAGCCGCCCTGGACG
>NZ_MUBA01000533.1 GCF_002154575.1 Streptomyces bobili
GGCACAGGGCGGCGAAGGCGGCGGCCTTGCGGCGTGCGGGCATGGGGGATCTCCTCGGAACCGGTGCTGATGTGTGCCGGAACCAAGAAACCCCGGAAACGCCTGCCGGGGACCACCGTCGGCGATCTTTAGGGTCCCCTTAAGGGCCTGCTGAGACAGGCATCAGGTAGCTACCGTGCACGGCATGACCAGCGACGAGATCCGGCCCGCGACACAGGCCGACGTACCGGCCGTGAAAACCGTGACCGATGCCGCGTTCCGGCACTACATCGAGCGCATCGGTGTCGTGCCGCAGCCCATGGAGGCGGACCACGCGGCGAACGTGACCGCGGGGAAGGTGTTCGTCACGGGCGATCCCGTCATCGGCCTGGTGGTGGTCGAGGAGTTCAGGGGCCACGAGGCGGACGGGGCGGACCGGGGCACGGGCCATCTGCTGCTCGACAGCATCGCCGTGCACCCCGACGCCCATGGCACGGGCGTGGGGCGGCGGTTGCTGCACTTCGTCGACGCACGCGCGCGGGCGCTCGGCCTGCCCGAGGTCAGGCTCTGCACGAACGCGCTGATGTGGGAGAACCAGCGGATCTACCCCAGATACGGCTACGAGGTCGTGGAACGCCGGGTCGACGGACCGTACGACCGCGTCCACTACCGCAAACGGCTCGACTGATCCGGGCCGTGGGCGGGCCTCACCCGTCGGGCCACCAGGTGCGTGCGATGTCCTTGCGCACCTCGGGCCGTCCGGCGGGACGCTCGTCGGTCTCTTCACGGATCCTGCGGGATTCCGTCTTCTTCAGGGGCTTCTGCACGGTCGTACGGCGCATGGCTGCCTCCTTCAGGGTCCACCGAGTTCCGCGTTCTCACGGAGGTAGACCCGTTCAGGGAGAGTTCCTCATCGCCACCCGTTCTGTCAGTGGTGGCTGTCACGATTCGGTTGTCAGTGGTGGGTGTCACTCTTGAGGGATGACAAACCACAGTGACGGATCAACTCCGGCGCGTGTCGACTGGGACGCGGAGGCCGCCGCGTTCGACGAGGAGCCGGACCACGGACTGCGCGATCCCGACGTGCGCGCCGCCTGGGCGGACCGGCTGCGCGACTGGCTTGCGGACCGGCCCGGCGACCTGCTCGACCTGGGCTGCGGCACCGGCAGCCTGTCGCTCCTCGCCGCCGAGCGCGGACACCGCGTCACCGGCGTCGACCTGTCCCCGGCGATGGTCGAACAGGCCCGCACCAAACTCGCCGGACGCGACGCCGTGTTCCTCGTCGGTGACGCGGCGGCACCTCCGGTAGGGGAGGAGCGCTTCGACACCGTGCTCGTACGGCATGTGCTGTGGACCCTGCCCGACCCCGGCCGCGCCCTGCGGCACTGGCGCGACCTGCTGCGCCCCGGAGGCCGGCTCGTGCTGGTCGAGGGCGTCTGGGGCACCGTCAGCCCCGTCGGCATACCGGCGGACCGGCTCACGGCCCTCCTGGCCCCGCTCGCCGGGCACACGCGCGTGGAGCGGCTGTCCGACGACCCGCGGCTGTGGGGGAGAGCGGTCGAGGACGAGCGCTACGCGGTGGTGGCCACGGTCTGACAGGCCCTAGCCGGCCAGCTCCTCGAAGCGGTCGCCGCGGGCCAGCACCTCCAGCTCGTCGAGCGCAGTCACCGCGGCGGCAGCCGCCTCCGGGTCCCGCTCGGCCAGCCCGCTCTCCGCGAACTCGTCCTCGTCCAGCCGCCGTACGTCGCCGCCGTCGGCGGAGCGCCACAGGTCCAGGTCGAGATCCTCGACGACCAGCTCGCCGCCGGTGAGCGTGGCCGGGCGGGTGATGTCGCAGTACCAGCCCTTCAGCGCGCCCGAGGCCGCCCTGACCTCCTTCACGGAGTACCAGCGGTCGCGCCAGTAGTACTCCGTGAAGACGTCACCCGGCTCGAACCGCACGAAGCCGAAGTCCCGTACGCCCTCTCCCGCCCAGGGGGCCCGGACGGCGATCCGGGTGCCGTCGTCGGCGAGCAGCTCGGCCGGGTAGCGGATCTTCGTACGGCCGCCCTTGACGAGGACGACGTCCACGAGCCGGGCGGGGTCAGTGGAGTTCACGGGCATAGCGCACCTCTGTCGCACAGATCTCGTAGCCGAACCACTTGTTGACGGCGAGCATCGGGCCGTTGCCCGTGTCGTTGCCGGTGAACGCCTCCCGGTAGCCCGCGGCGCGGGCGCGGTGCAGCGAGGTGTTCTTGGCGAGCTTGGCCAGGCCCCGGCCGCGGTGGGCGCGGGCCGTGCCGGTCATGCCGGTGGCGTAGCGGGACGCGCCGTCCGTGCGGGCCGCGGTGAAGGCGGCGGGACGGCCGTCGACCAGGGCGACCGTGGTCAGACCGAGGTCGAGCAGCGGATGCCGCCAGGTCTCCTCCAGCCACGCCTCGTAGTCGGTGAACTCGGCGTCGATGTCGCCGGGTTCGTCCGCGGTCACCTCCGCGTCCAGCGTGAACAACGGGCGGGGGTCGTCGGCGAAGTCGGCGGCGGTGCGCAGTTCGACGCCGGGCGGCAGGTCCTGGAGCGGCGGCAGGGTGCCGTTCGCCAGGTCCAGGCGGAGGAAGTGCGCGGAGCGGCTCGCCCGGTAGCCGCGCCGTTCGGCGAAGCCCCGGTTGTCCGGCTCGTCCAGCACCCAGGCCAGCACCCGTGACGCCCCGTGGCCGGCCAGGTGCTTTCTCAACGTGTACGTGGACCCCGAGCGCCCGCGCCGGGGGACCGGAACGCTGCTGGCCCGCGTGGGCGAGGAGCACCTGGCCGGCCACGGGGCGTC
>NZ_MUBA01000534.1 GCF_002154575.1 Streptomyces bobili
GGTCACCCCCGCCCCATGGCCCGCGTCAGCCCGATCTCGATCACCACGCGCGTGGGATTGGGGCGCGGTGCCCGCCCGTAGCGCTCCGCGTACCGGCGTTCCGCCTCCGCGACCCGCTCCGGCTCGGCGCGGACGACGGCCCGGCCCTCCAGCGTGGCCCAGCGTCTGCCGTCCACCTGGCAGACCGCGACTGGGGCACCCTCCGCGCCCGCCGCCAGCACGTTCCCCACCTTGGTGCTCGCCTTGTCCGCGATCACCCGGGCCAGCCGGCCCCCGGGGTCGTACGTCACTCCGACCGGAACCACGTGCGGCGAGCCGTCGGGGCGTGGTGTGGTCAGGGTGCACAGGTGTCTTTCGCGCCAGAAATCGAGGTACGGCGCGTCGGGAGCGCCCGGGTCCTGCGGGTATGCGGCCATGGTCGGAACCTAGCCCCCGCGGGACTCCCGGAGGCAACCTTGAGTGGAATAGACTCAAGTTTGTGTACGCTGACAGAGTCAGTGATGACGGCACTGACACCTCGGTGACGACGGCTGACGCAAGGAGGAGACAGCGAACGTGGACGCAGAGCTGACCAACCGGAGCCGGGAAGCCATCCAGACCGCCGGCAACCGAGCCCTGTCCGAAGGGCACCCCGACCTCACCCCGGCACACCTGCTCCTCGCGCTGCTCCAGGGGCAGGACAACGAGAACATCGTCGATCTGCTCGCCGCCGTCGACGCCGACCAGGCGGCCGTGCGCGCGGGCGCCGAGAAGGTGCTCGGCTCGCTGCCCAGCGTGGCCGGGTCCACGGTGGCGCCGCCACAGCCCAACCGCGAACTGCTCGCCGTGATCGCGCACGCCCAGGGCGTCGCCCAGGACCTCGGCGACGAGTACCTCTCCACCGAGCACCTGCTCATCGGGACCGCCGCCAAGGGCGGCCTGGCCGGCGAGGTGCTCGACCGGCAGGGCGCCACCGCGAAGAAGCTGCTGGACGCCTTCCGCAAGGCCCGCGGCGGACGCCGGGTGACCAGCGCCGACCCCGAGGGCCAGTACAAGGCGCTGGAGAAGTTCGGCACCGACTTCACCGCCGCCGCCCGCGAGGGCAAGCTCGACCCGGTCATCGGCCGGGACACCGAGATCCGGCGGGTCGTCCAGGTGCTGTCCCGCCGTACCAAGAACAACCCGGTCCTCATCGGTGAGCCCGGCGTCGGCAAGACCGCCGTCGTCGAAGGCCTCGCCCAGCGGATCGTGAAGGGGGACGTGCCCGAGTCCCTCAAGAACAAGCGGCTCGTCTCCCTCGACCTCGGCGCCATGGTCGCCGGCGCCAAGTACCGCGGCGAGTTCGAGGAGCGGCTGAAGACCGTCCTCGCCGAGATCAAGGCCTCCGACGGGCAGATCATCACCTTCATCGACGAACTGCACACCGTCGTCGGCGCCGGCGCGGGCGGCGACTCCTCGATGGACGCCGGCAACATGCTGAAGCCGATGCTCGCCCGCGGCGAACTGCGCATGGTCGGCGCGACGACCCTCGACGAGTACCGTGAGCGGATCGAGAAGGACGCGGCGCTGGAACGGCGCTTCCAGCAGGTGCTGGTCGCCGAACCCTCCGTCGAGGACACCATCGCCATCCTGCGCGGCCTCAAGGGGCGGTACGAGGCCCACCACAAGGTCCAGATCGCCGACAGCGCGCTGGTCGCCGCCGCCACCCTGTCCGACCGGTACATCACCTCCCGCTTCCTCCCCGACAAGGCCATCGACCTCGTCGACGAGGCGGCCTCCCGGCTGCGCATGGAGATCGACTCGTCCCCCGTCGAGATCGACGAACTCCAGCGCGTCGTCGACCGGTTGAAGATGGAGGAACTGGCCCTCGACAAGGAGACCGACCCCGCCTCCCGCGAGCGCCTGGAGAAGCTGCGCCGCGACCTCGCCGACAAGGAGGAGGAACTGCGCGGCCTCAACGCCCGCTGGGAGAAGGAGAAGCAGTCCCTCAACCGGGTCGGCGAGCTGAAGGAGCGGCTCGACGACCTGCGCGGCCAGGCCGAACGGGCGCAGCGCGACGGCGACTTCGACACCGCCAGCAAGCTGCTCTACGGCGAGATCCCGGCCCTGGAGCGCGACCTGGAGGCCGCGTCCGAGGCCGAGGAGGAGGCCGCCAGGGACACCATGGTCAAGGACGAGGTCGGCTCAGACGACATCGCCGACGTCGTCGCCTCCTGGACCGGCATCCCGGCCGGCCGCCTCCTGGAGGGCGAGACGCAGAAACTGCTGCGCATGGAGGAGGAGCTGGGCACGCGGCTCATCGGCCAGGGCGAGGCCGTCCGGGCCGTCTCCGACGCCGTACGCCGCTCGCGGGCCGGCATCGCCGACCCCGACCGACCCACCGGCTCCTTCCTCTTCCTCGGCCCCACCGGCGTCGGCAAGACCGAGCTGGCCAAAGCCCTCGCGGACTTCCTCTTCGACGACGAGCGGGCCATGATCCGCATCGACATGTCGGAGTACGGCGAGAAGCACAGCGTCGCCCGGCTCGTCGGCGCCCCGCCCGGCTACATCGGCTACGAGGAGGGCGGCCAGCTCACCGAGGCCGTCCGGCGCCGACCGTACAGCGTGGTGCTGCTCGACGAGGTCGAGAAGGCCCACCCCGAGGTCTTCGACATCCTGCTCCAGGTCCTCGACGACGGACGGCTCACCGACGGACAGGGCCGCACGGTCGACTTCCGCAACACCATCCTGGTGCTCACCTCCAACCTGGGCAGCCAGTACCTGGTCGACCCGCTCTCCACCGAGGCCGAGAAGAAGGAACAGGTGCTGGAGGTGGTCAGGGCCTCCTTCAAGCCGGAGTTTCTCAACCGGCTCGACGACCTGGTCGTCTTCTCCGCGCTGAACAAGGAGGAGCTGGCCCGGATCGCCCGGCTCCAGGTCGACCGGCTCGCCAAGCGGCTCGCCGACCGGCGCCTCACCCTGGAGGTCACCGAGGCGGCCCTCGCCTGGCTCGCCGACGAGGGCAACGACCCGGCGTACGGCGCCCGGCCGCTGCGCCGCCTCGTCCAGACCGCCATCGGCGACCGCCTCGCCAAGGAGATCCTCGCGGGCGAGGTCAAGGACGGCGACACGGTCCGGGTGGACGCCTTCGGAGATGGCCTGATCGTGGGCCCCGCGGCGACCGAAAAGACCCTCTGACCGGGGCGTCCGACCCTCCGGTCACACGCCCTGAGCGGAATTCCGCCAACCGGAGGTGAACCCTGTGGGGCGGGGGTTGCCACCCCCCGCCCCGCATGGGGGAGGATGGCGGGATCCGTACGAAGGGAAAATCACGGTGACCATCGACCCGTCCTCGATTCCGAACTTCGGGGGCCAGCCCGAGCCGCAGCCCCAGGGACCGGCGGGCCCCGTCGTTCCGGATCAGGACCTCGTCAAGCAGCTCCTCGACCAGATGGAGCTGAAGTACGTCGTCGACGACGAGGGTGACCTCGCGGCGCCGTGGGAGGAATTCCGTACGTACTTCATGTTCCGCGGCGAGGGCGACCAGGCGGTCTACTCGGTGCGGACGTTCTTCGACCGGCCCCACCAGATCGACGAGAAGCCCCAGCTCCTTGAGGCCATCGACGACTGGAACCGCCGCACCCTGTGGCCCAAGGTCTACACGCACACCCACGACGACGGCACGGTCCGCCTCATCGGCGAGACGCAGATGCTGATCGGCGCCGGCGTCAACCTCGAGTTCTTCGTCTCCTCGACGGTGAGCTGGGTGCGCGCGTCGATCGAGTTCGACAAGTGGCTCGTGGAGCAGCTCGGCCTGGAGCCGACGACGGCCGAGGAAGCGGAAGCGGACAAGCCCGCGGACGACGAGTAGCCGCCCGCGGCACGCCCCAGGCGAAAGAGAGCCCGGCCAGGACCGCGACCCCGAAGGGTCGCGAGCCAGGACCGGGCTCTCGCCGTGCGCGGCCGGTGCGGCACATTGTCCACAGGCTGTGGACGGGCGAAGCGCTCCGGCGGACCCGGGTGCCTACGCCGCCAGGGACCTCAGGCGCTCCGTCGCCTCCTCCAGTACCGTCTTCTGCTTGCAGAAGGCGAAGCGGACGAAGGGGGCGCCGGCCTCCCGGTGGTCGTAGAAGACCGCGTTCGGGATGGCGACGACGCCCGCGCGTTCCGGGAGGGACCGGCAGAAGGCGTAGCCGTCGCTCTCGCCGAGGGGGCGGATGTCGGTGGTGATGAAGTAGGTGCCCGCCGGGCGGTAGACGGCGAAGCCGGCCTCCGTGAGGCCCGCCGACAGCAGGTCCCGCTTGGCCAGCATGTCCGTGCGGAATGCGTCGAAGTAGGTGTCCGGCAGGGCGAGCGCCTCGGCGACCGCGTACTGGAACGGGCCCGACGAGACGTACGTCAGGAACTGCTTCGCCGAGCGCACCGCCGACACCAGGCCCGGCGACGCCGTCACCCAGCCGACCTTCCAGCCCGTGAACGAGAACGTCTTGCCGGCGCTGCCGATCGTGACCGTCCGCTCCCGCATCCCCGGCAGCGTGGCCAGCGGCACGTGCTCGGCCCCGTCGAAGACCAGGTGCTCGTACACCTCGTCGGTGACGACGAGCAGATCCCTTTCCACCGCCAGTTCGGCGACCGCGGTCAGCTCCTCGCGGGTGAGGACCGTGCCGGTCGGATTGTGCGGGGTGTTGATCAACAGGAGACGCGTGCGGTCGGTCACCGCGTCGCGCAGCTCGTCGAGGTCGAGGCGGAACCGGGCCTGCTCGGGGTCCGGCCGCAGCGTCACCGGCACCCGTGCCGCGCCCGCCATGGCGATGCAGGCGGCGTAGGAGTCGTAGTACGGCTCCAGGGCGACGACCTCGTCCCCCGGCTCCAGCAGGGCCAGCAGGGTGGCCGCGATGGCCTCGGTGGCACCCGCGGTGACCAGGACCTCCGTGTCCGGGTCGAACGTCAGGCCGTACCGGCGCTGCTGGTGCTCGGCGATCGCCGTCCGCAGCTCGGGCACGCCGGGACCCGGCGGGTACTGGTTGCCCCGCCCGTCCCGCAACGCCCGTACGGCCGCCTCGCGGACCTCCTCGGGCCCGTCCGTGTCAGGGAACCCCTGGCCGAGGTTGATGGACCCGGTCCGCAGGGCCAGCGCGGACATCTCGGCGAAGACCGTCGTGCCGAACTCGGCGAGACGGCGGTTGAGGAAGGGGCGTGCGGTGGAGGTCATGCCGGTCATCCTGCGCCGAAGCTCTGGACTTCCTCAAGTGTGCTTTGGCAGGTGAGACAGGCGGGCATCCCCTGTTCACGCACCGGTCACACCGGTACGCGAGGCGCCCACGGGGGGCCGCTTCGGGGGATTCGAAAGGAGGGTGACGTCATGGTTCTCGGCATCATCCTGGCGGTACTCGCAGTCTTCGCGGTGGTGGCGATCGTGATCACCGCCGTCCACAGGAGCAGCACCTCCTACCGGGGACCGTCCCGGTCGGGTGCCCGCTCGCGCAGGGCCGGCAGCAGCAGTAGCGGCAGCGGGGACAGCGGCAGCTGGTGGGCCGCCGGGGGCGGGGCCGCCGTGGCGTGCAGCTCCTCCAGCGACTCGGGCAGCGGTTCGGGCGGCGGCTCCGGCGGTGGTCACTCGGGCGGCGGTCACTCCTGCGGCGGCGGATCGTCGTCGTCCTGCGGGGGAGGAGGCGGCGGATGCGGCGGAGGCAGCTGACACGGGGCAGCTGAGCTCCTCCGGGGAGCCGCATCCGGGCCGCGGGCCGCCCCCTGACCCAGGGCGCCCCGCGGTCGCACCATGTCCGGCGGCGGGGCGCACGGGGGTGAGTCTGAGCCGCACGGCGTACGCCGAGGTTGAACAGTTGAGCTGTGCAGCCCTCTGAGGGATGGAAACCCCACGAAGTTGGGTAAAAACGCTGTGGCGTCGCCACAGTTCATGATTCCCTCTAAATCACCAACGCAGCCCCTCGGACCCCTCGGACGTCCCGCGCGGACGCCCTCCCCACGCCGGGCCGGCCGGGGCCGACCCCTCGGAAATCACCGGGGTGCGCCGGACCTTCCCTCCTCTTTGCGTTCTTGCGGAGCCGAGTCATGCTCACGACCCTGAACACCTCCTACACCGACACGTGCGCGGCCGACCTGGCCTGGGCCCTGGGGCGTGAGCCCCTGCCCGCCCTGGCCACGCTCGACCTCGAAATGTCGGGCGCCAAGCTCGAGTTGAGACTGCTCGGCGCCTCGCACCAGGTACTGCTGGAGGAGGATCAGGGCTCCTGTTCCGAGACGGTCGCGTGCATTCCGGGCAGCAGCACCCCTCTCCCGCTCGGCGTGGCCAAGCGGGTGGGTGACTGGGAGTACGAGTTCGCGGCCCGCGTCGAGGTGCTGACGCCGGGCCAGTTCGCCGGGCGCGCCCAGGAGCTGCTGGCCCTGGTCTCCGATCATCCGCACGGCCTAGCGGGTGTCTTCCCGGGCAGTCCGCACGCCTTCACCGCCCTGCTCGCGCAGCGCCACGAGGGCTATGTGCACTGGCGGACCTGGCACGCCTACCCGCAGGACGGCCAACTGGTGGCGACGAGGACGCGGGTGGGCGCGCGCGTGCCGAGGAGCTGAACCGTCCCTGGCCGGTCGGCCGCCGCAGCCGAACCGCCGTCGGTCGACCCGCTCCGCCCTCGGTCGACCGCCCTGCCGAACCCGCCCCGCCGGGCCGCTCCGACGTGAACGGATCCCAAACGCACGGCACCTGATCGACGCCGAGTTCCACACTTGTGGGTGACGAAGCGTTCCGTACTCGTGACGTAACGTCGCAGTCGTGATCGAACCGCACGCACCGGCCCAGCCCGGCGCGACGCCCGGTGCCCAGCCCGGCACCCTGCCGGGCACCTCGCCGGGCACCCTGCCGGGCACCCCGCCCGGCGCCCCGCTGAGCGTTCCGCGCCGGGCCGGTCCCGCGCGGCTGCCCGTCCGGCCGGACACCGGGCGGTTCCTGGTCCTCGCGTGCGTGTTCGTCTGTGCGGCCTGCGGTCTGGTGTACGAACTCCAACTGGTCGCCCTCGCTTCGTACTTGATGGGCGACTCGGTCACCCAGGCCTCCGTCGTGCTGTCCGTCATGGTCTTCGCGATGGGCATCGGCTCGCTCGCCGCCAAACGGCTGCGCCGCCTCGCGGCCGCCGGTTTCGCCGCCGTCGAGGTGGCCCTCGCCCTGATCGGCGGGTGCAGCGCGATGGCCCTCTACGCCGTGTTCGCCTGGACGGGCGGCTGGGGCGGCCTGTGGGCGAACGGCCCGCGCGTCCTGCTCGTCGTCGTCTGCCTGGCCATCGGCCTGCTCATCGGCGCCGAGGTCCCGCTGCTGATGGAGCTGATCCAGCGGGTCCGCCGCCAGGACGCGGGCGGCGCGGTCGCCGACCTCTTCGCCGCGGACTACGTGGGCGCGCTGGCCGGCGGCCTGGCGTTCCCCTTCGTGCTGCTGCCCTTCCTGGGCCAGCTGACCGGCTGCCTGCTGATCGGCGCGGTCAATGTGATCGCCGGGGGCGCCCTCGTCCTCGGCCTGTTCCGCGGCGACCTCACCCGCCGCACCCGTTGGCTCGTCCTCGTCGCCAACGTGACCGTCCTCGCCGTACTGGCCTCCGCCGCCGTCCTAGTCGACGACTTCGAGCGGGCGGCGCGCCACGCGGTCTACGGCGACGAGGTCCGGGTCGCCCTGCACACCGGCGTCCAGGAGGTCGTCCTCACCGGCGGCACCGACGGCCGCCCCATGGCCCTCTACCTCGACGGCCGGCTCCGCGGCGGCGGCCACGACCAGCTCCGCTACCGCCAGTCCCTGGTCCGCCCCGCGATGAACGGCCCCCACGCGCGCGTGCTCGTCCTGGGCGGCGGTGACGGACTGGCCGCCCGCGAGGTCCTCGCCCGCCCCGGCACCCACCGCGTCGACATCGTCGACCTCGACCCCGCCCTGATCCGGCTGGCCCGCACCGACCCCGGACTCTCCCGCCTCAACGGGCACGCCCTCGGCGACCCGCGGGTCCGCGTCGCCGTCGACGACGCGTTCCGCCGCCTGCGCCAGACCCCGCCGGGCACGTACGACGTGGTGATCGCCGACCTTCCCGACCCCGGCATCACCGCCAGCACGAAGCTGTACTCCCAGGAGTTCTACGGCCTCGCCCGCCGCGCCCTGCGTCCCGGTGGCCGGTTCGCGGTCCACGCCGGCCCCGTCGACACCCGGCCGCACACCTTCTGGACGGTCGAGACGACGATGCGCGCGGCGGGCCTGCGCACCGCCCCCTACCGGACCCGGGGCGACTGGGGCTTCGTGCTGGCCGCCACCGGGGCCCGCCCGGACCTGCGCCTCGCGCCGGGCGAGCGGCCACTGCCGGCGGGACCGTCGGGGCTGCGGGCTTCCACCCTGGTGCACCCGCGCTACTGAGCGCGCAGGGTACGCCTGGTCGGTGCGGGGACGGCGGGAATCCCGGTTTCGGCGGGTGCTTTCGCGGACGCGCTGGGTAGGCTCCGCCCTTATGGAGCATGAGGTGTTCGTTCCGGTTCCGGCAGAGCGACTGCGGGCGGCCCTCGCCGACCCCGCGCAGGTGGCCCGAGCGCTCCCCGGTTTCCAGCAGGACGCCGGCACCGAGCCCGTCGCGGGCCGGCTGAGGCTGCGCGTCGGCGGCCACACCATCACCTACCGCGGCACCCTGCGCGTCACCGCCCGCGAGGACGGCGGGTACGCCGTCGAGGGCGACGCCATCGAGGCCCGCGGCTCCGGCACGGTCAAACTCGCGCTCACCCTGGGGCTGCGGGAGACCGACGGGGCCAGCACGCTTCGCTTCGGGGGTACGGCGACGGCGGACGGCCGTATCGCGGAGCTCCCGGCGGACGCCGTGGACGCTGCGGCCGTACGCCTCCTGGACCGGTGGGCGGAGAACCTCGGGGCGGAGGCGGCGGCCGACGAACCCCCTGCCGCGGCCACCGTGTTCGAGACGGAGATCCCCCCGCCGGGGCTCGCCGGAGTCGATTCCGTGAACGGGTCGGCGGACGCGGACGACACGGATGACGTCGACGAGGCGGATGACGTGGACGACGCGGATGACGTGGACGACATCGACGAGGTGGACGCCGTCGAGGCCGTCGCCGGGTTCCCGGATCCCGGTGTGCCCCCGGCCGAGGCCGCGCACGCGCGCCGCACGATGATCGGACGCAGTGCCGAGGAGGTGGACCACTCCCCGCCGCGCGGCCGGTACGCCCCCGTCCCGGCCCCGCAGACCGTCGCGCGGGACAACGCCCTGCGCTGGGCGGCCCCCGCCGCCGCGCTGGCGGTGGCCTCGGCGATCGTGGTCGGACGGGCGCTGCGGCGCCGCCGGTGAACTGAGCGCGCGCCGGTGACCTGAACACGCGCGTGACCGGAACGCGCCGGTGACCTGAACACGCGTGTGACCGGAACGCGCCGGTGGCACCCGGCGCCCCCTTGATCGCCTAGATAGGGTCGTCCCGTGAGTGACGAAGACTTCACGCTGACCGCGGGAGACGCGGAGGTGACCGTCCGGCCCGGCAACGGCGGGCGGATCGGAGGGCTGCGCGTCGGCGGCGCGGAACTACTGCGGCAGGGCGAACGGTTCGGGTGCTTCCCGATGGTGCCCTGGTGCGGGCGGATCAGGGACGGCCGCTTCCGGGACGGCGCGGACATCCGCCAGATGCCGCTCAACTCCCCGCCGCACGCCATCCACGGCACGGTCCGCGACGGCGCCTGGAAGGTGGCCCGCAGGTCGGCCGACGAGGCCGTCCTGACGTACGACCTGGTCGACCCCTGGCCCTACCCCGGCCGGGTCACGCAGATCGTGGCGCTGACCGCGGACGCGCTGACGCTGTCCATGGCGGTGGAGACGCACGGCTCGTCGTTCCCGGCGCAGATCGGCTGGCACCCCTGGTTCAACCGGAACCTGGACGGCGAGGACGTACAGGTGGCCTTCGACCCCGCCTGGCAGGAGGAGCGCGGTGAGGACCATCTGCCGACCGGCAACCGTGTCGAGCCGAAGCCCGGCCCCTGGGACGACTGCTTCGGCATGCCCGACGGCGTCTCCGTCGCCCTCACCTGGCCGGGCCGGCTCCGCCTGGACGTGACGAGCCCGCAGAAGTGGGTCGTCGTCTACGACGAGCAGGACGCCGCCGTGTGCGTGGAACCGCAGACCGGCCCGCCCGACGGCCTGAACACCCTCCCGCGCCTGGTCACGCCGCTGGAGCCGCTGGAGGCCACGACGACCTGGCGCTGGACCCGCCTCTAAGCTGAGGGCATGACGACGGACGTACGCGGCGCACTGCTGCAGCAGATCAAGGACAAGGCCGTGGTGCACGGCAGGGTGACCCTTTCCTCGGGTCTGGAGGCCGACTACTACGTCGACCTGCGCCGCGTCACCCTCGACGGCGAGGCCGCCCCGCTGGTCGGACAGGTGCTGCTCGACCTGACCGCCGAACTGGACTTCGACGCCGTGGGCGGGCTGACCATGGGCGCCGACCCGGTCGCCGGGGCCATGCTGCACGCCGCCGCCGCGCGGGGCCGCAGGCTGGACGCCTTCGTCGTCCGCAAGGCGGCCAAGGCGCACGGGATGCAGCGGCGTGTCGAGGGCCCGGACATCAAGGGCCGCCGGGTCCTGGTCGTCGAGGACACCTCCACGACCGGCGGGTCGCCGCTGGCCGCCGTGGAGGCCGTGCGGGAGGCGGGCGCCGAGGTGGTGGGCGTCGCGACGATCGTGGACCGGGCGACCGGTGCCGCGGAGAAGATCCAGGAGGGTGCGGGGGTGCCGTACCTGTTCGCCTTCTCGAAGGATGAACTGGGGCTGGACTGACGAGCCGGTATGACCTGGACTTGACCGGCACATGGACCGACCGCGCATGTCTGGAAAGATGGGGACGACGACGATGTCGACGTCGAACCCCAAGGTCTAGGTCAGGGCCGTAAACACGCAGCAAGCCAACCCGCACACCCAAGGAGCGGACGAATGCCCATCGCAACCCCCGAGGTCTACAACGAGATGCTCGACCGGGCGAAGGCAGGCAAGTTCGCCTACCCGGCCATCAACGTCACCTCGACCCAGACCCTGCACGCGGCACTGCGCGGCTTCGCGGAGGCGGAGAGCGACGGCATCATCCAGATCTCCACGGGCGGCGCCGAGTTCCTGGGCGGCCAGTACAGCAAGGACATGGTGACCGGCGCCGTCGCCCTCGCCGAGTTCGCGCACATCGTCGCCGAGAAGTACCCGGTCACGGTCGCCCTGCACACCGACCACTGCCCGAAGGACAAGCTCGACGGGTACGTACGTCCGCTGCTGGAGATCTCCCGCAAGCGCGTCGAGGCCGGTCTGGGCCCGCTGTTCCAGTCCCACATGTGGGACGGCTCCGCCGAGACCCTCGCCGACAACCTCTCCATCGCGCAGGAACTGCTGGAGAAGGCGCGCGCCGCGAACATCATCCTCGAGGTCGAGATCACCCCGACCGGTGGCGAGGAGGACGGCGTCTCGCACGAGATCAACGACTCCCTCTACACGACGGTCGACGACGCGCTCCGCACCGCCGAGGCCCTCGGCCTGGGCGAGAAGGGCCGCTACCTGCTCGCCGCCTCCTTCGGCAACGTGCACGGCGTGTACAAGCCGGGCAACGTCGTGCTCCGCCCCGACCTGCTCAAGGAGCTGAACGACGGCGTCGCGGCCAAGTACGGCCAGGCGGCCGGCGCGCAGCCGTTCGACTTCGTCTTCCACGGCGGCTCCGGTTCCTCCGCGGAGGAGATCGCGACCGCGCTGGAGAACGGCGTCGTCAAGATGAACCTCGACACGGACACGCAGTACGCCTTCACGCGTCCCGTCGTCGACCACGTGTTCCGCAACTACGACGGCGTCCTCAAGGTCGACGGCGAGGTCGGCTCCAAGAAGACCTACGACCCGCGGACCTGGGGCAAGCTGGCCGAGGCGGGCATGGCGGCGCGGGTCGTCGAGGCCACGCGGAACCTGCGCTCGGCGGGCACGAAGATCAAGTAGCGCCCGGCCGGCCGCTGACCGGTTCTCCGGGAAGCGTCCGTCCACAGCGAGCCCGGTGCTTCGGCGCCGGGCTCGCGGTATACCTGGGACCATGCCCGACGTCCGGTTGGCCTCGCCCCAGGGCAGGTGGGTCCTGTTCACCACGGTCCTCGGTTCCAGCATGGCCCTGCTGGACTCGACCGTCGTCAACATCGCCCTGCCCCGCATCGGCCGCGACCTCGACGCCGACCTCGCCGCCCTCCAGTGGACCGCCAACGCCTACCTGGTCACGCTGGCCGGGCTGATCCTGCTCGGCGGCTCGCTCGGCGACCGCTACGGCCGGCGCAAGGTCTTCGTGGTGGGCGTGGTCTGGTTCGCCGTGGCCTCCCTGCTGTGCGGGCTCGCCCCGAACGCCGGCGTGCTGATCGCCGCCCGCGCCCTCCAGGGCATCGGCGGCGCCCTCCTCACCCCCGGCTCGCTGGCCATCATCCAGGCCTCCTTCCACCGCGACGACCGGGGCCGGGCCGTGGGCCTGTGGTCGGGTTTCGGGGGCGTCGGCGCGGCCGTGGGGCCCTTCCTGGGCGGCTGGCTGGTGGACGGGCCCGGCTGGCGCTGGGTGTTCCTGCTCAACGTGCCCCTCGCCCTGCTCTGCGTCCCGATCGCCCTGCGGCACGTCCCCGAGTCGGGCGACGGCAAGACCCACGGCCGCTTCGACGTCCTCGGCGCGGTGCTGGGCGCCGTCTCCCTCGCCCTCGTGACGTACGCGCTGATCGAGGCGGGCGAGGGAGACGGCGCCCA